>DATCMB010000018.1 GCA_036563615.1 Candidatus Binatia bacterium
CATCTGGGGCGAGTCCGGGCTGGGCAAGACGCACCTGCTGCACGCGGTCGGCCACTACTCGCAGCGGCTGTTCCCCGGCATGCGGGTTCGGTACATCTCCACCGAGGAATTCACCAACGACTTCATCAACAGCCTGCGCGATGACCGCAAGGTCGCGTTCCAGCGCCGCTACCGGGATGTCGACGTCCTACTCGTGGACGACATCCAGTTCCTAGAAGGAAAGGAAGGAACGCAGGAGGAGTTCTTCCACACCTTCAACACGCTGCACGAGTCGCGCCGGCAGATCGTGCTGACCTCGGACAAGTTCCCCAAGGACATCCCCGATCTCGAGGAGCGGCTACGCAACCGCTTCGAGTGGGGTCTCACGGTCGACATCCAGACGCCGGACATCGAGACGCGGCTCGCGATCATCCAGCAGAAGGCGGAAGCCGAGGGCTTCTCGATCTCGCCCGAGGTCGCGGCCTACATCGCCGAGCAGGTGGCGAACAACGTGCGCGAGCTCGAAGGCGCGCTGACGCGTCTCGGTGCGCACGCATCGCTGCGCAAGGCCGAGGTGACGCTCGATTTCGCCAAGGAGGTCCTGCAGCCGCTGCTCGGGCACCGACCCAAGGCGCCGACCGTCGAGGACGTGCAAAACGCCGTGTGCGAGCACTTCGGCCTCTCCCTCACCGAGCTCAAGTCCAAGCGCCGCACGCAGAACCTCGTCGTGCCCCGCATGATCGCGATGTACCTCACGCGCAAGCTGGTGAGTCTGTCGTTCCCCGCGATCGGCGACGCCTTCGGCGGACGCGATCACTCGACGGTGATCCACGCGCAGACCACGATCACGCAGCGTCTCGCCAACGACGCGGCGCTCCGCACGACCGTCGAGCGTCTCGAGCGCGCAATCGCCGGCAAGCGCGCGTCTTGAGCGTCGACAAGCTGTGGGGCGGTTGTGGAGATCCTGACGGCGGCGGCGGGACAACTCGTCGCCGCCGTCGGGGGGTGGTCGAGACGGTTGAGCGCGACGCGATTTCTCGACACCCGATTCCGCCGTACGGCAGAGGAGTTGAGGTACTTGTGCCCATTTTTCACAAGCCCTACTCCTGCTAGTTTTGAATGTCTTTCCAGGAGATGAAGAGCGGCGCGGGAGTGGCGTGATGGAGTTCTCGATCGACCGAAGCGAGTTCTTGCAGGGGCTCTCTCCGACCCAGGGCGTGGTCGAGCGCCGCAACACCTTGCCGATCCTCGCCAACGTGCTCCTCGAGGCGAAGAACGGCCTCACCATCGCAGCGACCGATCTCGAGGTGCACATCCGTCGGCGCTGCAACGCCAAGGTGAAGACCGCCGGCGCCGCGACGGTCGGCGCGCGCAAGCTGCTCGAGCTCGTGCGCGAGCTGAAGCCGGGCGAGATCACGGTGCGCGCGCTCGAGAACCAGTTCATCGAGGTCGTTTCCGGGCGCTCGCGCGTGAAGCTGGTCGGTCTCCCCGCCGCGGACTTCCCGGCCTTCCCGCAGAGCGACGCGAAGGCGAAGCCGACGTTCTCCATCCCGTCGGAGACGCTCGCGCAGATGATCGACCGCACGCTGTTCGCCGTGTCGACCGACGAGACCCGTCCGCACCTGGGCGGCGTCTACATGACGGCGAACGACGCGACGCTGCGCTTCGTCGGCACCGACGGTCACCGGCTCGCTCTGGTCGATCAGCCGGTGAAGGACGTGAAGCCGCTCGAGAAGGGCATCATCCTGCCGCGCAAGGGTCTCGCCGAGCTACGCCGCCTGCTCGACGACGGTGACGGCGTCGTCAGCGCGACGGTGACCGCGAACGGGCTGCGCGTGCAGCAAGGCGACGTCGAGCTCGTCATGCGGCTCGTCGACGGCGAGTTCCCGAACTACGAGCAGGTGATCCCAAAGACGATGCGGTCGAAGATCGTCGTCGACAAGACGGAGCTGCTTTCGGCCCTGCGGCGCGTCTCGGTCGTCGCGAGCGACCGTGCGCGCGGCGTGAAGCTGCACATCGGCGAGGGCCAGCTCACGATCTCGGCGAGCAGCCCGGACTTCGGCGAGGCCAGCGAGGAGATCGAGGTCGCGTACAGCGGCGAGCCGCTGAGCGTCGGCTTCAACTCGCGCTACCTGACCGACGTGCTCGCGGTGCTGCCCGACGAGCAGCGCGTCGAGCTGGCGCTGATCGACGACGCGAGCCCCGGCATCGTCCGCAGCGAGGAAGACGACTCGTACAGCTACGTCGTCATGCCGATGCGGCTGTGACGGATCGCAAACCAGGGCGGCAGGGCGGTCACCACGGCGCACCTGCGGGCCGCTCGGCAGCTCGTCGGGACGCTGCCGGGAGCCCGCGAGCAAACGCACGCCCGACCTTTCGCGAGGAGGCTCGGTCTGCTAAGCTGAGGTGTTCCGCCAATGGCGGTAAGTACTTGAAATGTCGATAGATTCTTCGATCACGCCGCCGCCTTCCAGCAGCGCGTACGGGGCCGAGCAGATCAAGGTCCTCGAGGGCCTCGAAGCGGTCCGCAAACGCCCCGGCATGTACATCGGCGACACCGCCGAGCGGGGCCTCCACCACCTGGTCTACGAGATCGTCGACAACTCGGTCGACGAGGCGCTCGCGGGCCACTGCACGAACGTCGAGGTGGTGATCCACGTCGACGGCGCGGTCACCGTCACCGACGACGGCCGCGGCATTCCGGTCGACATCCACCCGACGGAAGGCGTCTCCGCCGCCGAGGTCGTGCTGACCAAGCTCCACGCCGGCGGCAAGTTCGACAAGGACGCCTACAAGGTCTCGGGCGGTCTCCACGGCGTCGGCATCTCGGTGGTGAACGCGCTCTCGGAGTACCTCGAGGTCGAGATCTGGCGTGACGGCAAGGTCTACTTCCAGCGCTACCACCGTGGTCGTCCCGAGGCGCCGCTCGCCGAGATGGGCGCGACCCAGAAGCGCGGCACCCAGGTCACCTTCAAGCCCGACCCGCTGATCTTCCCGTCGACGGACTTCAGCTTCGAGGTCCTGTCGCAGCGTCTGCGCGAGCTCGCGTTCTTGAACCGCGGGCTCAAGATCTCGATCGAGGACAAGCGCAGCGGACGCGAGCACACGTTCCACTACCCGGGCGGCATCGCCTCGTTCGTCGAGCACCTGAACTCGACGAAGACCCCCGTGCACCCCGACGTGATCTACATCGCGGGCGAGCGCGAGGGAGTCGTCATCGAAGTCGCCATGCAGTGGAACGATGGCTACAGCGAGACGATTTACTCCTTCGCCAACAGCATCAACACGCACGAGGGCGGCACCCACCTCTCGGGCTTCAAGGCCGCGCTCACGCGCACGATCAACCTCTACGCGACGCGCGCCGGGATGCTGAAGAAGGAGGGCGAGGCCCTCGAGGGCGACGACGTCCGCGAAGGCATCACCGCGGTGATCGCGGTCAAGGTCCCCGAGCCGCAGTTCGAGGGTCAGACGAAGACCAAGCTCGGCAACAGCGAGGTGAAGGGCTTCGTCGAGGCGCTGCTCAACGAAGGCCTCGGCAACTACCTCGAAGAGCACCCGACCGAGGCGAAGAAGATCACCGCCAAGTGCATCGAGGCGGCGCGCGTGCGCGAGGCGACGCGCAAGGCGAAGGACCTCGCCCGCCGCAAGGGCGCGCTCGACTCTGGATCGCTCCCGGGCAAGCTCGCCGACTGTCAGGAGCGCGACCCGAGGCTCTCGGAGCTCTTCATCGTCGAGGGTGACTCCGCGGGCGGCTCCGCCAAGCAGGGCCGCGATCGCCGCAACCAGGCGATCCTTCCGCTGCGCGGCAAGATCCTCAACGTCGAGAAGGCGCGCTTCGACAAGATGCTGTCGTCGCAGGAGATTCGCCTCCTCATCACCGCCCTCGGCATGGGGATCGGGAAAGAGGATCGCGACATCTCGAAGCTGCGCTACCACACGCTGGTCATCATGACCGACGCAGACGTCGACGGCAGCCACATCCGCACGCTGCTACTGACGTTCTTCTACCGGCAGTATCCCGAGCTGATCGAGAACGGCCACGTCATGATCGCCCAGCCTCCCCTGTACAAGGTCAAGAAGGGGAAGGAGGAGCGCTACCTCAAGGACGACGCGGCCCTCGAGGACTACCTGATCGAGCTCGGCAGCGATCAGGCGCAGGTGATCGGCACGGGCAGCGACGTCCCGCTCGCCGGCGAGGCGCTCGCCAACGTGCTGCGGCGCTTCTCGCACCTCGACCGCGTGCTCGACGTCATCGAGCGCGGACGGCGCAACCGCGAGGTCGTCCTCGCGGCGGCGCGCGAGGAGCGGCTCGGCGCGGACGCGTTCCGCGATCCGGAGCTGCTCAAGGCGATCGCCGAGCGTCTGCAGACGACGCTGTCGGAGAATCCCGAGCTGCAGCCGGTCACGGCGACGATCGACGCCGACCGCGCCGGCGACGTGCCTGTGATCACGGTCGAGGTCCAGCGCGGCAACGTGCGGGACAAGACGGTGCTCTCGCTCGAGTTCTGCACCTCGCCCGAGTTCGAGGAGGTGCGCCGGCTCGCGACCAACCTCGCCGACGCGGGACGCGCGCCGTTCTACGTCGTCTCGAACGGCGAGCGCATCGCCATGCCGACGCTGCCGGCCGCCGTCCGCCACATCATGGCGAACGCGCGCAAGGGGCTCGAGATCCAGCGCTACAAGGGCCTCGGCGAGATGAACCCGGAGCAGCTCTGGGCGACCACGATGGACCCCGAGAAGCGCACGCTGCTGCAGGTCCGTGTCGAGGACATGCCCGAGGCCGACCTCATCTTCTCGATGCTGATGGGCGACGCCGTCGAGCCGCGTCGCAAGTTCATCGAAGACCACGCGCTGAGCGTCAAGAACCTCGACATCTAGTCGAGGCGCGAAGGCTCACCCATGTCGACCCGCATCCTGGTCAGCATCGAAGACGAGATGCGTCAGTCCTACATGGACTACGCAATGAGCGTGATCATCGGGCGCGCGCTGCCCGATGCACGCGACGGGCTGAAGCCCGTTCATCGCCGCGTCCTGTACGCGATGAACGAGCTCGGGCTCGAGTGGAACCGGCCGTACAAGAAGTCCGCACGCGTCGTCGGTGACGTCGTCGGCAAGTACCACCCGCACGGCGACTCGGCGGTCTACGACACCATCGTCCGCCTCGCCCAGGACTTCTCGATGCGCTACCCGCTCGTCGACGGCCAGGGCAACTTCGGCTCGGTCGACGGCGACGCGCCGGCGGCGATGCGCTACACGGAGGTGCGCCTCGCGCGCATCGCGGGTGAGCTGCTCGCGGACATCGACCGCGAGACCGTCGACTTCGTCCCGAACTACGACGACTCCGAGCGCGAGCCGCTACCGCTGCCGGCGAAGATCCCGAACCTGCTGCTGAACGGTGCGGCGGGCATCGCCGTCGGCATGGCGACCAACATCCCGCCGCACAACCTGCGCGAGGTCGTCGACGGCTGCGTGGCATTGCTCGAGAACCCGAGCCTCACGTCGCTCGAGCTCATGCGCTACATCCCCGGCCCCGACTTCCCGACCGGGGGCTTCATCTGCGGCAGCGCGCCGATCCGCGACGCCTACACCACCGGCCGCGGTATCCTGCAGATGCGCGCGAGCGCCGAGATCGAAGAAGACCCGAAGACCGGCCGCGAGTCGATCATCATCGACGCGATCCCGTATCAGGTGAACAAGGCGCGCCTGATCGAGCGCATCGCCGAGCTGGTCAACGAGAAGAAGATCGAGGGCATCTCGGATCTGCGCGACGAGTCCGACCGGCACGGCATGCGCATCGTGATCGAGCTCAAGCGCGATGCCGCGAGCCAGGTCGTGCTGAACCAGCTCTTCAAGCTGACGCCGATGCAGGAGTCGTTCGGCGTCAACCTGCTGGCGATCGTCGAGGGTCGTCCGAAGCTGCTGACGCTGCGCGACGCGCTCCAGGTCTTCCTCGACCACCGGCGCGAGGTCGTCACGCGGCGCACGATGTACGACCTGCGCAAGGCCGAGGAGCGGCTGCACATCCTCGAAGGCCTCAAGATCGCGCTCGAGAACCTCGATGCGGTGATCGCGCTGATCCGCGCCGCCGCGAGCCCGAGCGAGGCGCGCACCGGCCTGTGCGAGCGCTTCGGCTTCTCGGAGGTCCAGGCGCAGGCGATCCTCGACATGCGCCTGCAGCGCCTCACCAACCTCGAGCGCGACAAGATCCTCGAGGAGCACCGCGAGACGACCGAGCTGATCGCGCGCCTGAAGGCGATCCTCGCGAACCCGGCCGAGGTCGACGCCATCATCCGCAGCGAGCTGCTCGAGATCCGCGAGAAGTACGGCGACGACCGCCGCACGACGATCATCGAGACCTCGGACGACCTGTCGACCGAGGACCTGATCGCGCGCGAGGACGTCGTCGTCACGGTGTCACACGCGGGCTACATCAAGCGCATCCCGGCGAGCGAGTACCGCGCGCAGCGGCGCGGTGGACGCGGCAAGGTCGGCGCGACGGCGCGCGAAGAGGATTTCATCGCGCACCTGTTCATCGCCTCGACGCACGACACGATCCTCTTTTTCACCAACCAGGGCCGTGTGCACTGGCGCAAGGTCTACGAGATTCCGGCGGGCACGCGCACCGCGCGCGGCAAGGCGATCGTCAACCTGCTGCAGCTCGGGCCGGAGGAGCACATCACGGCCTTCCTGCCCGTGAACCGCTTCGAGCCGGGACGCTACGTGCTGTTCGCCACGCAGCGCGGCACCGTCAAGAAGACCGACCTCATGGCGTTCTCGAACCGGCGCGCCGCGGGGATCATGGCGATCAGCCTCGAGGAGGGTGACCGCCTGATCGGCGTGCGTCTGGTCGAGACCGACCAGGAGGTCCTGCTGTCGACGAAGAACGGTCAGGCGATCCGCTTCGCCGAGAGCGACGTGCGCGCCATGGGCCGCAACGCCGCCGGCGTGCGCGGCATCTCGCTGTCGGACGACGACGAGGTCGTCGCGGTCGACATCCTGTCGCCGGGCGCGCAGATCCTCACGGTGTCCGAGCGCGGTCAGGGCAAGCGCAGCGAGCTCGACGAGTACCGTCTGCAGCGTCGCGGCGGCAGCGGCATCATCACCATGAAGGTCACCGAGAAGACCGGCGCCGTGATCGGCGTCGCGCAGGTCTTCCCGGACGACGAGGTGATGCTGGTCACCGACCGCGGACGCATGATCCGGCTGCGCGTGAGCGACATCCGCGTCGTCGGGCGCAACACGCAGGGCGTCAAGCTGCTCGACGTCGACGACGGCGAGCGGGTCGTCAGCATGGCGCGCGTCGTCGAGGGCGACGACCGCGGCGAGGCGGCGGCGCTGCCCGCGGACGACGGTGCGGACGCGAACGGCAACGGCGAGTCCGTCGACGGGAACGGGGATACGTCCGACGGCACCGGCGGTTCGGGTGGCGACGGGCCGGTCGGCGGCGACGGCTCGGACGGCGGCGCCGAGCCAGACGCCTAGATCCCGAGCGCGCTCTGCTCAGCTCGCGAGCGCGGTGCGCGCCGTCATCCGCTGCGGCAGCGCGAAGAACTCGCGACCGATCGCGCGCACGGCCTCCGTGCTCGCGGCGCTCGTCGTGCGACGCCAGAGCTCGTGTCCGAAGTCGAGCCAGCGCGCGCCCCAGTGCACGAAGAAGCGCACGCGCTTGAGCGCATCCTGGCTGCGAAAGCGCTGCGCCTCGTCGATGAAAGTCTCGAGCGCGCGGGCGTACTCGCGACCTTCCGCATAGCCGTCGCCCGGCGCGGCCTCGCCCTCGTGACCCGGTGGCGCGGGTAGGCCGAGCGCCTCGCCGATCTGCCAGAAGATCCAGGGTCGCGCCGCCGCCGCACGACCGATCATGACGCCGTCGCAGCCGGTCTCGCGCAGCATCGCGAGCGCGTCGTCGGCGGTCTGCACGTCGCCGTTGCCGATCACCGGGATGCGGACGGCGTCGCGGACGCGCGCGAGGTACTCCCAGCGTGCGTTGCCGCGCCGCTGCTGCGCAGCGATGCGCGGGTGGATGGTGATCCACGAGGCGCCCGCCTCCTCGAGCATGCGCGCGAAGTCGATCAGGTACTCCGGATCGTCGCGCAGCCCGGTGCGCAGCTTGACCGACACCGGCCACCGCGAGTGACGCACGGTGATGCGCACGACCTCCTCGGCGTAGCGCGGGTCGCCCATCAGCGCGACGCCCCAGTTGTGCTTGAGCGCCTTCGTCACCGGGCATCCCATGTTGATGTCGATCGCCACCGGCTGCATCTGCTCGAGCTTGCGCAGCGACTCGACGATGAAGCGCTCCTCGTTCGCGAGCAGCTGCGGGACGATCGTCTCGCCGTCGGCGAACGCTGTCTCGGGACGATCACCGATGCGCTCGGCCGGCAGCCGCCGCGACGACAGCATCTCGGTGAAGAGCAGCGTCGACGTCCCCGCCGGGAGATAGCGCGCGATCGTCTGCCGCAACGCGACGTGCGACAGCCCGACCATCGGGGCGAGGAAGCACGGAAAGTCGACCGTGATGCCCCGGCTGCGAAGCGGTCGCCAGCGCTCGAGCGCTGCTTCGAGAAGAGCCGACACGTCCCCGTGGTTACAGGGCCGCGCTCGTGCTGGCTAGTCGCGGCCCTTCTTGGGCGAGGTCGAACGGTACTTCGCCTTCGACTTACCGCGCGACGCCTTCTCGGTCTCGCGCAGCCACGACGAGCGGTACGGACGCCGCGCCTCCTCGGCGCGTCGCATCTCGCGCACCTTGTCGGTCAGCGAGCCGCGGATCTTGCCGGTGCCGGGCTCGTAGCGGTTCGGCTTCACGACCGGGTTGTAGGGGTCGATCGAAGGATCCATCGCCTTCGAGCCCAGGCTCTGCTTGAGCGGGCCGAAGACGCGGTGGTCGAAGGACGTGCGCGGCAGCCTGCCGAACGTCATCCCGCGGTCGGGGTCGAGGTCGACGTCGGGCGGCGGCTGCAGCCGTCGAGGCCCGGCGAAGCCGGTCGCGGGCAGAGCGATGGCGGCGATCACCAAGGCGAGCGCTGCGAGGCGTCTACGGCTGCGCGACTGCATGATCGAACCCATCGGCATCGGCAAGCAACGTGCCGTCGTCGCGTCGAAAGTACGCGGCCGCGCGTGCGCCAACCTGGGGCGCTCGCGCGACGTCGTGCATCGGCGCAACGACCCCTCGACCGTCATAGAGCTTGGTCGAGCCCGCGGCAAGGCGGTTGGCCGGGCCTCCGGCAGAGGGGCAAATTGAATCCCGCGGTCGGAGCATGCCAGACTCGAAAGGTGCTCCGCGTGGCAAGCGCCTTCTCGACGCACGCCGATACCGCTCAAGCGTGCCGCGACATCGCCCTCGAGCTCGAGGAGCGCCTCGGGACGAGCCGCGCCGAGGCCGCGATCTTCTTCGCCACTCCAGGCTACGGGCCCGCCTACGGCCGGATCGAGCGCGCGATCCGCGAGATCGTGGGGGTGGGGGAGGTCGTCGGCTGCAGCGCTGCGGGGGTGGTGTCGCGGGAGGGCGAGCGCGAGCGGGGTGCTGCGGTGTCGGCGCTGGCCCTGCGCGGGGACTTCGAGGTGCGCCGCGTCTTCGTTCCCTCGCTGCGCGGCCGGCGGAGGAGGTCGGCCGCGAGCTCGGGCGCGTGGTCGCGACGCTCGACGCCGAGCCCAAGACGCTCCTGCTCCTCGCCGACAGCTACAACCTCGCCCCGGACGAGCTGCTGGCGGGCGTCGAGAGCGCCGCGCCCGGCACCGTCGTGCTCGGCGCCGGAGCCTCCGAGGACGGCACGATCGGCGAGACCACGGTCGTCGGCCGCGGCGTCGCATCGAGCAACGCGGTCGCCGGGCTCGCCATCGGCGGGCTCGACGTGCGCAGCATGGTGACCCAGGGCGGCACCCCGGTCGGTCGCTGGTGGAAGGTGACCCGGGCGGAGAGCAATCGCATCCTCGAGCTCGACGGCGAGCCCGCGCTCTCCGTGTTCCTGACCGAGATCCCCGAGCTGCTGCGCGCGGATCTCCGCGAGGCGCTGCGCTGCACGCGCGCCGCGCTCGCCGACCAGATCACCGACGGCGAGGAAACGCCGCCCTACGTGGTGCGGCGTCTGCTCGGCGCGGACGTCTCGCAGGGCGCGCTGCTCGTCGGCGACGAGGTGATCCCCGGCATGCACTTCGCGCTCGCGGTGCGCGATCCGGCCGCGGCGCGCGAGAGCTTCGCGCGCAACGTCGAGGAGTTCGCCGCGACCAGCCGCGACATCGCGGGCGCGCTCTATTTCAACAGCGTCGAGCGCGGCGAGGCGCTGTATGGCATACCGGACCTCGACACGGCGTACCTGCGACGCTCGCTGGGCGACGTCGAGATCGCGGGCTTCTTCTCCGGAGCGGAGCTCGCGCCTCTCGCGGGTCGGAATCGCTTCCACCAGTCGTCCGGGGTGCTCGTCGGGTTCGCCGACGGTTGAGTCGCTGCGAAGGGAGAATCTCCGTGCGTGTCGTCGCTGTGCCGGTCCTGCAGGACAACTACAGCTACTTGATCATCGACGAAGACGAGCGCGTCGCCGCCGTCGTCGACTGCGCAGAGGTCGAGCCCGTGCTCGAGGCCGCGCGTCGCGAGGGCGTGACGCTCACCACCGTGCTGTCGACCCACCACCACTACGACCACGTCGGCGGCAACGAGGAGCTCGCGTCGCGGATGCCGGTGCGGATCTACGGCAACGCAGACGACGCCGCGCGCATCCCGCGCCTCACCGACGGCGTGCGCGAGGGCGACAAGGTCCGCGTGGGTCGCCTCGAGGCCGAGGTGATCTTCATCCCGGCGCACACGAGCGGTCACATCGCGTACCACTTCCCGCGCGAGCGCGCGGTGTTCACCGGCGACACGCTGTTCGCCGCGGGCTGCGGACGCCTCTTCGAGGGCAACCCCGAGCAGATGATGGCGTCGCTCGCGAAGATCAACAGCCTGCCCGAGGACACCAAGGTCTACTGCGGCCACGAGTACACCGTGCGCAACCTCGAGTTCGCGCACATGCTGGAGCCGTCAAACCAAGCGATCGCCGACAAGCTCGCGTGGGCGCGCTCGCGCCGCGCGCAGGGACAGCCGACCGTGCCGAGCACGATCGCGTCCGAGCGCGCGACCAATCCGTTCCTGCGCACGAGCAGCCCCGAGCTGCGCGAGTCGGTGCGCGCACGCGTTCCGAGCGTCGATGACGACGACGTGAAGATCTTCGCGGCGACCCGAAAGCTCAAGGACGAGTTCTGATCCGCGCGACGCCACAGCAGGCGATCGCGCGCATCCCGCCGGGCGCCCGGGTCGTGCTGCCGCACGGCTGCATCGAGCCGTCGGCGCTGTACGAGGCGCTTGCCGCATCGCGCGGTCACCCCGACGCACCGCCGACGCTGTACGGCGGCCTCGCGTTCGGTGACTACGCCTTTCTCGGGCCGGGTCTCAAAGGCGAGCCGGCGGAGACCGGCGGTCTCGGGCCCGGCTACCGCTACGTCACCTGGCAGGTCGGGCCGCGGATCCGCCACCTCGCGCGCGGCGGAAGGATCGGCATCCTGCCGCTGCGCTTTCGGGACATTCCGCGCGTCTTCGGTCCGGGCGGACGGCTCGAGGCCGACGTCGCGGTGATCCAGTGCTCGCCGCCGCGCGACGGCACGGTCAGCCTCGGCATCTCGTGCTCGATCTTTCCGAGCGTGATCGCTGCGGCGAAGCTGGTGATCGCCGAGATCCACCCGGACATGCCCTACACCGAGGGCTGCACCGAGGTGCCGGTCGACATGATCGACGTCGCGGTCGACGCGACCGCACCGCTCGGCACGCTCGCGCGCGCCGAGCCCGACGAGGTCGATCGGCGCATCATCGAGCGCGTGCTGCGCCTCGTGCCGGAGGGCGCCTGGGTGCAGCTCGGCGTCGGCGCGATTCCCGACGCCCTGCTGCCGCGGCTCTCCGACGTCCCGGGGGTGAATCTGCACTCGGGCATGCTGAGCGACGGGCTCATGGACTTTCTCGAAGCCGCACCGCCCACGGCGCGCGTCGTCACCGGCGAGATCGAAGGGTCGCACGAGATGTACCGGCGATCGGCGACCGATCCGCGCGTCAGCTTTCAGCCGACGACCGTCATCCACGACGTGCCGCACCTCGCGCAGCTCGAGCGCTTCGTCTCGATCAACTCGGCGATCGAGGTCGACCTCGACGGCCAGGTGAACGGCGAGACGATCGACGGCGTGCAGGTGAGCGGCGTCGGCGGCTCGCTCGATTTCGTCGAGGCGGCGCGTTACTCGCCCGGCGGGCGCTCGATCATCGCGCTGCGCTCGACGGCGAAGAACCGCTCGCGGATCGTCGACCGGCTCACGACCGGGACGGCGGTCACCGTGCCGCGCTTCGCGGTCGACGTGGTGGTGACCGAGCACGGCGTCGCCGAGCTCACGGGGCTCGACCTTCGTGAGCGAGCGGAGGCGCTGATCGCGATCGCGGCGCCCGAGGCACGAGACGAGCTGCGCGCACGCGCGCGCGAACGACACGGAGGCTAGGAGATGGCGGAAATCGAGGTGAGCCGGGAGGGGGCGATCTGCACGATCCTGCTCAACCGACCCGAGCGCCGCAACGCGTTGACCATCCCGATGATGGAAGACCTCGGTCGGCACCTCGCCGCGATCGCCGCCGACGACTCGATCCGCGTCGTCATCCTGACCGGCGCCGGCAGCGTGTTCTGCTCGGGGCTCGATCTGGTCGCGATGGGCGCCTCACCGACCGAGCCCGCGCTCGAGGCGGCGCTGGTGCGAGACGTGCTGAAGCCGCTCGAGCGGCTGCCGCAGCCGACGATCGCCGCGATGAACGGCGACGGGCTCGCCGGCGGCTGCGAGCTCGCGCTGCACTGCGACCTGCGCATCGCGACCACCGACACGCGCCTCGGCATGCCGGTCGCGCGCATCGGCATCGTGGTGCCGTATCCGCTGATCCTGAAGCTCGTCGACACCGTCGGCGCCGCGATCACGAGCGAGCTGCTGTTCACGGCGCAGCCGCTCAGCGCCGAGCGCGCGCACGCGCTCGCGATGGTGAACCAGGTCGTGCCGCGCGAAGAGCTGATGCCGGCCGCGCGCAAGATGGCGGAGACGATCGCCGCCAACGCGCCGCTCGCGGTCCGCGCGATGAAGAAGGCGATCCTCGCCGGGCGCGCGCACCGCACCGAGGAGGCGCCCGACGACGTGCGCGACGCCGCCGAGCGCGCGCGCACCAGCGAGGACGCGCAAGAGGGCCTGCGGGCGATCAACGAGAAGCGGCGTCCGGAGTTCCGCGGCCGCTAGCGGCGCCGCACCCGCTGCACCGCTGCTTCGTGCTTGCTCCGCGAGCTCGCGCGCTACGCAGGTGGGCGCGCGGGCTACGCGGGCTCGCGACCCTCGAGCAGCGTCCGGATCTCGCCCGGGTCGGTCACCGGTGCCGAGCAGGTGAAGCCGCGGCAGACGTAGGCCGCGGCGTGCCCGTTCATCGGCCGCTTGTCGCGCAGCACCTCGGGCAGATCGTCCGTCGCTCCGTTCGGCTCGGCGAGCAGCACGGACTTGTTCGGCAGGTAGACCGCGTGCGCGGCCTGGGTGAGCGCGCGCGTGTCGGCCGCGTCGCGCTTGCCCGCGATCACGACCTCGACGGGGCCGCGCAGGAAGTCGTCGAGGACGCCGAGCAGGTACGCGGTGCCGAAGGGATCCTTCTCCATCCGCGTTCCGAAGAGATGCAGCGCGGCTTCGGCGACCTCGCGCGCTCGCGCATCACCCAAGAGCCGCGCGAGACGCAGCAGCGATTCGATCGCCACCGCGTTGCCCGACGGCAGCGAGCCGTCGAACACGACCTTCGGACGGTCCACCAGCTGCTCGTGGTAGCGCGCCGTGAAGAAGAAGCCGCCCTGCTGCTCGTCGAGGAAGTCGGACAGCAGGATCTCGCCGAGCCGGCGCGCGTGCTCGAGGTGCCGGTGGTCGCCGGTCGCCTCGTAGAGGTCGAGGCTCGCCGTGGCGAGGAACGCGTGGTCGTCGAGGTACGCCGGGTAGCGCGCGACGCCGTCCTTCCAGGTGCGCAGCAGGCGTCCGTCGGGACGCGTCAAGTACTGATCGAGGAACGCGGCCGCGCGCACCGCGGCGTCGAGGTAGCGCGTCTCCTCGAGCACGGTCGCGCCGCGCACGAACGCCCGGATCGCGAGCGCGTTCCAGCTGGTCAGGATCTTCTCGTCGCGTCCGGGCTGCGGTCGACGCTGGCGCGCGGCGAGGAGCTTCTCCCGACTGCTCGCGAGGACCGTCTCGATCTCCGCCGGTTCGCGACGGAACAGACGCGCGAGCTCGTCGATGCTGAGCTTGACGTGCAGGATGCTCTTGCGCTCGCTCTGCCCCGGCTCGGCGAAGTTGCCGAGCTCGTCGACCTGGTAGTAGCGCGTGACGATCTCGGCCGCGTCGGGATCGAGCAGCTCGCGGATCTCCTCGATCCGCCAGAGGTAGGTCTTGCCCTCCTCGCCCTCGGTGTCGGCGTCCTGCGTCGAGTAGAAGCCGCCCTCGGGGTGCGTCATCTCGCGCAGCAGGTAGTCGAGCGTCTCGCCCGCGACGCGGCGGTACAGCGGGTCGGAGGTCACGAGGTAGGCGTCGAGGTAGAGCGGGACGAGCTGCGCGTTGTCGTACAGCATCTTCTCGAAGTGCGGCACGAGCCAGTGCGCGTCGACCGAGTAGCGGTGGAAGCCGCCGCCGAGCTGGTCGTAGATGCCGCCGCGCGCCATCGCCGAGAGCGTGCGCGTCACCGCGGTGAGAAACTCCTCGCGTCCGGTCGCCTGGTGCTGGCGGAGGAAGAGCGCGAACACCGGGACGTTCGGGAACTTGGGCGCATCCCCGATGCCACCGTGCTCCCAGTCGACGTACGCGAGAAGTCGGTCCGCGGCCGTGCGCACGGTCTCGGGCCGGACGGCGTCGAGATTCGCCTCGAAGCTCGAGAGCTTCGCGAGCCCTTCCATGAGCTGCTGCGTGGCGCGCTCGACCTCGCCGCGGCTCTCGCGGTAGGCGCGCGCGACGGCGTCGAGGACGCGCGGGAAGCCAGGACGCCCGTAGCGGTCCTCCGGTGGGAAGTACGTGCCGCCGTAGAACGGCTTCCCCTCCGGCGTCAAGAATACAGTCAGCGGCCAGCCGCCAGACCCGGTCATCATCTGGACGGCGTTCATGTAGATCGTGTCGAGGTCGGGACGCTCCTCGCGGTCGACCTTCACGTTCACGAAGTGCGCGTTCATCAGCGCCGCGATGTCCTCGTTCTCGAAGGACTCGCGCTCCATGACGTGACACCAGTGGC
This sequence comes from Candidatus Binatia bacterium, assembly GCA_036563615.1. Classification (NCBI taxonomy): domain Bacteria; phylum Candidatus Binatota; class Binatia (SeqCode); species Binatia bacterium. The sequence goes on from DATCMB010000018.1 coordinate 15,263, forward strand.
AGGCGGAGTAGCCGATCGACAGCAGGATCGGCTTATCCTCACGCCGTGCGCGCTCGAGCGCTTCCTCGCCCCACGGGTACCAGTCGACCGGGTTGAACCGGTGCTGCTGCAGGTAGGGGCTCGACTCCTTCGCCAGCCGATTCTCGCGGTGGCCCATGGAGCGAGCTTACGCCGACGCGTCGCCCCGGAGAAGCGAATTGCGCACGCGGTCCGTCGCGCGGCGCTGCGTTGCGCGCGTGGTGCGCGTCCGACGCGTCAGGACGTCAGGAAGCGATCGTCGGCTCGAAGGTGGAGGCGAGCACCAGAGCGTTGAACAGCAGGTCCCACTGACCGTCGCGCGCGTACTCGTCGAGGTCTTGCTCGGCCCAGCCGAACGGCTGACGAGCGTCTTCCCATAGCTCGACGGCGTTGCCCGAAACGTAGAACCTGCGTCGTCCGGTCGGGGTGCTCATGATGCTCTCCGAATGATGCTTCCGAAATTCGCTCTCGTGCTTCAGGACAGAAGCGGTGCGTCGCGGTGGTCGTCCATGTCGACGTGCGCGCCGCTGTAGGTGCCACGCAAACGCACCTGGCCGCTGTTGATCATGTGGATCACGGTGGCAACGACCTCGTCCTCCGACTTGGCGAAGTCGGAGACGGCGGAAACGAGTTCACGAAGAGTGACGGTCAGGGTCATTTGCCTTCCTCCTGGGCGTGCCGGGCAGCAAGCGCCGTACCACGGAGGGGCAAACGCGAGACGGGCGAATTCGCGAGACAACGCAAGTGATCGGGGCTCGTCGCAGGCGTCTACGAGCCCCGCGCGCAGTCGCGTGACGTGGCGCGGTGGCAAAGATTTGACGGCGCGCCGCGGTCCGTCATCCGGAATCCGGACGCGCGCGACCGACGCGGAGCACGGGAGCGACCGCGCGGCGCTCCCGTGCTCCGGGGTGGGTCAGTTGAGCTCCTTGCTCGAGTAGCCGAGGATGCGGCGCGCGACGATCAGCAAGTTGATCTGCTGCGTGCCCTCGAAGATGTCGTTGATCTTGGCGTCGCGCATCCACTTCTCGAGGAGCAGCTTGCGCGAGTAGCCGAGCGGACCGAGGAGCTCGACCGCCTTCTGCGTCACGCGCGTGACGGCGAGCCCCGCCTTGGACTTCGCCATCGACGCCTCGAGGTTGTTGCGCTTGCCGCGGTCCATCATCCAGGCCGCGCGCCAGGTGAGGAGACGAGCCGCGTGCAGCTCGCTCTCCATCTCCATGAAGTCGCGCTCGATGGCCGTCAGCTTCGACGGCGCGAGGCCATAGCGGATCTTGATGCCGGCGCGCTCGAGCGCCTCGCGCGTGAAGTCGAGCGCCGCGCGACCGATGCCGAGCGCGCTCGCCGCCACCAGCGGGCGGGTCGCGTCGAAGGTCGCCATGGCGCCCTTGAAGCCCTCGGTCGAGGTCTTCACCTCGGGCGAGCCGAGGATGTTGTCGAGCGGGATGCGGCAGTCCTCGAACACGATCATCGCCGTGTCCGAGGCGCGGATGCCGAGCTTGTTCTCGACCTTGATGACCTTCATGCCCGGCGTGTGCGCCGGCACGACGAAGGACTTGATGCCGGCGCGGCCGGCGTTCTTGTCGACCGTCGCCCAGACGACGACGAAGCCGTCGGACTTCTCGGCCGCCATCAGGCCCGACGTGCAGTAGATCTTGGTGCCGTTGATGACCCACTGATCGCCGTCGCGCACCGCGGTGGTCTGGATCGCGGCGCTGTCCGAGCCGCAGTGCGGCTCGGTGATCGCCATCGCGCCCCACTTCGGCTCGCCTTCCTTGAACGGCGCGAGGAAGCGCTGCTTCTGCTCCGGGGTGCCCGCCGCCATGACGGCCGCACCGCCGAGCCCCGCGTTGGGGATCGTCAAGTACAGACCGGCGTCACCCCAGGACAGCTCCTCGATGTTGACGCAGGCGGCGAGGTTGCCCTCCTTGGGGCTGCCGCTCGCGAGCGCCGAGTTGCTCTCCCTGGCGTTGCCGAAGGAGCTGCCCTTCGAGACGCTCCACATCATGTTGAGGAACTCGGTCGGCTTCTCGTGCTCGCGCTCGTCGTACTCGCGCGAGATCGGCCGCATCACCTGCTCGGCGAGCTGGTGAATCATCTGCCGGGTGTTCTGGATCGCCGGCGAAAGCTCGAAATCGATCATGGTGCACCTCGTCGATCGTCGTCAGACGATCGCCATTCCCTCGAAGGACGTGAAGCCGCGAGCGTTGCGCAACCAGAGCTCGACCGGATGGTCGCGCACGTAGCCGTGACCGCCGAGCACCTGCACGGCGTTGTCCGTGACCTTGAGAACCATGTTGCTCGCGTAGCGCTTGGCGAGCACCGCCTCGCGGGTCGCGGGCAGACCCTTGTCGAGCATCCACGCGGCCTCCCACAGCAGCAGGCGCGTCGCGTCGATCTCGATCGCCATCTCGGCGAGCATGAAGGCGATCGCCTGCTTCTGCGCGATCGCGACGCCGAACGCCTTGCGCTCCTTGGCGTAGTCGCGCGCGTACTCGAACGCGGCGCGCGCCACGCCGACGGCGAGCGATCCGAGAGCGATACGGCTCAGGTTCAGCAGACGCTCGACGTCCGCGCCGCGCTCGCCACCGAGCCGAGCTTCGGCGGGCAGGCGCACGTTCTCGAAGGTGACCTCGTAGGTCGGTAGCGCCTTGAGGCCCATGTTCTTCTCGCGCTCGCTCACCGTCACGCCGGGCGTGTTGCGGTCGACGAGGAATGCAGCCGGTCCCTCGCCCTGCTGCGCGACGACGAGCAACGTCTCCGACTCCGCCGCGAGCGGCACGAAGCACTTGGTGCCGTTCAGCACGAAGCCGCCGTTCTGCGGCGTCGCCGTGGTCGCGAACTCGACGGTGTCGAAGTCGAAGCGCGGCTCGACGACGGCTGCGGTCGCGGCGCGGTAGCCCTTGGCGAACGCGGGCAGCAGCTTCGCGCGCTGCTCGGGCGTCCCGGCTTCGAGCAGCGGGTAGACCACCAGCCGCGGCGCGAGCAGCTGCAGCGCGATCGAGAGGTCGCCCCAGCCGAGCTCCTCCAGCACGATCGCGCCGGTCACCGCCGAGCGCTGCTCGCCGAAGCCGCCGTGCTCCTCGGGGATCGCCGAGCTGACGAGTCCCAGCTCGTAACCCTTCTCGGCGAGGTGGCTAGGGATCGTGCCGGTCTCGTCCGCGTCGCGTGCGGCGGGACGGATCTCGGCGCGAGCGAAGCTCGCCACGGTCTCCTGGACGAGCTTCTGGTCCTCGGTCAACTCGAGGTCAAACATTCTTTCCTCCGGAAGCTCGCCGGCGGCTTCCCTTCTTCGGGTTGGCCAGCCAGGCGAGGAATTGCTCCACGTGCACGTCGATCGACCGCGCGAGGTCGATGCGCTCGGTGTCCTGGTAGTACTGGATCTCGGCGCCCAAGATGCCGCTCACGAAGGTCTCCGCGGCGACCGCGGCGTCGACGTCGGAGCGCAAGAGGCCGCTCTCTTGACCCTGACGGATGAGGTGGCGGCAGAAGCCGCGGAAGCGCTGCAGCATCTCGCGGAACTCGTTCGACAGCGCAGCGTTGGTATCGAGCGCCTCGACCATCAGCGTCAAGATAAAGCGTCGATGGTTGTCCTGAATCGCGTTCTGCGCGCAGATGCGCGCGATCCGACGCAGCGCCTCGGCCGGGTCGGAAGCGCGGTCGACGCGTTCGAGGACGTGCTGCTCGAACGCCCCGATCCGCTCCTTCACCGCTTCGAAGAGCAGCTGCTCTTTGTCGCGGAAGTGGTAGTACAGCGCGCCCTTGGTGACGCCCGCAGCGCGCGCGATCCGGTCGATGGAGGTGCCGGCGTAGCCGTAGCGCGCGAAGCAGTCGATCGCGATCGCCATGAGCCCGGGCCGACCGCGGAGGGGGCGTCGGGCAGCGGCCGGCTCGGTCGCCATACTGAACGTTTAGTATGGCAGGCGTACCGCCGTCAAGCTTGAAGGTCGCACGGGGCGCTCGTAGAGAGGAATGCCGTAGGGTGGGCCGTGAGGTGGGCGAGGGGGGTTTGCCGTGGCCAAGGTCGGAGAGGTCTTACGCCAGACGCGGGAATCGAAGAGCCTGTCGCTCGACGACGTGCGCGCCGCGCTCGGCATCCCGATGCACTACCTGCAGGCAATGGAGAAGGGCGGGCCGAACCTCGTCGCCGACGAGTTCTACCTGATCCCGTTTCTCCGTCGCTACGCGGAGTTCCTCGAGCTCGACCCGGCCTCGACCGTCGCCCAGTTCCTCGCCGAAGCGGCCCGCGAGGAGGCCCGCGCGCCGGAGCTCAAGCCGCTCGCCGACCGCGGGCGCAGCTCCTGGCTGGTGGGCGGCATCGTGGGCGCCGCGGTGGTCGCGGTCGCGCTCTGGTTCCTGCTGTCGGCGAGCTGACCGCGGCGGGCCGGAGGCGCCACGCCAGCCGCGCCGCTTACATGAACACGCCGCCGTCGACCCGCAGGATCTTGCCGGTGATCCAGCTCGCGTCGTCGGACGCGAGGAAGACGGCGGCGGCGCCGATGTCCTCCGGCTGACCGATGCGGCCGAGCGGGATCGTCTGGACGATGCCCTCGCCGAGGGCCTTGACCAGCCGGTTGCCCATGTCGCTCGCGACCATCCCGGGCGCGATGCAGTTCACGCGCTTGCGCTCGGGCGCGAGCTCCTTGGCGAGGACCTTCACGAGCGCGTTCGCCCCCGCCTTCGCGACGTAGTACGGCGCGCCGAACGCCGCGCAGAGATCCGCTCCGATCGACGACACCACGATCACGTTGCCGTTCGGCTTGAGCCGCGGCACGCCGGCCTTGCACGTGTAGAAGACGCCGTCGAGGTCGACGGCGAGCACCTGACGCCAGTAGGCCGGATCCATGTCGGCGACCGACGCGGGACGGGAAGCGACCCCGGAGTTGGCGACCACGACGTCGAAGCCGCCGAAGTCCTTCTCCGCGGCCTCGAACATCCGTGCGACGGCGTCCCAGTCGGAGACGTCCGCCTGATAGATCTCGGCGCGGCGGCCGAGCGCGCGCACGGCGTCTGCGGTCTCACGCGCCGCTGCCTCGTCGCGCCGATAGTTGATGGCCACGTCGGCGCCCTCGCGCGCGAACGCGAGCACGATGCCCCGTCCGATGCCGCGCGAGCCGCCCGTAACGATCGCCGTCTTCCCTGCGAGCTTCATCCCGGCGGGTATGCCACGCGCCCCGCGAGCGCGAAAGCTCAAGGCGAGGGCCCCGCGCGACGATAGAGCAAACGAGTGGAAGCTGTTGGCGCAGTGAAGCGGAAGGCCGCTCGCGAGCGGCGAAGACCGCGCGCAATGTCGGGAATCGACGGCGTGCACGAGGGAAGGCTCGAGCCCGGACGTCTCGGCGAGGACGTCGAAGAGTTTCGCGCCGCGCTCGCGTCGCGGGTCATCGGGCAGCAGGCGGCGGTCGACGCGGTGACCGAGGCGTACCAGATCTTCCGCGCCGGGCTGTCGAGCCCCGACCGGCCGCTGGGGTCGTTCCTGTTTCTCGGTCCGACCGGCACCGGCAAGACCAATCTCGTCGAGGCGATGGCCGAGGTCTGCTTCGACGACCGCCGGGCGATGCTCAAGGTGGACTGTGCGGAGTTCAGCCACAGCCACGAGGTGGCGCGGCTGATCGGCTCACCGCCGGGCTACCTCGGGCACCAGGAGACCAACCCGTATCTGTCGATGAGCAACATCGTCCGCTACCAGACGGCCGCGTTTCCCTTCACGCTCTTGCTGTTCGACGAGATCGAGAAGGCCAACGACGCGCTCTGGCAGCTCCTGCTCGGGATCCTCGACAAGGCCCGCTTGACGCTCGGCAACAACAAGGAAGTCGATCTGTCGAGCTGCTTCATATTCTTGACGAGCAACGTCGGCAGCCGCTCGGTGAGCGACATCCTGGCGCCGCCGCTCGGCTTCGCGACGACCGGCAGCGAGCCCGAGGAGCGCGTGCACCGGCGCATCGAGGAAGCGGTGCTGTGGTCGGCGAAGCGGACGTTCTCGCCGGAGTTCCTGAACCGGCTCGACCACAAGATCGTGTTCCACCGCCTCACGACGACGCAGCTCGAGCAGATCCTCGACCTCGAGCTCGCGAAGATCGAGCAGCGCCTCGCGCGCCGCGGCGAGCCGATCCGCTTCCACTACACCGACCGCGCACGCCGTCGGCTGCTCGAGGAGGGTACGGACCCCGAGCACGGCGCGCGACCGCTGAAGCGCGTCCTCGAGCGGCGGATCGTGTTCCCGCTCGCGCGTCTTCTCGCCTCGCGACAGCTGGTGGGGGGCGAGACGGTCGCGGTCGACTGGCGCGACGATGCGCCCGAGGTGGACTTCGTGCTCACCACGCCCCGCCACATGGTGGCGAGCGTCGGCTGACGGCGCAGGCCGTCCGCGTCGAGCATAAAGTCCGTATCGAACGCGACGGCCGTTTGCCGACCGCCGCGCCCGTCAGCCTAGAACCGGATGCAGCGCAGGACCGCGCTCAGCGGATCGGTCCGGAGGGTCGGCCCGCGGACGCCGCCGCGCCGCGCGCCGCGACCATCTGCCGATTCAGCGCGCGCGACAGCGCGGACTGCAGGTCGGCGATCTCCGGGCTGTCGGGCGCGGTGCGCCCGAGCGCGTGGCGTACGCGCTCCTCGGCCGCCTTGGCGCGCGCGACGTCGATCTCGTCCGCGAACTCCGCCGTGTCGGCGAGCACGGTCACGACGTCGTCGAGCACCTCGAGGATGCCGCCCGAGACCGCGACCCAGCGGTCGACGCCGTCCTTGCGGAAGCGCAGCTCGCCCGTACCGAGCGCGGTGAGGAAGTTGACGTGCAGCGGCAGCACGCCGAACTCGCCGAGCACACCCGGCGCGTAGACCTCCTCGACGTCGGTGTCGAGCAGCAGCCGCTCGGTCGTGACGAGCTGGAGACGCATGGCGCCGAGGCTCCCCTCAGGCAGCCAGGCGCTTCGCCGCGGCGAGCGCGTCGTCGATCGTGCCGACCATGTAGAAGGCCTGCTCCGGGACGTTGTCGTGCTTGCCGGACACGAGCTCCTTGAAGCCCTGGATGGTGTCGGCGAGCTTGACGTACACGCCCTTCGTGCCGGTGAACGCCTCGGCGACGTGGAACGGCTGCGACAGGAACTTCTGGATCTTGCGCGCGCGCGACACGATCAGCTTGTCCTCTTCGGACAGCTCGTCCATGCCGAGGATCGCGATGATGTCCTGCAGATCCTTGTAGCGCTGCAGAACTTCCTGTACTTGACGTGCGACCTGGTAGTGCTCCTCGCCGACGATGTTCGGGTCGAGGATGCGCGAGGTCGAGTCGAGCGGGTCGACGGCCGGGTAGATGCCGAGCTCCGCGATCTGACGCGACAGCACGGTGGTCGCGTCGAGGTGCGCGAAGGTGGTCGCCGGCGCCGGGTCGGTGAGGTCGTCCGCGGGGACGTAGATCGCCTGCACCGAGGTGATCGAGCCCTTGCGGGTCGTGGTGATGCGCTCCTGCAGCTCACCGAGGTCGGTCGCGAGCGTCGGCTGGTAACCGACGGCGCTCGGCATGCGGCCGAGCAGCGCGGACACCTCCGAGTTCGCCTGCGTGAAGCGGAAGATGTTGTCGATGAAGAGGAGCACGTCCTTGCCCTCTTCGTCGCGGAAGTACTCGGCGACCGTCAGCGCGGACAGCGCGACGCGAGCGCGCGCTCCCGGCGGCTCGTTCATCTGGCCGTACACCAGCGCCGCCTTCGAGATGACGCCCGACTCCTTCATCTCGAGCCAGAGGTCGTTGCCTTCACGGGTGCGCTCGCCGACGCCCGCGAACACGGAGTAGCCGCCGTGCTGGCGCGCGACGTTCGCGATCAGCTCCTGGATGAGCACGGTCTTGCCGACGCCGGCGCCGCCGAACAGACCGATCTTGCCGCCGCGCGCGTACGGCGCGAGCAGGTCGACGACCTTGATGCCGGTCTCGAAGGCCTGCACCTCGGTCGCCTGGTCGGTGAACTGCGGCGTCTCGCGGTGGATCGGCCAGCGCTTGGCGGACTCGATCGGACCCGCCTCGTCGACCGGCTCGCCGATGACGTTCATGATGCGGCCGAGGGTCGCCTCGCCGACCGGCACGGAGATGCCGGCGCCGGTATCGATCGCCTCCATGCCGCGCACGAGACCTTCGGTCGCGTCCATGGCGACGCAGCGCACGGTGCGCTCGCCGAGGTGCTGCGCGACCTCGACGATCAGGTTGCCTTCCTTGTCGCCGAGCGCAGGGTTGGTGATCTTGAGCGCGTTGTAGATCGGCGGGAGGGTCCCGCTCTCGAACTCGACGTCGACCACGGGTCCGATGACCTGCGTGATGCGACCGACATTCTGCGTTGCCATCCGTGCTTTCTCCGTCGCGATCCGCCGGCGGGCGGCGAATCGTTCGCTTTATCCCTTGAGCGCCTCTGCGCCGCCGATGATCTCCATGAGCTCCTTGGTGATCGCGGCTTGACGGGCGCGGTTCATCTCGAGGGTGAGCCGGTCGATCATCTCCGACGCGTTGCGCGTCGCGGAGTCCATCGCCGTCATGGCCGCGGCCTGCTCGCTGGCGCCGGCCTCGAGCAGGCCGTGCAGGACGCGCACCTCGAGCAGGCGCGGCAGCAGGTAGCCGATGATCTCGCTCGGGCTCGGCTCGAACAGGTAGTCCAGCGACGAGCGCTGCGGCACTTCCTCCGCGTGACGCTCGAAGGGCAGCAGCCGCTCGATGGTCGGAACCTGCGACAGCGCCGAGCGGAACTGGCTGTAGATCAGGTAGATCGCGTCGTACTCGCCGTCGAGGAAGCGCCGGGCGAGGGTCCGCGCCAGATCGCGCGCGACGCCCGCCGCCTCGAGCGACGACGGCATCGCGTGGTGGCCGACGCTCGTCCGACGATGGCGGCGTAGCGCGTCGGCGCCCTTGCGGCCCACGGTCTCGAAGGCCAGCTCCAGCGAGGCGTTGTCGCGCACGAAGGTCTCCGCCTTGCGCACGAGGTTCGCGTTGTAGCCGCCGCGCAGACCGCGGTCGCTGGTGACCAGCACGACGAGACCACGCTGCGTCGTCTCGGGGACGCGCAGCAGCGGATGCGCATCGTCCGGCAGCCGACTCACCAGATGCTTGACGATGCCCTCGAGCTTCTCCGCGTACGGACGCGCGGCGAGCGCGGCCGCCTGCGCACGACGCAGCTTCGCCGCGGCGACCATCTTCATCGCCTTGGTGATCTGCTGCGTGCTGCGCACCGTCGCGATGCGCTTACGAATCGCCTTGAGGCTGGCCATTTACTTGACGAAGACCTGCTTGAACTCCTCGATCACCGACGACATGCGCTTCTTCAGATCGTCGGTGAGCTCGCGCTGCGTCGCGATGTCCTTGAGGAGTGAATGGTGCTTGCCCTCGACGTAGGCGAACAGCTCGTGCTCGAAGTGCGCGATCGCCGACTCGGGCAGGTCGTCGAGGTAGCCGTTGGTCGCGGCGTAGAGGATCAGGACCTGCTTCTCGACCGGGAGCGGCTCGTACTGCTTCTGCTTGAGCACCTCGACCATGCGGCTGCCGCGCGCGAGCTGCTTCTGCGTCGCGGCGTCGAGGTCCGAGCCGAACTGCGCGAAGGCCGCGAGCTCGCGGTACTGCGCGAGGTCGAGACGCAGCGTGCCGGCGACCTGACGCATCGCCTTGACCTGCGCCGAGCCACCGACGCGGCTCACCGAGATGCCCGGGTTCACCGCGGGGCGAACGCCGGAGTAGAAGAGGTCGGTCTCGAGGAAGATCTGACCGTCGGTGATCGAGATCACGTTGGTCGGGATGTACGCCGAGACGTCGCCGGCCTGGGTCTCGATGATCGGCAGCGCCGTCAGCGAGCCGCCGCCGCGCTCCTCCGAGAGCTTCGCGGCGCGCTCGAGGAGCCGCGAGTGCAGGTAGAAGACGTCACCGGGGTACGCCTCACGACCCGGCGGACGGCGCAGCAGCAGCGACAGCTGGCGGTACGCGACGGCCTGCTTCGAGAGGTCGTCGTAGATGACGAGCGCGTGCTGCGCGTTGTCGCGGAAGTACTCGCCCATCGCGCAGCCGGAGTAGGGCGCGATGAACTGCAGCGGCGCCGACTCCGAGGCCGTCGCGGCGACGACGATGGTGTAGTCCATCGCGCCGTAGCGCGAGAGCTTGTCGACGACCTGCGCGACCGTCGAGCGCTTCTGGCCGATCGCGACGTAGATGCAGGTGACGTCGCCGCCGCGCTGGTTGATGATGGTGTCGATGGCGATCGCGGTCTTGCCGGTCTGACGGTCGCCGATGATGAGCTCGCGCTGACCGCGGCCGATCGGGATCAGGGCGTCGATCGCCTTGATGCCGGTCTGCAGCGGCTGCTTGACGGGCATGCGCTCGACGATGCCGGGCGCCTTGAGCTCGATGCGCCGCGTCTCCTTCGCCTTGATCTCGCCCTTGCCGTCGATCGGCTGGCCGAGCGCGTTGACCACGCGGCCGCGCAGCTCCGGCCCGACCGGCACCTCGGCGATGCGGCCCGTGCGCCGAACCTCGTCGCCCTCACCGATCGCCTGGTAGTCGCCGAACAGCGCCGCGCCGACGTTGTCCTCCTCGAGGTTCAGCACCATGCCGTAGACGTTGTGCGGAAACTCGAGCAGCTCGCCGACCGCCGCACGCTCGAGGCCGTAGATGCGAGCGATACCGTCGCCGGTCGAAAGCACCCTGCCGGTTTCGCGCACCTCGAGCGACTTGGTGTAATCCTTCAGTTGCTGGCGAATGATGTCGCTGATCTCTGCGGCGCGAATCGCCATCTGCTGCGTCTCCTTCCGAAACCTTCGTGTTCGAACTTTCGAGCGGCGAGCTCGTCGCGTGCGGCGCCGCGCTCAGCCTGGAGCGACCTGGCGGGCCATCGAGCGGGCGAGATACGCGAGCTGGGTGCGGGCGCTGCCGTCGTAGACGCGGCCTTCGATCTCGACCGAGACGCCGGCGATCAGGCTCGGGTCGACCTCGACCGACACGAGCACCTTCTTCTGCGTGATGCGCTCGAGCACCGAGCGGATCTCGTCGACGCTCGCGTCGGTGAGCGGCGCCGCCGCGCGAATGACCGCGCGGACGCGCCCCAGCGAGCGGTCGACCAGCGCCTGGTAGGCCTGCACGATGGCCGCGAACTGACCGAGCCGGTTGCGGTCGGCGAGCAGCGCGAGGAAGTTGCGCGTCAGCTCCGACAGATCGATCGACTCGGCGAGCCGGCCGACCAGACCACGGCGCGCGTCGGCGCCCAGGTTCGGCGACGCGAGGGCTGCGGCGACCTCCGGATCCGTGAGCCAGGCGGTGACCCGTTCGAGCTCTTCGGCGACGCTCTCGAGGCGGTTCTCCTCGGCCGCGACGCTCGCGAGCGCGCGCGCGTAACGCTTTGCGACGGCGCCGGTCACGAGCCCACCTCGACTCGCCCGCCGTTGCGGGACGCGGCCTGCGTTTCGGCGATGAAGTCCTTGACGAAGCGCATCTGGTCGTCCGGTGTCAGCTGCTTCGAAACGAGCTCGGCCGCGATGCGGGTGATGAGCTCGGCGGCCTCCTCCTGCAGCATCCGCCGCGCCCGCGCGATCTCCTGATCGGCGACCAGGCGCGCGTCGGTGCGGATCCGCTCGGCGGTGCGCTTGGCGTTCTCGACCACGTGCTCGGCCTCGCGCCGCGCGATCTCCATGAGCTCGTCGCGCGCCCGCGCCGCTTCCGCCTCGACGTTGCGCAGCTTGCTCTCGAACTCCGCGCGCAGCTTCTCGGCCTCGGCGTGGGCTTGCGCCGCCGCCTCGAGCGTCGCGACGACGTTCGCGCGCCGCTCCTTCAGGTACTTGGCGATCGGCGGCCAGGCGAAGCGATAGATGATGTAGGCGTAAATCGAGAAATTGACCATCGCGAGGATGGTCATGGTCCACGAGGGGCCGTGCCCGCCCTCCTCGCCGCTCGCGGCAAAGGAAAGAGCCGGCGTGGCGACGACCAGCGCCGTGGCGATGAGCGACAGAAAACGGCGGCGCGCGCTCATGCGCGTGCCACCTGCCGGCCGAGGATCTTCTCGGCCGCGAGCGGCGCGATCGTGCCGGCCTGCTCTTGCAGCGCGACCCGCGCTTCGGCGGACTCCTTCTCGACGCGCACGCGAACCTCTTCGAGCAGCTTCGCGGCGTCGGCGCGCGCCTCGGCGAGCAGCGTCTGCTCGGTCTGCTCGGCCTCGCGACGGATCTTCTCGCCGGCGGCGCTGCCCGCGTGGCGCGCCTTCTCGAGCGTCGCCTCGAGCTCTTCCTTCAGCGCCCGCGCTTCCTCCTGCATGCGCGCCGCCTCGGCGAGCGCCCCGCTGGTGCGCTTCGCGCGCTCGGCGAGCACCGCCTGCGTCGGCTGCAGGACGAGCTTCGAGAGGATCGCCGCGAAGACGAGGAACACGACGACCATGAGGTAGAAGGTTTGTGCAGGAGGAAGCTCGAGCATTTTACGACTTTCGCTGCGGATCGTTTCCTGGTCGGGTTCGCCACCTACGTGGCACACGCGCGGGGCGCGGCGTCGCGAACGTCGGCTTCGTCCGCCGCCGGCTCCGCAGGTGCGAGTTTCGGTATGGAATTTTCTACTTGGCTTCCGCCTTCAGCGCGCTGGGCGGTGCGGACTCGGCTCCGCGTTCCTCCTTGGCGAGCAGGGTGACCTTGCGCTCGGCGCGGCTCTCGTTGGCACCCATCGAGCAGTGGCCCTCGAACACGACGCCCTCCTCGATCACCAGGCTCGGCGTCGTCACGTTGCCGTACAGGCGTCCCGGCGCGCGGATCTCGAGCTTCTTGCTCGCGTTGATGTCGCCGGTGACCTTGCCGTGGATGACGACGGTGCCGCCCGTGATCTGCGCATTGAGCAGCGCCGACTCACCGATCAGCAGGGTGTCGTTGGCGACGATCTCGCCCTCCACCTGCCCTTCGATCCGGGCCGTGCCCTCGAACGCAATCTTGCCGGAGATGCGAGTTCCCTTGCCGAGGAAGGCGCTCTCCCTCGAGCTCTCTCCGGCCGGGGTGCGCTCGCCCGCCGTGTAGGTTGCCATCGTCTTCGTCCCCTCCCGCTCGCGAGGCTCGGTCGCGACGTGCGCGACGCCCTCCGCCGTCGTCGGCTTGCCCGATGGCTCGCCGACGTCGCCCGACGTCCTGCCGCGATCCTTCTTGAAGAGAGCCATCCGGAACGTTCCTGCCTGACCGGCACCTGGCCCCGACCTGGCGCGGCCGGGACAGATTTCCCGCACGAGCCGAGCGAACGAGGCCCCGGGCGCGGCTCGCGCGCAACCCGCGATCCGCTACCACCGAGCAGTCGGGATGTCAAAATCCCGGGTCGTTTCATTAGGTCGAGGCATATTGCGATTCACCCCGCGCGCGCCACGCGGTCGCGTGGCGCCTCAGAGCGGGCCGCCAGCCGAGCGCGCGACGCCGCGACGGCCGGTGAGCTGGGCCGCGACGCGGGCGAGGTCGTCGTCCGAGAAGTAGGCGATCTCGATCGTGCCGGCGCCGCCCTTGCCGGGGCGGATCGTCACCTTGGTGCCGAGCGCGCGGCTCATGTCGGTCTCGAGGCGGCGGACGTCGGGATCGGACGTGGTGGAAGCGGCGGATGAGGAGCTGCGGGCGCGCGCGACGGCCTTCTCGGCGTCGCGCACCGAGAGCCCGCGGGTCACGATCTCGCGCGTCAGCGCGCTGCGCGCCGCACTGCTCTCGACCGCGAGGAGCGCGCGGGCGTGGCCGGCGGTGATCCGACCCTCCTCGAGCTCGCGCTGCACGTCCTCGGGGAGCTGCAGCAGGCGCAGCGTGTTGGCGATCGCGGGACGGCTCTTGCCGACGCGGCGCGCGACCTCCTCCTGCGTGAGCGAGAACTCCTCCATCAGCGCCTGGTACGCGCGCGCCTCCTCGAGCGCGGTCAGGTCGGCGCGCTGGACGTTCTCGATGATCGCGATCACGAGGCTTTCGCCGTCGTTCGCTTCCTTGACCAGCGCCGGGATGCGCTCGAGGCCCACGCGGCGCGCGGCGCGCAGCCGGCGCTCGCCGGCGATCAGCTCGTAGCGGCCGCCCTCCGCGGTGCGCACCAGGATCGGCTGCAGGACGCCACGGTCGCGGATCGAGTTCGCGAGATCCTCGATCGCCTGCTCGTCGAAGCGCGCGCGCGGCTGGCGCGGGTTGACCGCGATCGCGTCGAGCGGGATCTCCTGGACGACGCCACGCGGCGCTGGCTGGTCGGCGCTCGGCGCCGCGGCTTCCGGCCGACGCGGTGGCGCGCTCGGGATCAATGCGCCGATCCCTTTGCCCAGTGCCTTCCGCATTTCCTACCTCCTGCCCCGCCGTCCGTCTGTTCGCTTTGTTGGATCTTGATAAAATGCTGTTCTAAAATGGTGGTTCGGGTGGTTTACTGCTCCGCGCGGCGCTGGTCGCCGTCGAGAATCTCCCGGGCGAGCTCGCCGTAGGCCTGCGCGCCGCGCGACGACGGGTCGTACAGCATCGCCGGCAGCCCGTGGCTCGGGCTCTCGCTCAGACGCACGTTGCGCGGCACGATGGTCCGGAACACCTTGTCCTGAAAATGTGACTTGACGTCCTCCGCCACCTGGCGACAGAGCGTGTTGCGGCCGTCGTACATGGTCAGCAGCAGCCCCTCGATCGCGAGATCGCGGTTCAGGCTCTCGCGCACCAGACCGACCGTTTCGAGCAGCGCGGTCAGCCCCTCGAGCGCGTAGTACTCGCACTGCAGCGGGATGAGGAGGGAGTCGCAGGCGGTGAGCGCGTTCAGCGTCACCAAGCCGAGCGAGGGCGGGCAGTCGATCAGGATGTACTCGTAGCGCCAGCGCAAACCCGCGAGCGCGTCGCGCAAGCGCTCCTCGCGCCGCTCGACCCCGACGAGCTCGATCTCGGCGCCGACCAGGTCGCGGCTCGCGCCGATGACGTGCAGGCTCGGCAGCATCGTGCGACGCACGGCGTCCTCGGCCGACACCTGTCCGAGCAGCACGTCGTAGGTCGACGGCTCCTCGGGGGTCAGGCGGATGCCGTAACCACTCGTGGCGCTGCACTGCGCGTCGGCGTCGATCAGCAGGGCCGAGTGGTTTGCGATCGCGAGCGCGGCGCTCAGGTTGACCGCCGTGGTCGTCTTACCGACGCCGCCCTTCTGGTTCACTATGGCAATCACGCGTCCCATACGGCGGCGCGCCCTGCCTAACAGATGGCCGGCCTCGCGGTAAATGGCTGGGAGCGCAAACCGTGTGCGCGAGCTGGTTTGGTTCGCGCGGCTTCGGCGCAGCGCCGGTGTTTCACGTGAAACGACGCTCGCGGACGAGGAGGGTGAAGCGACGGCGCGCTCCCGGCAGCTCGTAGCGACGAACGTCGGCGTCGTTGAACGCGTCGCTCGAGACGTCGACGGGCGGTGCGGTGCCGCGGTACGACACGACGAGCCCACCGGGTCTCAGCAGGCGCGCCGCGACGTCGAGCAGCTCCTCTTCGGGGAGCGTCGCGCGGCTGACGACCGCATCGAGCTGCCCGGGTTCCTGGCCGGCGAGCTGCTCGGCCGTGCCCTCGACGATCCGCAATCCGAAGCCCGGTAGCCGGCGTGCCGCCGCGCGCAAGAAGCTCGCGCGCTTCTGGCGCGGCTCGACGAGCAGCATCTCGCGCGGACGCAGCGCCAGCGCGAGCGGGATGCCGGGCAGGCCCGCACCGGACCCCAGGTCGGCGAGGCGCGCCTCGTGGCCGAGCGGTGCGAGCACCGGTACCGCCGCGAGCGCGTCGACGAGGTGCCGGTCGATCAGCGACGCCTCGTCGTGCTCGCCGACCAGGTTGAGACGCTGGTTCCACACCGCGAGCTCGCCGAGGTAGGCGAGCAGCGCCTCGAGCGCGTCCTCGCCGAGCTGGACGCCGAGCGCCGCGGCCCCGTCTCGGAGCCGTCGTCGCGCGTCGGTGTCGCGCGCCTTGTCGCCTGAGCCGCGGCTCACGAGCAGCCGACGTCAGGCGAGACCGGTGCGCCGCAGATGCACGCCGAGGAGCGCGATCGCGCTCGGCGTCACACCGGGAATGCGCGCCGCCTGGCCGAGGGTGTGCGGCCGCACCCGGGAGAGCTTCTCGCGCACCTCCGCGGACAGGCCGTCGATCTCGGCGAAGTTCAGCTCTGCGGGAAGGCGCGTCGCCTCGAGCCGCGCCGCCTGCCGCACCAGCGCCTCCT
Source organism: Candidatus Binatia bacterium (assembly GCA_036563615.1). NCBI lineage: Bacteria > Candidatus Binatota > Binatia (SeqCode) > Binatia bacterium. The sequence continues at coordinate 31,419 of DATCMB010000018.1, forward strand.
GACGGGCCACGTAGCCCTCGTACTTGAGGTCGAGGAGCACGCTCGCGACGTCGCGCTCGGGCACGTCGTCGAGCGGGACGCCGAGCGCCCGCAGGTCCTCCGGACCGACCTCGGGGCGGCGCAGGAGCTCGGCGGCGGTGATCGGCTGACGCAGCGGCGCGATGCCGCGCGCCGCGAGCAGGGCGTTGGTCTCGGTCGTCGGCGAGAGCCGGAAGCCGTCGAGGCGGGCGCGCAGGTCGTCGAGCCGGGCGCTGCGCGCGGCGAGCGCGGCTGCGTGGTCGTCGCGCAGGACGCCGATCTCGCGCGCGAGCGGCCCGAGACGGCGGTCGGCGTTGTCCTCCCGCAGCAGCAGCCGGTGCTCGGCCCGCGACGTGAACATCCGGTACGGCTCGCCGCCGACGCCCTTGGTCACCAGGTCGTCGATCAGGACGCCGGTGTAGCTCTGGGCGCGGCCGAGGACGACCGGCTGCAGGCCGCGAACGCGACGGACGGCGTTGATGCCGGCCATCAGACCCTGTGCCGCCGCTTCCTCGTAGCCGGTGGTGCCGTTGATCTGGCCGGCGAGGAACAGCCGCTCGACGCGCTTGGTCTCGAGACTCGGCTGCAGCTCGAGGGGATCGACGAAGTCGTACTCGATCGCGTAGCCCGGGCGCATGACCTCGGCCTCCTCGAGGCCGGGGATCGAGCGCACCATCGCGATCTGGACCTCGAGCGGCAGGGAGGTCGAGAGGCCGTTCGGGTAGATCTCGACGGTGTCGAGCCCCTCGGGCTCGAGGAAGATCTGGTGGCGCTCCTTGTCGGCGAAGCGCACGATCTTGTCCTCGATCGACGGGCAGTAGCGCGGCCCGCGGCTGCGGATCTTGCCGCTGAACATCGGCGAGCGCTCGAGGTTGGCGCGGATGATCTCGTGCGTCCGGGCGGTGGTGTAGGTGATGTGGCAGGGCACCTGGGGCTGCCGGATCGCGTCGGTGCGGAACGAGAAGGGCGCGGGCGGGTCGTCCCCGGGCTGCAGCTCGAGGCGGTCGAAATCGATCGTGCGCGCGTCGAGGCGCGGACAGGTCCCGGTCTTGAGCCGCCCGACCCGGAAGCCCAGGGCCTCGAGGCAGGGGCTCAGGCCCTCCGAGGCGGCGTCTCCCGCGCGGCCACCGGGCAGGCTGCGCTCGCCGACGTGCATCAGCCCGCGCAGGAAGGTGCCCGTGGTCAGCACGACGGCCTCGCCGAGGAAGGTCTCGCCGAGCGCGGTCTCCACACCCACGACCCGCGTCGCCTCGACCAGCAAGCGCTCGACCGACGCCTGGCGCACGAGGAGCCCGGACATGCGCTCGACGAGCGCCTTCATGTAGCGGCGGTAGGCCGCCTTGTCGGCCTGCGCGCGGGTCGCCCGCACCGCCGGTCCCTTGCGCATGTTGAGCGTGCGGAACTGGATGCCGGTCGCGTCGATCGCGAGCGCCATCTCGCCGCCGAGGGCGTCGATCTCCTTGACCAGGTGTCCCTTGCCGACCCCGCCGATCGCCGGGTTGCAGGACATCTGTCCGATGTGGTCGAGGTTCTGCGTCAGCAGCAGCGTCTCGGCGCCCATCCGGACGCTGGCGCTCGCCGCCTCGATGCCGGCGTGCCCGGCGCCGACGACGATGACGTCAAACCGTTTCACGTGAAACAATCCTCGCGGCTCTCGCGGCGCTGGTAACGCATCGCGCGCTACTTCCCAACGCAGAAGCGGCTGAAGACCCGGTCGAGCACGTCCTCGATGTTGCTCGCGCCGACCAGGCCGTCGAGCTCCGCCGTCGCGACCTGCAGCTCGCTGGACACGAGCTCGAGCCCCTGGGCGAGGTCGAGCGCGAGCTGCGCCCTGCGAACGGCTTCCGCCGCGCCGACCAGCGCCACGTGGTGACGGGCGCGGGTGACGATCGGCGCGTCGTCCGCGGGCTCGGCAAGAGCCGCCTGCGGCAGCTTGGCGGTGATCGACGCGGCGAGGGCGTCGAGCCCATCGCCGGTGCGCGCCGAGACCTCGAGCTCGGCCGGCACGCCTCGCCAGGCCGCGGGCAGGTCGCTCTTGTTGCGCACGACGACGCGCGGTCGCGACCCGCACGCCTCGAGGACGGCCGCGTCCTCCCCATCGAGCGGCGCCGAGCCGTCGAGCACGGCGACCACGACGTCCGAGGTCGCGATCCGCTCGCGGGTCCGCTCGATGCCGGCCTTCTCGACGAGGTCCGCGCCCGCGCGCAATCCGGCCGTGTCGCACAGCAGGACGCGCAGCGCGCCGACGGACGCCGGCTCCTCGAGGTAGTCGCGCGTGGTGCCCGCCTGCTCGCTGACCAGCGCCCGCTCGCGGCCGAGCACGGCGTTCATGAGCGACGACTTGCCGACGTTGGGCTTGCCGACCAGCGTGACGCGCACGCCCTCGCGGGCGAGGCGTCCGCGCTCGAAGGTCGCCGCGAGCCTGTCGAGGGCGTCGACCACCTCGGCCAGACGATCGCCGATTTCCGCTTCCGCGTCGGGTGGCAGGTCGTCCTCGGGGAAGTCGAGGTGCGCCTCGACGAGGGCGCGCACGTCGAGCAGCCGATCGCGCAGCGCGAGCACGCGGCGCGACAGACCGCCCTCGAGCTGGCGCCAGGCGGCGGCGCGGCCGGCCTCGCTCGACGCCTCGATCAGGTCGGCTACCGCTTCCGCCTGGCAGAGGTCGAGCTTGCCGTTCAGGAAGGCGCGCTCGGTGAACTCGCCCGGACGCGCGGCGCGGGCGCCGGCACGAAGCAGCGCGCGGTGGATGCGGTCGGGGACCAGCGTGCCGCCGTGGCAGTGCAGCTCGACGACGTCCTCGCCGGTGTAGCTGCGCGGCGCGAGCATCGGCAGGACGAGCACGCGATCGATCGGAGCGCCGCCTTCGGGGTCGTGCACGACGGCGAGGCGTGCGCGGTGCGAGTCCGCGAGCAGATCCGCGGTAAGCGCGCCGTCGGCACGGCCGGCGAGCAGACGTGCGACGATCGCGCGCGCGTCACGGCCGCTGACCCGCAGCACCGCGATCGCGCCGACCCCCGGCGGGGTCGCGAGCGCGACGATCGTATCCTCGACGTAGCCGGGCACGGTGCCCCGAATCTACCAGACCGTGCCCCTGGCGCGGCCGCGCCGGCACGGGCGAGCCCAGGCACAGGCTCCGACAAGTGAAGGATTTACTGGCGAGCGGGGCGCACCGACGACCGCGCCCATCGCGGACCAGCCGCCCCTCGGCCAGCCATCAAGAACGATTTTGGAGAGCGAAGGAGACGCTACGCCGCCGCCGGCTTCGGCACGCTGCGCATCACGAAGTACTGCTGCGCGATGGTGAGCACGTTGTTGGTCAGCCAGTAGAGCGTCAGCCCGGCCGGGAAGCCGATGAACATGAAGGTGAAGATCACCGGCATGAACATCATGATCTTCTGCTGAGTCGGGTCGCCCTGCGGCGGCGCCATCTTCTGCTGCGCGAACATCGACGCACCGAGCAGCAGCGTCAGCACCGGGATGCCGTACCCCATGACGTGCAGCCGCTCGGGCGCTGAGAGATCGTGGATCCACAGCACGAACGGCGCGTGGCGCAGCTCGATGGTGTTCGCGAGCAGCTGGTAGAGGCCGAAGAACACCGGGATCTGGATCAGCATCGGCAGGCACCCGCCGAGCGGGTTCACCTTGTGCCGCTTGTAGAGCTCCATGATCTCGGTGTTCATCTGCTTCGGGTCGTTCTTGTACTTCTCCCGAAGCTTCTGCATCTCCGGCTGGAGCTTCTGCATCTCGCGCATCGACTGGAAGCTCTTCTGCGTGAGCGGCCAGAACGCGAGCTTCACGAGCACCGTCAGGATGATGATGTCGAAGCCGTAGTTGCCCGTGAAGCGGTGCGAGAAGTTGAGGATCGAAAGCAGGAACAGCGAGATCGGCCCGAACCAGCCGAGGTTCATCGCCTTCGCGAGGTCGTGCCCGGCGGCCTCGAGGCGGTCGACGTCCTTCGGGCCGATGAACAGCGTGTAGGCGACCGTCGTGGCGTCGCCCTCGCGTGGCGTCAGGATCTTGAGGTCGATCACCGGCAGACGCGGACGCAGGACGACGGCCGTGGCGCGATTGGGCGCCGCGGCGGACAGGAAGTAGTGGTCCTCGAAGCCCGCCCAGGAGACGGTGCCGGTGAGGATCTCCTGCTTCTCGAGGTCGTCGGCCGAGGTCTGCACGAGCTTGCCGTTGATCACCGCGGCCGGCCCCTCGAAGACGTACGACGCGTTCTCCTGCTCGACCATCTTCTTCGACCAGACGAGCGCGATCGCGGGCGGCTGGCCGTCGGGGGAGGGCTCGGAAAGCTGCTTCGGCAGGACGCTCAACGACGGCGTCTCGATCGCGAGGTCGATCGGGTACTGCCCGGCGCGGAAGGTCAGACGCTTCACCATCGGCTGACCCGCGACCTGCGCGCGCAGCTCGAGGGTCGCCTCGTCGCTGCCGCTCAAGGTGAGCGACTCGACGTTCGGCTCGTAGAGCACGCGCGCGTCGGACCAGGCGTACGCGCCGCGCAGCTCGATGCCCATCGGCAGCTCGCGCTCCGGCGCCTCGGACACCAGCTCGAGCGGCGGGCTACCGGCCTCCGGGCCGCTGCGGAACTTCTTCAGCTGAAAGCTCTTGAGCCGCCCGCCGAGGGTCGTGAAGACCGCCGTGTAGAGGTCGGTCTCGACGGTGACGTCGCGCCCCTCGAGCTTCTCCGCCTCGGCCACCGGCTCGGCGAGCGCCTGCTCCAGCGTGTCCGTGCGGGTGTCCGCGGCCGCTGCAGGGGCTGCGCTCGCTGCGGGCATCGCCGTCTCGACCGGCGCCGGCGGGGGCGGCTCCGGCTGCGGCAGCCGCTTCAGCACCAGCTCCTGGTAGAGCACGATGATCAGCACCGAGATGCTGATGAAGAGGAGCGTCCGGCGATCCATTCAGGCTCTGCTCCTGAGCCGGCGTAGCGAGGCCAGCGCGATGCCGTGGCGATGCGCGGTCGGCTCCTCCGGCACGGGGTCGAAGCCGCTGCCGCCGAGCGGGTGACAGCGGCCGAGGCGGCGCAGCGCGAGCAGCGAGCCGCGCGCCGCGCCGTGGCGCTCGATCGCCTCGCGCGCGTACTCCGAGCAGCTCGGCACGTAGCGACAGGCCGGCCCGAGCAGCGGCGACACGACGAGCTGGTAGACGCGGAGCAACGCCCGCAGAAGCTTGGCGGGCAGGTCGCTCATTGGGCGCGTGCGGAAGAACCCTGCGCGGACGAGCGGTCGCCCGCGATGCGCGCGAACGCGGGCGCGAGCTCGTCGGCGACCTCGCGGGCGCCGAGCTTGCCGGCGCCGTCGCGCGCGATGACCACGACCGTCGTGCCCTGCGGCAGCATGCTGCGCCGCGTGCGGAAGCTCTCGCGCACGCAGCGCTTCACGCGGTTACGCACCACGGCGTTGCCAATCTTCTTCGTCACCGTGATCCCGAGACGGGCCGGACCGTCGTGCCCGGCGAGGTGAACGACGAGAAAGTGGCGCGTCGGGACGCGGCGCCCCGCCGACTGCACGTGCAGGAAGTCGCTGCGCTTGCGCACCCGCGCACACTTCGGCAGCGACTGCGGCCGGGAGCGCTCCGCGCTGCTCCCCACGCGCCTCTCCGGCTCAACCTGGCTGCTTGCCGGGGATCGTGACCGTGAGGCGCTTCCGCCCCTTCCGACGGCGGCGCTTCAGCACCTGTCGGCCGGTCGGGCTCGCCATCCGCGCGAGAAAGCCGTGCGTTCTCTTTCGCCGACGATTGCTCGGCTGATAAGTGCGTTTCATAGTTACCGCCCGTTTGGATTCGAGGAGCTAGATGCGCACGCGGCAACGTCCGCGCGCAAAGCAAACGGCGTAGGAACCATGCGGCCGGGTGCCTGTCAATTGGCACCCGGCCCGCGCGCCGGGCGGACGCGCGCGCTCGCTCAGCTCGCCGCGGCCTCGGCCGGGGCCTCGGCGCCAGCCGGCTTGTTCTTCTGGTGCTCCTCGCAGTGCCCGCTCGCGACCTGCTTCTTGCGGCAGCCCGCCGTCCGGCAGGTCTTGTAGCGCGGCTTGGGCATCTCGCCGCGCTTCCACTTGCGGTAGTGCCGCGAGCAGTAACCCTTGCCGACGACCTCCTTGTCGCAGCCGTCGGCCTTGCACGTTCCCTTGTTCGCCATCTTTCCTCGACTCCCGTCCGGACGCGCAGGTCAGCTCGCGAACTCGTGCTTGAGCTGGCGCGTCATCAGGTCGACCATCGCCGCGCGCGGCGGCTTGTCCTCGAACAGGAGGCAGCGCATCTGCGCGGTGATCGGCATTTCCACCCGATGCGTACGGGCGAGGTCGTCCACCGTCAAGGTGTTGCGGACGCCTTCCGCGACCTGGGTCATCGAGGCGAGGATCGCGCTCAGGGTCTCGCCACGGCCGAGCCGGAGGCCGACCGAGCGGTTGCGCGACAGCTCGCCGGTGCAGGTCAGGACGAGGTCGCCGAGCCCGGCGAGCCCGGTCACGGTGAGCGGGTCGGCGCCGAGCTTCATCGCGAGCCGGTTCACCTCGGCGAGGCCGCGCGTGATGATCCCGGCGCGGGTGTTGTGCCCGAGGCCGAGCCCGTCGCTGACCCCCGCGGCGATCGCGATGACGTTCTTCACCGTGCCGCCGATCTCGGCCCCGACGACGTCCTCGAGCGCATAGACGCGGAACATCGGCGTCGCGAACGCGTGCTGGACGAAGTCCGCGACCTTGCCGTCGGCGGCGGCGACGGTCACCACCGTCGGCATCTCGGCCGCGACCTCCTTCGCGAAGCTCGGGCCGGCGAGGACGGCGATGCGGTCGGCGCACGGCGTGCACTCGGCGAGCACCTCGCTCATCCGCTTCGAGGTGCCTTCCTCGAGGCCCTTGGTCGCGCTCACCACGACCTCCTCGCCGCGCATGTAGGCCGCGGCGAGGCTCATCGTTTCGCGCACGGCGTGTGACGGCACCGCGCAGATCAGCAAGCGCTTGCCGGCGCGCACCGCCTGCTCGAGGTCCGCCGTCGGGTTGAGCGGCGGCGGTAGCTTGACGCCGGGCAGGTAGCGCTTGTTCTCGCGCGTCTCCTGCATCTCGCGCACGTGCTCGACGTTGCGCGCCCACAGAGTGACCGCATGCCCGGCGCGCGCCAGCTGGATCGCGAGCGCCGTACCCCAGGAACCTGCGCCGATGACCGCTGCTTCCATGGGCGGACGGTTGGCACGGGTCGACCGCGCGAGGCAAGCACTTCCGTGCGCCCCGCGGGCGCCGTCGGCCGGATGCGTCAATCGAACGATACGTCAGCAACCGGACGCAGGCGGCGCTCGTCGACCCGGTGCGCGACGCACAGCGCCTGCGCGGCCGCGGCGAGCGCGTCGAAGCGCGCCTCGTCGAGCACCCGGGTCGCGAAGAACTCGCGCGCGAAGCCCGTGCACGCGAGGAAGTAGCGCCGCGGGTCGGGCACCTCGCTGAACGCGAGGTACTGCGTCTCGTAGAGGTAGCGCACGAGCATCCGCCAGAGCTGCTCCGGGCGGTACGCGCCCGAGAGCGGCCGGACGTTCTGCCGCACGTAGACCTCGCGCTCGACGTCGGAGAGAAAGCGGCGCGCGAGCAGGTTCGCGCGGTAGTCGGGCAAGCGGCTCACGAAGATCTCGGCGAGCGCCGCGCCCGGTGTGGCGCCGCCGCGCGCGAGCGTGCGCAGGTCGGGCGCGCAGCGCTCGCGGATCGCGCGCGGCGCGCGCGCGATCGCGTCGTCCAGCAGCTGGGCGAAGGTCGCGACCAGCTCGTCCCAGGCGCGATCGTCGACCGAGCGCGGCACGCAGCCGCCGTCGACCGCGAGATGCGCCCACTCGTGCAGCGTGCGGGCGCCGAGCATGGCGCGCGCCCAGGGAAGGGCGGGCCCGGCGAGGCGCTCGATGCCGGGCTCGTGCAGGTTGTAGGCGATGAGCGCGAGCTCGCGGTGCAGGTAGGCGTAGCCCGACTGCGCGATCTCGGGGTCGGGCGGCGGCAGCGCTTCGGGCGCGACCAGCGCCGCGCGGAAGCGTCGCGTGTGCTCCGCGATCAGCGCCAGGTCGGCGTGGATCTCACGCACCGCCGCGGCACCCGCCGGCGCGAGCTCGGACTCGAGGCGTGACGACGCGCTCGCCGACCCAGGCTGCCAGAGCACCTCGCCGCCGCGCCCCGTGACGACGAGTGGCGGCGCGTCGTCGCGCAGCCACGCGCAGAGCTCGGCGACCAGACGAGCGTCGGGCGCGCGCCAGCGCGCGTGAAAGCGCTCGAGCGTCGCAGCCGCGGCGTCGCGACAGCGACGCACGAGACGCTCGGGTTCCGCCTCGTGCGCGCGCGGCACGAGCAGACCCGTGCCGGGGATCGCGCGGTGCCCGCCCGGCTTGCCCGGCGGACGCAGCCGCTCGTGGCGCAGCTCGCGCAGCCAGGGGATCGCGGCCGCGATCGCGCGGAGCAGATCGGCGTCGGGACGCCGCGAGGCCTCGACCGCACGCGCGAACGCGTCGCGCTCCGCCTGCGAGCGCTCGAACCACCACGCCGCGAGGTGCACGCCGACCAGCGTCACCTCGCCGGTCTCCGCCATGCGGTCCGCGTGCGCGAGCAGGTAGGCGACGAGCTCGACGTCCGACGACGCAGGATCGAGGTCGCACGCGTAGAGCGTCCAGGCCGAGACGTTGAGCATCGCGGCGTAGGGACGGACCGCGTCCGCGGCGTCGACCACGGCGACGCTGCGCAGCCGCGGCGGCGCGATCGTCCCGGTGCGGCGCGCGAGATCCTCGAGGCGGCGCCAGTAGAGCGCGATGCCGTCGCCGAGCAGCTCGACCTGCTCTGCGGACCAGCCGCGGCGCTCGCACAGCTTGGCTGCGAACTCCGGTGCGACCCCGTCGCGATCGAGCTGCTCGAGCGGCACCAGCGTGACGCGGGGATCGGCGAAGTAGAGGTCGTCAAGCATCGGTGGCGCCGCTCGCCCGTGGCTCTTCCAGAGCGCCGCGCGGCTCGCAAGGCGCGCGTCTCGTGCGCGCGCGATCGTGCTATAACGGCAGGGCAGTGCGCGGTCAGCGACCAGGGATGGCGCGGACGGTCGCCGTCCGGGACATGACTGCGAGCGACGTCCCTCGCGTCGCGGAGATCTTTCGCGACGCGTTCAACGAGATCTACCAGCGCCGCGGCTTCGGTCCGGTGGTGACCGACGCGGCGGTCGGGGGCGTGATCGCGAACGCGTACCGCGAGCTCGACCCGGGCGGCTGCGTCGTCGTGACGGTCGGCGGACGGGTCGCGGGCAGCGCCTTCCTGCACGTCCGCGGCGCGACCGCCGGTGCGGGGCCGATCACGGTCGATCCGCCGTGCCAGGGCATCGGCGCCGGACTCGCGCTGATGGAGGAGGTGTGCCGGCGCGCCGACGCCGCGGGCGTCGCGTCGCTGCGGCTCATCCAGGACGCGTTCAACGAGACGGCGTTCGCGCTCTACTGCCGCACGGGCTTCGTCGCGCGCGAGGTGCTGCTGCGCGCGAGCTTCCGCAGCTCGCGCCGCGGCGCGCGCGGCGTGCGTCGCGCGTACAGGGGCGACCTCGCGCACTTCCGCGATCTCGAGCGTCGCCTGCTCGGCATCGACCGCCCGCAGGACCACGCGCTCCTGCTGCGCCTGGGCGAGCTCTTCCTCGCCGACGGCGGCATGCTCGCGCGGATCGTGCGCGGCGGGGTCGCGGTGCTGGGGCCGCTCGTCGCGGAGTCGCTCGAGACGGCGCTCGACCTGATCGCGGCCGGCACCGCCGACCTGCCGACCGACAGCGACGTGCGGCTACTCGTTCCGGCGCGCCTCGACGACCTGGTCCGCGCGCTCGGCGCCGAGCGCCGCCTCGAGGTGCACTCGCTCTGCACCTACATGGTCCGCGGCGACTACACGCCCTTCCGCGGCTACTACGTCCCGACGCTGTTCCCCGAGTCCGGTTAGGCTCGGCGCCTCGCCGTCACCGGCGCCGCGCCCGCGTGCGCGCTGCATGACGCGCAGGAGCGTCGGGCCGTCGACGAAGCCGACCAGACGCTCGACCTCGGCGCCGTCCGGTCCGTAGGCGATGATCGTCGGGACGCCGATCACCCGGAACTCCGCGAGCAGCGCGTCGTTCTCCGGGCTCGACTCGGTGACGTCGGCGATGAAGGTCGCGAAGTGCGCGGCCTCGCGCGTCACGTCGGGGTCGACGAAGGTCGTCCGCTTCATCTCGAGGCAGGGCAGGCACCAGTCGGCGGCGAACTCGACCAGCGCGGGGCGACCGGCGGCGGCGGCCCCGTCGAGCGAGCGCTCCGCGAGCGGCTGCCAGCGGATCGCGTCGCGCGCCTGCGCGCTCGGCAGCGCGATCCACGCGGCGACCACGAGTGCTGTGACCCCGAGCGCGCGGCGTCCGAGGGTGAACCAGCGCAGCGCGCGCGCCGAGCGCTCGAAGAAGCCGAGGTACAGGCCGGCCGCGGCGACGTAGAGCGGCACGACGACCTGCAGAACGCGCTCATCGAGCAGCGGCGACACGAAGTAGAGCGCCATGCCCGCGAGCAGCGTGCCGAACAGCCGGTTGACCCACGCGAGCCACTCGCCCGAGCGCGGCAGCTTCGCGATCGCGCCCGCCGCCGAGGCGAGCAGGATGTACGGCAGGCCCATGCCGAGGCCGAGCGTGAAGAAGAGCAGGAAGCCCAGCAGCGCGTCGCGCTGCGCGCCGACGTAGACCAGCAGTCCCAGAACGACAGGTCCGATGCACGGCGCCGCGACGACGCCCATGGTCAAACCCATGAACGCGGCGCCGCCGATCCCGGCCGACGAGCCGCCGACCTTGTTCACCAGCGCCGCCGGCGCGCGGATCTCGTAGAAGCCGAAGCTCGCCCCGGCGAGGACCAGCATCAGCACCGCGAGACCGATCAGCACCGACGGATGCTGCAGCGGCGCGCCGAACAAGCCGCCGAAGAGCGCGGCGCTGACGCCGAGCGCGGCGAAGCTCACCGTGATGCCGAGGACGTAGGCGACCGCGAGCGGCCACGCGCGCCCCGAGCGCGTCCCCGGCTGCGCCTGGCTGCCGAAGTAGCCGATCGTGACCGAGACGAGCGGGTACACGCAGGGCGTGAGGTTCAGCATCAAGCCCAGGACCAGCGTGACGAGCAGCGCGGTCGGCAGGCTCGCGTCGGCGAGCCAGCGCGTCAGCGCGTTGGCGTTCGGATCGTCCGCGATGCGGTACCCGGCGCCGGTCGTGCTCACCGTGGCGCTGACCGTCGTACCGTCACGGGGATCGAGCGTCGCGACCGCGGTCGCGGGCGGCAGGCAGCGCTCGTCGTCGCAGGCCTGGTAGCGCAGGCGCAGCTCGACCGGCGCCGTCGGCGCGGCGGGCGCGCGCGCGACGATCTCGAAGCGGCCGGAATAGACCAGCAGCGGCTCGTCGCCGGCGAACGCGAAGCGCTGCGCGATCGGCGTGGGGTACTGCGGCTCGTCGAAGCGGACGCCGTCCGCGGACACCGTCAGCACGGTCGGGATCAGGAAGTCCTCGGTCGGGCGGTGCGCGTTGACGTGGTAGCCGCGCGCGACGTCGGCGACCGCGATCACGCGCACGCCGCCCTGCGGGTCGGGCTCGATGCGGCCCGTCAGCTCGACGACCGGCGTCGCGCCGGCCGGTGCGACCAGGCAGGCGAGGGCGAGCAGGCCGAGGAGCGCCGCGGCAGCCGCACGGACCGGCGTCCGGACGCTCATCGGGGTCGCGAGGCTGGGGGCTGGCACTGTGGTCCTGCAGGCGGGTGCGGCTCCGAGAAGGCTCGCGTGCATCGCGCCGTCATTGCGACGGCCAAGGCGGCGGGCTAGGTGCGACCTTCCCATCGGAACAGCCGGAAAGGATACCACGATGCGCCGTTTGCCGCTCGCTGCAGCTTTGATTCTCGTCCTCGGGCTCGTCGCTCTCGTCCCCTCGCAAGGCAGCGGTGCGGAAGGCGGCAGCGCCGACCGCAGCGGCCTGCAGGAGATCGGGGTCGCGACCGGCTACGGCTTCTCCGATCGCGGCAACGTGCAGGTCGTGCCGATGTTCCTGCGCTTCGGCTGGTTCCTGCCGGACCTGATCGACGAGCCGCTCGCCCGCCACGGCCTCGACCTGCAGTGGATGGTCGAGCCCTGGATCGCCGGGGTCACGAACCACCAGGACGCGATCGAGGTCGGCGTGCACCCGATCGTGCTCAAGCTCTCCTACGACCGCGGCCAGTGGGTCGTGCCGTACCTGACCGCCGGCACCGGCGTCATGTACACCGGGCTCCAGGGGCTCCAGCTCAGCGGGCCGTTCGAGTTCAGCTCGTACGGCGGCGGCGGCATCCAGTTCTTCTTCAACGACCAGATGGCGCTGAACCTGTCCTACCGCTGGCGGCACATCTCGAACGCCGGCATCGAGGAGCCGAACCGCGGCCTCGACACGCAGTTCGTGCTGCTCGGCTTCGACTACCGACCGAAGCGCTGATCGTTTGCTTGACGCCGCTCAGCGGCGCGCGCGGCGCACGGCGGCGATGCGCGCGGGCCGGGTCGAGCGCGTCGTCCGCCGCGCACGCGCGATGTCGGCCGCGCCGTGCGCTCCGGACGGCGCCACGTCGAGCGGCACCGTCTCGACCACCTCGAGGCCGAAGCCGGGCAGGCTCACCAGGCGACGACGGTAGTTGCTGATCAGGCGGATCTTGCCGACGCCGATGTCGCGCAGGATCTGCGCGCCGATGCCGTACTCGCGGAACTCCTTGAGCCGCGCGGTCGACATCGTGCTCGGCTTGCGGACGTCGGGATCGTCCTCGTCGCGCGCCGTCTGATCGCCGCGCGGCGCGAACATCTCGGTGCCCGGCTCGCGCTTGAGGTAGAGCACGACGCCCTTGCCCTCCGCGGCGATGATCTCCATCGCGCGGTGCAGGAGCTCGCCGGTGTTGCGCTTGACGAAGCCGAAGACGTCGCCGGGCAGGTACTCCGCGTGCGCGCGCACGAGCGTCGGCTCGTCGGGTCGGATGTCGCCCTTGACCAGCGCGAGGTGCTCACCGCCGTCGACGTCGCTGCGGTAGACGTAGGCGCGGAACTCGCCGCCGAAGCGGCTCACGATCGGGGCCTCGGCGACGCGGTGCACGAGCGAGTCGTGCCGCAGCCGGTACTGGATCAGGTCCGCGATGGTGACGAGCTTCAGGTTGAAGCGCGCGGCGAAGCGCTTGAGGTCCGGGAGCCGCGCCATCGTGCCGTCGGGCTTCATGATCTCGCAGATGACGGCGGCGGGCTTGAGCCCGGCGAGGCGTGCGAGGTCGACGGCCGCTTCCGTCTGGCCGGTGCGGACCAGGACGCCGCCGTCGCGCGCCCGCAGCGGGAAGATGTGACCCGGCGTGCGGATGTCGCTCGGCGTCGCGCCGTCGGCGACCGCGGTGAGGATCGTCTTCGCGCGGTCCTTCGCCGAGACGCCCGAGGTGATGCCGTGGCGAGCGTCGATCGACACCGTGAACGCGGTGCCGAGCGGCGCGGTGTTCTCGGCGACCATCATCGGCAGGCCGAGCTCGCGCAGCTTCTCGCCGGTGACCGGCAGGCAGATCAGGCCGCGCCCCTCGGTGGCCATGAAGTTGATCGCCTCGGGCGTGACCTTCTCCGCGGCCATGCACAGGTCGCCCTCGTTCTCGCGGTCCTCATCGTCCATGATGATGACCATCCGGCCGGCCTTGTACTCGGCGATCGCCTCCTCGATGGTCGCGACCGAGCCGCGCTTGGTCGAGGTGTCGAACAGCGCTCGCGGTGGGTCGTTGATCACGGCCGAGAGTCAACACCCGCGGTGTGGACCTTGCAAGGTGCGCTCGCCGACGACCCGAGCGGCGCGGCGGTCACGGGTGTCGACGCGGGGCTCGCGGCGTGACGCGGCAGGCCGTTGACCCCAGGCCGCGGCGCGGGCAAGCGATCCCCATGGCGGGTCCGCTCGAGGGCATCAAGGTGGTCGAGCTCGGGTTCTGGGTCGCGGGGCCGGCGACGGCCGGCGTGCTGTGCGACTGGGGCGCCGAGGTCATCAAGATCGAGCCGCCGCGCGGCGACCCGTTCCGCGGCATCTTCCTCTCCGCGGTCGGCATCGAGGTGCCGTTCAACCCGCCGTTCGAGCTCGACAACCGCGGCAAGCGCTCGGTGATCCTCGATCTCAAGCACGAGGAGGGTCGCGCGATCGCCGCCGAGCTGGTCGACCGGGCCGACGTCTTCGTCTCGAACCTGCGCCCGCGCGCGCTCGCCGAGCTCGGCCTCGACTACGACACGCTTTCGGCGCGCAATCCGCGCCTGGTCTACTGCTCGGTCACCGGCTACGGCGTGACCGGACCCGATCGCGACCGTCCGGCGTACGACATCGGCGCGTTCTGGTCGCGCGGCGGGGTCGCGGCGATGCTGACCCCGGAGGGGCACGAGCCGCCGGTGCAGCGCGGCGGCATGGGCGACCACACGACCGCGATCACCGCGGCCGGCGCGGTCGCCGCGGCGCTCTACGCGCGCGAGCGCACGGGCCGCGGGCAGCACGTCGTCACGTCGCTCCTGCGTACCGGCATGTACGTCGTCGGCTGGGACGTCGCGACGCGGCTGCGCTTCGGCTACGTCGCGCCGCCGGCGACGCGCGACGCGTCGCCGAACCCGATCGCGAACAGCTACCGCGCCGGCTGCGGACGCTGGCTGTGGCTGATCGGCCTCGAAGCGGACCGCCACTGGCCGGACGTCTGCCGCGCGATCGGCAGGCCCGATCTGCTGACCGACCCGCGCACCAAGGACATCGTCGCGCGCCGCGAGAACGCGCTCGAGGTCGTGCGCATCCTCGACGAGGAGATCGCCAAGCGACCGCTTTCCGAGTGGGCGGAGATCTTCGCGCGCGAGAACGTCTGGTGGGCGCCGGTGCAGAACTGCGACGACATCGTGAACGACCCGCAGGTCCGTGCGTCGGGCGGCATCGTCCCGTTCGATGCGCAGGAAGGGCTCCCCGAGCAGCTCGCCACGCCGGTCGACTTCCTCGGCACGCCGTGGGAAGCCGCGCGCACCGTGCCGGAGCCCGGTCAGCACACCGAGGAGGTGCTGCTCGAGCTCGGACGCGACTGGGAGGAGATCGCCGCGCTCAAGGAGCGCGGCGTGATTCCGTGAGGCGTCGGGCGCGGGCCCGAGCGTGAGCCGTCAGGCGTAGGCCTGAGGCTGCGGCTGGGTCTGCACCTGAACCGGCGGCGTCGGCTCGTCGTCGCCGCCGACGAGCGGTCCGAACACGTCCTCGCGCCGGCGCAGCTTCGCGACCAGCGTCGTGCGGTTCACGCCGAGCAGCCGCGCCGCCGCCTGCTTGTTGCCGTGCGTGCGGTCGAGCGCCTTGCGGATCAGGGCGTTCTCGAACTCCTCGACGATGCTGTTGAGATCGATCCCGTTGTCGCCGAGCTGGATGTTGGGGATCGCGCGCCGCGACAGGAACGTCCGCATCTGGGGCGGCAGGTCGCAGACGTCGATGGTGTCGCCCTCGCAGAGGATCACCAGGCGCTCGACCAGGTTCTCGAGCTCGCGGACGTTGCCCGGCCAGTCGTGCTCCCAGAGGTGGACCAACGCCTCCTCGGTGATGCGCACCTCCTCGCGACGGTGCCGCTGCTTGTGACGCTCGAGGTAGTGCTCGACGAGCAGGGGCACGTCCGAGCGACGCTCGCGCAGCGGCGGCAACGGGACGGGCACGACGTTCAGGCGGTAGAAGAGGTCCTCGCGGAAGCGCCCCGCCGCGATCTCGTTCTCGAGGTTCTTGTTGGTCGCCGCGATGACGCGGACGTCGATCTTGACGCTGCGGTCGGAGCCGACCGGCCGCACCTCGCGCTCCTGCAGGACGCGCAGCAGCTTGACCTGGAGCGCGGGGCTCATCTCCGAGACCTCGTCGAGAAAGATCGTCCCGCCGTTCGCGAGCTGGAACATGCCCGCGCGCGACGAGATGGCGCCCGTGAAGGAGCCGCGCTCGTGACCGAACATCTCGGACTCGAGCAGCTCCGCCGGGATCGCGCCGCAGTTGACGGCGATGAACGGCTGGCCAGCGCGTGCGCTGCGCGCGTGGATCATGCGCGCCACGACCTCCTTGCCGGTCCCGCTCTCACCGTGCACCAGCACGGTGACGTCGCTCGTCGCAACGCGATCGACGAGCTTGCGGATCTGCTGCATCAGCGGATGCTCACCGATGAGTTGTGGTGCGGGAACGCAGCGCGCGGGCTGCGCGGCGGTGGCGGACCCCTGATGGACCGGATGGCTCACTGCGAAACTCCTCCTCAGGACTGATTCGATTCCGACGCCGGGCCGGACGTGCGGCCGGGGCGCGAAGCGGTGATCCCCGTGCTGGGGATCCAGATGTTGAACGTGGAGCCTTCACCACGGCGGCTGGTGACGCCGATCGTGCCGCCGAGCAGCTCCGTGAGACGTCGTGCGATGTACAGGCCCATGCCGACGCCGCCGTAGCGCCGCGTCGACGTCGGGCCGAGCTGCGTGAAGGGCTCGAAGATCTGCTCGAACGACTCGGGCGGGATGCCGATGCCGGTGTCGCGCACCGAGAACTCGACGCCCTCGCCGCACGCCCGCGCCGAGATCGTGACCGAGCCCGAAGCGGTGAACTTGTACGCGTTCGCCACCAGGTTGCGCAGCGCGATTTTGAGCTTGCCGGGATCGGTGAACAGCAGCGGCAGGTTCTCCTCCGCATTCCAGTGCACCGAGACCGCGCTGCTGCGCTGCAGCTTGCGGGTGTCGCGGCGCAGCGAGTCGAGCAGCGCGGCCGGGGCCACCTCGCGTCGGTTGAGCGGCAGGCTGTCGCGCTCGAGGCGGCTCAGGTCGAGCGTGTCCTGCACGAGCTCGAGCAGCGCGTGCGCGTTGCGATCGACGAGGGTCAGAACCTCGCGCTGGCTCTCCGAGACCGTTCCGAAGTCGCCGTCGATGAGCAGGCTCAGGTAGCCGAGGATGATGTGCAGCGGCGTGCGCAGCTCGTGCGACATCGTGGCGACGAAGTCCGACTTGACGCGGTTCGCGCGCTCGAGCTCCTCGACGAGCCGCGCGTTCTCGAGCGCGAGCGACGCCATCCGCGAGATGCCCTCGGCGATGCGTCGATCGGTCGTCGAGAAGCGCGTCGCGCCGACCCGGCCGACGAACAGGATGCCCGCGAGCCGATCGATGCCGCGGATCGCGATCGCGATCCAGGACGTCGGCTCGCCGTCGACCGTGCGGTCCTGATCGGGCGCGTCGACGACGACGGCGTCGTCGTGCTCGAGGCGGCCGATGGTCGCGGAAAGGGTCGCGGGCGCGGTCTCGCTGAGCTGCGCGAAGCGTCGCCCGTCGCCGAACGCCGAGACGGGCAGCAAGGTCGTGCTGCCGGGCTCGCGCAGCAGCATGCTGCTCGCCGCGCTCTCGAGCGCCTCGGCCGCGAGCTGACAGAGCTCGTCGATCAGCGCCGGACGCGCGAGCGTCCGCATGAGCTTCTGGCTGATCGACGCGAGCACCCGGCGGACGCGCGCCTCGCCGCTCTCCTCGCAACGCGGTGCACGAGCGCGCCGGCGGGCGGCACGCTCGTGGTGCGGCATGGAGTGGAGCAGCGTCACTGGACCGGCTCCGCCCCGGCGAGCAGGGCCTCGAGCTCGGGCAGCCGCACCGGCTTGGCGATCACGCGGTCGATGCCGGCGAGAGCGGCTTCCTGGTCGATGGCGACCGTACGGTGTGCGGTGAGGAGGACGACGCGCTCGACGCCGACGTTGCGCGCCTTGCGCGCGACCTCGATGCCGTTGCCCTCGCGGGCCGGCGTCAGGTGCAGGTCGGTGACGACCCAGGCGAACGACAGCTCGTCGAGCAGGCGCTGCGCGCTGTCGGCGTCGGCGGCACGGTGAACCTCGTGTCCTCGAAGCTGGAAGTATTGCTGCATGGCGAACAGGACGGACTCCTCGTCGTCGACCAGGAGAATCCGCCGCCCCTCGTGCCGCTCCGCCGTATGTTCCTGGCTGGTCACGGCGGGGTGCTTACGCACGGTCGATGCCAGAGGCCGAGGCGGGGAAGACCTCGGCTCTACGTGGAGTTTTCGCGGCTTGGCGTCGCGGCGAGGCTGTCCCGGATCTGGATTCCAGACACGGGACGAGACGCGGTCAGCGGCGCGGGACGACGATCCCGAGCCGCGCGACCTTTTGATAGAGAGAGCTACGCGGGATGCCCAGGCGGACCGCAGCCCGTCCGACGTGGCCGTTCTCTTCGATGAGAACCGCCTCGATGTGCCGGCGTTCGAGCTCGAGAAGCGTGAGCTTGGTGTCGTTGTGGCTGGGCGCCGCGTGCGGCGTCGGCGCGCCGACCTCCGGACCCGCCTCGAAGCGCAGGTCGCGGCTCGTGATCTTGCTGCCGGTCGAGAGCAGCACGGCGCGCTCGAGGACGTTGCGCAGCTCGCGCACGTTGCCCGGCCAGTGGTAGCGCCGGAGCGCGTCGAGCGCGTCCGGGCCGAGCTCGATGCCGCGCCGACCGACCTCGGCGGTGATCCGGTCGAGCAGATCGGTCGCGAGCAGCTCGATGTCGTCGACGCGCTCGCGCAGCGGCGGCACCCACAGCGTGATCGTGCTGATGCGGTAGTAGAGGTCGGCGCGGAACTCGCCGGCCTGCGCTGCCTTCAGCAGATTGCGGTGCGTCGCGCTCAGCAGCCGGACGTCGACCTGGCGATCGCGCACGCTGCCGACCCGGCGGAAGCGCCGCTCCTCGAGCACCTTCAGGAGCCGCGGCTGCACCGAGGCGCCGAGGTCGCCGATCTCGTCGAGGAACACCGTCCCGCGGTGCGCGATCTCGAGCATGCCCTGCTTGGTGCTCACCGCGCCGGTGAAGGCGCCGCGCTCGTGGCCGAAGAGCTCGCTCTCGACGAGCTCCGGCGCGAGCCCCGCGCAGTTCAGGTCGACGAAGGCCTCCTGCGCGCGCGGGCTGTTCTCGTGCAGCCAGCGCGCGAGGACGCCCTTGCCCGAGCCGGTCTCGCCCTGGATCAGCACCGGACGGTCGGTGCCCGCGACCCGCTTCGCTTCCTCGGCCAGCGTGCGGATCGCCCTCGTCGTGCCGAGGAAGGGGTCGAGCGCGGTCTTCTGCCGGCGCACCTCGTCGGCGAGCTGGCGGCGCTGGCTGCGATGCGATTCCAGCATGCGCTCGAGGACGACCAGCAGCGCCGGCAGCTCGATCGGCTTGGTGAGGAACTGCTCGGCGCCTTGCTTGACGGCTTCGACCGCCAGATCGATCGAGCCGTGCCCGGTCAGGACCGCGAGCGGTACCGTCGGGTCGATGCTGCGCAGCCGCGGCAGCAGGTCGAGCGCGGTGCCGTCGGGCAGGCGGTGGTCGAGCAGCGCCGCGTCGGGCGGCGAGGCGCGGAACAGCTCCTCGGCGCGCGCGCACGAGTCGGCCTCGTCGACCTCGTAGCCGTGGCTCCGCAGGAACTCGCGGACGCCGAAGCGGATCGCCATCTCGTCGTCGACCAGCAGGATCCGGCTCGCCATGTCGACTCCTCTCGGCCTCCTCTCACGGCAGCGGCAGGCGCAGCGAGATGACCGCGCCGCCTTCCGGATGGTTCGCCGCGGTCACCGTACCGCCGTGCTCGTCGACGATGCGTTGCACGATCGCGAGGCCGAGTCCCGTGCCGCCCGCGCGCCGCGAGAAGAACGGCTCGAACAGCCGGTCGAGGTCCTCGGGCGCGAGCCCGGGGCCGCTGTCGCGCACGCGGCACTCGACGCTCGCGGCGCCGTTGCCGTCGTTCACGACCTCGGCCTCCACGCGGACGGTCGAGCCGCTCGGCGAGAACTGGATCGCGTTCTGCAACACGTTCTGGAGCGCGCGCACGAGCCGCTCGTTCACCCGGATCCGCAGATCGGTGGATGGCAGAACGGCCTCGAGCGCGACCGATTTCTCTTCCGCCAGTCGACGGCACTGGGCAAGAGCTTCGTCGACGACCTGGCGCAGCGTGCCGTCGTGCAGCTCGAGGACCGGCCGGCCGAAGATCAGCAGGTCGTGCATCAGGTCGGTGAGCCGCCGGACGTCGCGACGCAGCAGCGTCAAGTACTCGTTGTACTCCTCACGGTCGCCGAAGCGCGCGACGAAGGCGTCGAGGACGGCGGAGATGCCGAACAGCGGGTTGCGCGCCTCGTGCGCGAAGCCCGCGACCAACGCGCCGATGCGCGCCATCACCTCGTTGCGCTGGAGCTGCTCCTGGAGCTGCGCGACGTGCTCCGCCGCGCGCTTGATCTCCGTCAAGTCGCGCACCGTGCCGCGGAACAGGCGACGCCCGCCCAGGTAGAGCTCGCTCACCGAGATCTCGAGGGGGAAGGTCGTGCCGTCGCGGCGCTTTCCGGCGACCTCGCGGCGGAAGCCGACGAAGTTGCGCTCGCCGGTCTCGAGGCGGCGCCGCAGCGCTTCCGCATGCTGCTCGGCGTACGGCTCCGGCATGAGCAGCGTGATGTTGCGGCCCGCGATCTCCTTCTCGGGCCAGCCGAACATCCGCTCGGCCGCCGGGTTCACCGTCTCGACGATGCCAGCCTCGTCGATCGTGATGATGCCGTCGATCGACGAGTCGATCACCGCACGTGCGCGCGCCTCGCTCTGCCGCAGCAGCTCCTCGGCGCGCTCGCGCTCCTCGATCTCGTCGCGCAGGGTCGCGATCACCGCGTTGAGCTCGGCGGTGCGCTCCTCGACCCGACGCTCGAGCTCGGAATACGCGCTCTGCAGAACGTGCTCGGGGAGCTGGCGGCGCCGATCGACGGCGATCGTCGCCTCGCTGCGGACGAAACGGCCGTCCGCGTCGCGAACGGCGGTCGAGCTGAGCAGGACGGGCAGGATCGTGCCGTCCTTGCGCACGAGGTCGAACTCGACGTCGTCGACCTGGCCGAGCTCCTTGAAGCGCGGGAACTCGCGCGCGAAGCGCTCGCGGCTCGGCTCCGTCAGCACGTCGGTAAATTTGAGCTTGCCGACGACTTCCGAGCGCTCGTAGCCGAGGAGCCGGAGCTCCGTGCGGTTGACGGCGATGTACGTGCCGTCGGCGTCGAGCGAGTGCCGGCCGTAGGGCGCGTCGTCGTACGCTTCCGCGAGCGCGTCGGTGAGCCGGCGCTTCTCCTCGAGGTGCTGCTGCACGAGGCGCTGCTGCTGGGCGCGCTCGGCGTCGAGCGCCGCCTGCGCTTCCGCGAGCTGCCGCTTCAGGCGACGCGCGTGCAGCGCCGCGGCGATCGCCGCTGCCCCGAGCGCGGCGGCGACGACGATGGCCACCGCGGACCAGCGCCCTGCTTCACCCGGCGTAGCCTCGCGCGCGTTCGCGGCTCGCGCGCCGTCTGCGGCGCTCAGGATGGCGAGCAGCAGCAGCGCGACGATCCCCGACACGGTGCGCTCAGATCAAGAGGCGTGCTCCGCCCGCCCGGGCGACAGCTCGTGGAGCACCTTCACCAGCTCGTGGGGCTCGATGGGCTTCGCGACGTGCAGCTGGTAGCCCGCGTTGAGCGACTGCCGACGGTCCTCGGCGCCGGAGTACGCGCTGAGCGCGATGGCGGGGATCCGACCGCCGCGCTCGGGGTCGCGCGCGCGGATCTTGCGGATCAGCGCGAAGCCGTCCTCGCCCGGCATCGCGAGGTCGCTGACCAGCACGTCGGGCGCCCGGTGCTCGAACTTCTCGAGCGCGTCGGTCGCCGAGGTCGCGGTCACGACCTGTGCTCCGGCGGAGCGTAGCACCTCGCCCACGACGTCGAGGGTGTCTGGCTCGTCGTCGACGATCAAGACCACGAGGCCGTCGAGCCGCGCGTACTGCTGAGCCGGCGGATCGTCCGTGCGCACCTCGGGCGTCGGCTCGCTCGGCTGCTCCTCGAGCAGCGGCAGCTCGACGATGAACGTCGCGCCCTTTCCTTCGCCCTCGCTGTGGACGCGCGTCGTGCCGCCGTGCAGCTCGACCAGGTTGCGGACGATCGCCAGGCCGAGCCCGAGCCCGCCGTGCAGCCGCGTGCTGCCGCGGTCGGCCTGCGTGAAGCGATCGAAGGCGTGCGCCGCGAACGACGGGTCGATCCCCTTGCCGGTGTCGGTCACGCTGATGCGCGCGACGCGAGAGGGCGGCTGGGTCTCGCGCACGCCCTCCTCCAGCCGGATCTCGACCTTGCCGCCCTCGGGCGTGAACTTCACCGCGTTCGACAGCAGGTTCCACACGACCTGCTGCAGGCGGTCGGCGTCGCCCCAGACGCGTCCAATGCGCGGGTCGATCAGCGTGTGCAGCCGGATGCGGCGCGCGTAGGCCATCGAGCGCACCGCGTCGACCGCCGCGTCGATCACCGGCGGCAGCTCGAGGACGCGCGCGTCGAGGCGAATCTTGCCCGTGACGATGCGCGAGACGTCGAGCAGGTCCTCGATCAGACGCGCCTGGATGCGCGCGTTGCGCTCGATCGTCTCGAGGGCGCGGTTGGCGACGGTCTCGTCGAGCGTGCCGGAGCGCAGCATGCGCACCCAGCCCAGGATCGCCTGCAGCGGCGTGCGCAGCTCGTGCGACACGGTGGCGAGGAACTCGTCCTTCGTCCGGTTCGCGATCTCGGCCTCGGTGCGCTCGCGCATCAGGCGCAGGCGCTCCTCCTCCGCGCGCCGGCGCTCGGTGAGGTCGCGGATGATGCTCGTCACCAGGACGCCCTCGTCCGTGGTGAGCGGGCTCAGGCTGATCTCGCAGGGGAACTCGCTGCCGTCCTTGCGGCGTCCGGATAGGTCGAGCCCGACGCCCATCGGGCGCGTGCGCGGGTCCGCGTAGTAGCGCTCACGGTGCTCGCCGTGCGCTGCGCGCAGGCGCTCGGGGAGCAGGATCTCGATCGGCTGGCCGAGCAGCTCGTTGCGCTCGTAGCCGAACATCCGCTCGGTCTGCGAGTTGACGAGGACGATCCGACCCTCGCGGTCGACACCGACGATCGCATCGGGTGCGGACTCGAGGAGCTGTCGGAACTTGTCTTCTGCGCGGATGCCGTCGCTCACGACACGCTCCGTGACGAAACATCGTCACGCGAGGGCGGTTGCCTTAAGCGGGTGAAGACAGGAGCGGCGGGCAGATGCTTACTCGACCGTCACGCTCTTGGCTAGGTTGCGTGGCTGGTCGACGTCGCTGCCGCGGTAGACGGCGATGAAGTAGGCGAGCAGCTGGAGCGGGATCACCAGCAGGATGGGTGCCAGCAGGTGGTTCACCTGCGGGATGGTCACCACCTCCCAGGCGATCTCTTCGAGCTCCGGCGACGGCGCGTCGGTGATCGCGATGATGCGCCCGCCGCGCGCCTCGACCTCCTTCAGGTTCGAGAGCGTCTTGGGGTACATCGGGTCCTTCGGCAGCAGGACCACGACGGGCAGCTGCTCGTCGATCAGGGCGATCGGGCCGTGCTTCATCTCCCCCGCCGGGTATCCCTCGGCGTGGATGTAGGAGATCTCCTTCAGCTTGAGCGCGCCCTCGAGCGCGATCGGGTAGTTGATGCCGCGGCCGAGGTACAGGAAGTCCTTGGCGTGGCCGTACTTCTTCGCGATCTTCTCGATCTGCTTCTCGCGTGACAGCGTCTCCTGCACGAGGCTCGGCAGGTTGACGAGGTCGCTGACCAGGGCGCGGCCCTTGGTTTCGTCGAGCCGTCCGAGCAGCCGCCCGAGGTGCAGCGCGAGCAGGTAGAACGCGGTGAGCTGGGTCGTGAACGCCTTGGTGCTCGCGACCGAGATCTCGGGGCCGGCGTGCGTGTACAGCACCGCGTGCGAGCGGCGCGGGATCGACGAGTCGACCACGTTGCAGATCGCCAGGACCTTGGCGTTCGAGGCGCGCGCCTCCTCGACCGCGGCGAGCGTGTCGGCGGTCTCGCCCGACTGCGAGACGGCGATCAGCAGCGTGTCCGGGCCGAGGATCGGCTGCCGGTAGCGCAGCTCGCTCGCGTAGTCGACGTCGACCGGGATGCGCGTCGCCTCCTCGAGCAGGAACTTGCCGACCAGGCATGCATGCCACGCAGTGCCGCAGGCGGTGAGGTAGATCCGCTTGATCGACGACCAGTCGTCGATCAGCCCCGCGAGCTCGGGCAGCGTGACGTCGCCCTCCTCCTGACGGATGCGCCCGAGCATGGTGTCGATCATCGCCTGCGGCTGCTCGTGGATCTCCTTCAGCAGGAAGTGCTTGTAGCCGCCCTTCTGCGCGGTGACCGGGTCCCAGGTGATGCGCTTCGGGGCGCGCTCGATGGGTTCGCCGTCGAACGTCGTGACCTTCACCGAGTCGCGCCTCACCTCGGCCATCTCGCCGTCCTCGAGGAACAGCACGTCGCGCGTGTGCTCGAGGATCGCCGGGATGTCGGAGGCGATGAAGTTTTCGCCTTGGCCGAGTCCGATGACGATCGGGGTCGCGGTCTTCGCGGCGACGAGCCGCGTCTTGTCGTCATCGCACAGCGCGACGATCGAGAACGAGCCGTGGAGGCGCTTCACCGCCGCACGGGTCGCGTCGAGGAACGACATCCCCTGCGACATGTGCTCGTCGATGAGCTGCGAGATGACCTCGGTGTCGGTCTCGGACTGGAAGGTGCGGCCCTTGGCCTCGAGCTCGGCCTTGAGCTCGAGGTAGTTTTCGATGATCCCGTTGTGGATCACCACCACCTTGCCGGCGCGGTGCGGGTGGGCGTTCTCCTCGGACGGTCGTCCGTGCGTCGCCCAGCGGGTGTGGCCGAGGCCGATCTGGCCCTCGAGCGGCCGCTCCTGCAGCAGCTTCTCGAGGTTGTCGAGCTTGCCGACGCAGCGCCGGATGTCGACGCGGCCGTTGCTCAGGGTCGCGATTCCGGCGGAGTCGTAGCCCCGGTACTCGAGACGCCGGAGCCCGCCGACGAGGATCCGGCTCGCCTCCTGGTCCCCGATGTACCCCATGATGCCGCACATAATCTTTGTCCTGGTGCCGATCGGCTGGTGAACGACGAGACTACCCTGCACGGATCGGAGCGGGCAACACGCCTCTTTAGCGCCGCCCGCTAGAACTTCGCCGGCCGAGCAGGCGGAGCCAGCCGGGCGGGGCGCCTTCCGACGATCGTGGCGACGGCGCGGCTTGTTCCGGATCGCGCCGCGGCGCTAGACGAGCAGATTCCCCGCGCGCAGGAGGCGTCGTGACGCGGACCGAGCGGACATACTACGTGGTCGTCGCGCTCTGGAACCTGCCGGGCTGGTTCATGCACCCGGTCTACCCGATGTTCCTGCTGAGCCGCGGTCTCGACCTGTTCGAGATCAGCGCGATCTTCGCGATCTTCCAGATCTCGGTCTTCCTGTTCGAGGTTCCGACCGGGGCGGTCGCCGACCTCTACGGGCGCAAGGTCTCGTTCCTGCTGTCGTGCGTCGTGCGGACGGCGGCGTTCCTGCTCTACTCGGTCGCGCCGGGGTTCCTGGTCTGCGCGATCGCCGAGGTGATCGACGCGATCGGCGTGACGCTCGCGACCGGCGCGATCGACGCCTGGGCCGTCGACGGCGTCCGCGCCGAGGGCGACCGCCGCCCGGCGGATCGGATGTTCGCGCGCTCGCAGGCGATCATCCGCGCGGTCATGGTCGTGGGCGGGGTCGTCTGCGGCTATCTCGCCGACGGCTTCGGCTTCACGGTGACGTGGTTCGTCGCGGCGTCCTTCTTCGTCGTCACGTTCGTCTACGGGCTGCGGGCGATGTACGACGATCGGGGCGAGCGCCGCGCGATCGTCCGCGCCTCGCAGCGCTCGCTCGCCGGACAGGTCGGAGCGGGGCTCGTCGCGGTGCGCCAGCACCCCGTGCTGCGCATGCTGTGCCTGCTGTCGCTGCTCGGCGCCACCGCCATGATGCCCGTGCTGTTCACCTGGCCGCCGCACCTCGAGGCGCTCGGCGGCGGGGGACTCTGGGTGCTCGGCTGGTCCTGGGCGCTGCTCAACCTGGCTGCCGTGTGCGGCGCGCTCCTCGTGCCGCCGCTGCTGCGCCGGATGCGCCGGGAGTGGTTGCTGGCCGCGCTCACGCTCTGGCCGGCCGTGTTCCTGACGGCGGCGGCGCTCGCGACCTCGGCCGGACCGCTCCTGTGGTCGCTGCTGCTCTACGAGGCCGCCTGGGGCGCGCGGCAGCCGGTGGTCTCGGCATGGCTCAACGAGCACATCGGCAAGGAGCTCCGCGCGACGGTGATGTCGGTGCAGGGGATGTCGTTCATGCTCGGCGGCGGCCTCGGGGTGCTCGCCGTGGGCCTGGTGTCGAACCGCTTCGGCATCCCGCCCGCGTGGCTCTTGTGCGCGACGCTGTACGTCGCGCTGACGCCGCTCTACCTGCTGCTGGGCAGGATCGCGCGGCGCGACGAGACGGCGCAGCCGCCGCTCGCGGCGGCGGGCGGGTGATCGTCAGGAACGCCTGGCCGCACCGCCTGCGCATCAGCGCCACGCGCGTCTCACCCGCAGCGTGGCGGACGACCGCCCGCCGGCGTCGTGCGGCCGTGTGTCGTTCAGGACTTCGAGCCGCGCTCGCGCTGCTTGCGCTTGCGGAAGCCCTCGACCCAGCCGGCGCGGCGTTGGTCCGGCTTCGGGTTGAAGGCGAGCGCGCCCGGCTCGACGTCGTGGCGCACCGTGGTGCCGGTCGCGACGTAGGCGTCGTCGCCGATGCGCACCGGCGCCACGAGCTGGCTGTCGCTGCCGATCTGCACGCGGTCGCCGATCTCGGTGCGGTGCTTGTCGAAGCCGTCGTAGTTGCAGGTGATGGTGCCGGCGCCGATGTTGGCGTCGCGGCCGATCGTCGCGTCGCCCAGGTAGGCGAGGTGGTTCGCCTTGGTGCCGGCGCCGATCTCCGACTTCTTCACCTCGACGAAGTTGCCGATGTGCACGCGCTCGTGGAGGTGCGTGCCCGGACGGAGCTGCGCGAACGGTCCGATCACCGCCTCGGCGTCGATGCGCGACTCGGTGATCACGACCATCGGCTTCAGGTGCACGCGATCGCCGAGCACGGCATCCGTCAAGTACGCGCTGCCCTCGATCACGCAGTCGCGGCCGATCACGGTGCGACCGCAGAGCTGCACGACCGGTCCGATGACGGTGTCCGGACCGATGGTGACCGACGGCTCGACGTAGGCCGTGGCCGGATCGAGGAAGGTCACGCCCGCCGCCATGTGGCGCGCGATGGTCTCGCGGCGCAGCGTCGCCTCGAGCGCGGCGAGATCGGCGCGCGAGTTGATGCCCGCGACCTCGTTCGGATCGACCGGCTCGGTCACCACCGGAAGACCGCGCGCGACGGCCGCCGCGGCGACGTCCGTCAAGTAGTACTCGCCCTGCGCGTTCTCGGCGCGCAGCTCGCGCAGCGCGCTCTTCAGGAAGTCCGCCTCGACGCAGTAGATGCCCGGATTGGCCTCGCGGATCTGGCGCTGCTCGTCGGTCGCGTCGCGCTCCTCGACGATCGCCGCGAGCCGGCCTTGCTCGTCGCGGATGATGCGGCCGTAGCCGAACGGATTCTCGAGCACGGTGGTGAGGAGCGAGAGCGTCGCGCCCTGCTCGCGGTGGCGGCGCACCAGACGCTCGAGGGTCGCGGTGCGCAGCAGCGGCACGTCGCCGTAGAGGATGACGACGTCGCCCTCGAAATCCTCGAGCTCCGCCTCGCACGCGACGCGCACGGCGTGACCCGTGCCGCGCTGCTCGCGCTGCAGCGCGAAGCGGACGTCGAAGCCGGCGCACGCGGCCTGCACTCTTTCCGCCTGATGCCCGACCACGACGACGGTGCGCGCCGCGCCGAGCCCGCCGCTCGCGCTGAGCACGTGGCAGACGAGCGGTCGTCCGCCGAGCGCGTGCAGGACCTTCGCGTGCGCGGACTTCATCCGCGTGCCCTGCCCGGCCGCCAGGACGACGACGGCGAGCCGCGCATCGCTCCGTTCCGATCCGCTCGCTGCTGCGCTCATGAGCCCACCTTCAACGCTCCGCTCGCGATCTTGGCCTTGGCGTCGGCGACCCGCTGCGCGACCTCGGGCGGGATCCGGTCCGCGAGCTTGGGGTTGACCACGAAGTCGATCACGCCGTTCGCGAGCCCCTCCTCGACGACGCGACCGGTGAAGCGCTTCTCCTGCACTTCCTTCGCGATCTGGAGGAACGCCCGCGGGATGTCGATCACGGCGCTCGCGAGCACGGTGTCGGGCGCGACGTCGCTCTGGTCGCGGTTGGTGCCGAACGCGAACACGCCGTGGCTCTTCGCCGACTGGAAGACGCCGAGCCCGGCGGCGTCGGCGTTTTGCAGCACGAAGTCCGCGCCCTGCGCGATCAGCGCGTCGGTCGCCGCCTTGGCGGCGGCGACGTCCTCGAAGCTGCCGGTGTACGCCTCCGCGACGACGAAATCAGGCTTGACGCTGCGCGCGCCGGCGGTGAAGCCCTCGAACGTCGTGCGGATCACCGGCAGCTTGATGCCGCCGACGCAGCCGGCGCGTCCGGTCTTCGACATCGACGCCGCGACGACCCCGGCGAGGTACGTCGCCTGATCGAGGTGAAACGTGAGCGAGGCGACGTTGGGCGCCGACACGCTGCCCGAGCTCACGACGAACGCCGTCTGCGGAAACTCCTTGCCGACCTCGAGCGCCGGGTCCTGGAACTCGAAGCCGTGCCCGAACACCAGGTCGTAGCCCTGCGCCGCGTAGTCGCGGAAGCTCTGCACGAACTCGGTCGGCGTCTCGGCCTGCACGTTGCTCACCTCGGCGCCGAGCTCCTTCTTGATGAGCTGCAGCCCGTCGTAAGCGCTCGCGTTCCAGCCGCCGTCGCTGATCGGGCCGGGCGTCACGAGCGCGACGCGGAAGGGCTTCTCGCCGCTCGTCTGCTCGCTCGACTGGCAGCCCGGAACGAAGAGCGGCGCCAGCAGCGCGAGCAGCAGCGCGACGGCGCGCGTCGCGGTGCTCATGCGCTCAGGTTGCGGTAGCCGCCGCGGAAGTAGAGCAGCGGATCGCCGTCCGGAGCCGCACCGATGTCGACCGCCTCGCCGACGTAGATCGTGTGGTCGCCGGCGTCGAACGCGTGGCGGACGCGGCACTCGAGAAAGCCGATGGTGTCGTTCAGGATCGGCGCCCCGGTCTCGCCGAGGCGATAGCCGACGCCGGTGAACTTGTCGCCGCCCGACTTTGCGAAGCGGCGCGACAGCGTCTCCTGGTCCTTGCTCAGGATGTTGATCGCGAACACCCCCGAGGCGCCGAACGACGGATAGCTCTCGGAGCTCTTGTCGACGCAGACCAGAACCATGGGCGGATCGAGCGACACCGACGACACCGCGTTCGCGGTCAGCCCGGTGAGGCGCCCCGCGCCGTCGTGGGTCGTGACGATGGTGACGCCGGTCGCGAAGTGGCCCATGACGCGGCGGAACTCGAGCTGATCGACGGACATTCGCGGTCTCCTTCTGCGCCGCCTGTTCTACCTGCGTCCCTCGCGACCGACAACGCGCGCCGCGAGCGGCCGGACGCGCGCCGAGGCCGTGGTATACTCGCACGCCGTGTCGCGCATCAGCTCGTGGTCTCGGGCCGCCCTCGCCCTCTTCCTGCTGCTTTCGCTCGCTTCGCTCGGCTGCACGCAGACCGCGACGGCCCCGACCGTCACGCCCTACGGCGCCTCCGCGGGCGAGGACCGCGCGCCGCTCGAGTGGGCGAAGGACGAGCCGTACGCCGTCGTCGTGAGCCGCTCGTGCCGGACGCTGAGCGTCTACCAGTACGGGCAGTGGCTGCGGACGTACCACAACGTCTCGTTCGGCCGCGTCCCGGGCGTCAAGCTGTACGAGGGCGACAAGCGCACGCCGAACGGGCTCTACCGCATCGTCGGACGGCGTGAGCACCCGCGCTGGTCGCGCTTCCTGCTGCTCGACTACCCGAACCTCTCCGACATCGACGACCATCGGCGCGCGCTCGACGAGGGGCTCGCGCTCGGCGGTCCGGGCGGCGAGATCGGGATCCACGGCACCGACAAGCCGGACTTCAACAAGCTCGGCATCGACTGGACGTTCGGCTGCGTCGCGCTGATGAACGAGGACGTCGAGGATCTCTACGAGCTCGTTCCCGACGGAACGCTGGTCTTGATCGAGGATTGATCGGGCGGCGCTTCTTCGGTCGCCGGCCGTCCTCTGCTGCGATTGACGCTGGCCCGCGAGCGACGACGCGGTGCAGCGCGGGCGCGGTGCCGCTCCTTGTTTCAGGGCACCGCGGCTTCTAGTCTCCGCTCTTACTCAGCGCCGTGCGCAAGACGCGGCGACGCCCCGGCCCGAGAGGCGGAATGTCCGACTACATCGCTGACGAGACCGGTCCCGACGCCGCGCCGATCGAGAAGATCGATCAGCTGGTGGAGCACTTCGAGCGCGGCGCCAAGCCGCGCTCCGAGTTCCGCATCGGGACGGAGTACGAGAAGGTCGCGGTCGATCGCGCGACCGGCGCCGCGATCCCGTTCTCCGGCGAGCGCGGCGTCGAGGCGATCCTGCGTCGTCTCGCCGACCGCTACGGCTGGGAGCCGCAAGAGGAGGACGGCCGCATCATCGCGCTGTCGCGACCGCCGGGCGAGATGACGCTCGAGCCGGGTGGGCAGGTCGAGCTCTCCGGGCGACCCTGCGCGACGCTGCACGAGGCCGACGAGGAGCTCCGCGAGCACGTCCGCGAGGTGGTGAGCATCGCGGAGGAGCTCGACGTCGCGTTTCTCGGCCTCGGCATCCAGCCGTTCTCGACGGTCGACGAGATCGAGCAGGTGCCGAAGAAGCGCTACGCGATCATGGCGCCGTACATGCCGAAGGTCGGCACGCTCGGTCTGCGCATGATGAAGCAGACGGCGACGGTGCAGACCAACCTCGACTACGAGAGCGAGGCCGACGCGATGCAGAAGATGCGCGTCGCGACGGGGCTCGGTCCCATCCTGAACGCGCTGTTCGCGAACTCGCCGATCACCGACGGCAAGCCGAACGGCTACCTCTCGTATCGCGGTCACATCTGGACCGACACCGACAACGCGCGCTCGGGCATCCTGCCGTTCGTCTTCGAGCCGCGCGCGGGCTTCGTCGACTACGTCGAGTGGGCGCTCGACGTGCCGATGTACTTCGTCAAGCGCGGCAAGGACTACGTCGACCTGACCGGCATCCCGTTCCGCCGCTTCTGGAAGGAAGGCGCGAACGGGCTACGCGCGACGGTGGGCGACTTCGCGCTCCACCTCTCGACGCTCTTCCCCGAGGTGCGGCTCAAGACCTACATCGAGCTGCGCATGGTCGACAGCCAGCCGCCCGAGTCGATGCTCGGCCTGTCCGCGATCGCGAAGGGTGTGCTCTACGAGCCGGACTGCATGCAGGCGGCGTGGGACCTGGTGAAGGGCTGGAGCTTCGAGGAGCGCGTGCGCCTCAACCACGAGGTGCACCGCACCGCGATGGCGACCCCGGTGCGGCGCTACCGCGTGCAGGACCTCGCGCGCGAGCTGATCGACATCGCGGAGGAGGGGCTGCGCCGCCAGGACTGTCGCAACGCGCGCGGGGAGAACGAGACGATCTACCTCGAGCTCGCGCGCGAGTACGCGCGCAGCGGCAAGTCTCCGGCGGAGCGCGTGCTGGAGCGCTGGAGCCGCGGCTGGCGGCGCGACGCGGACGATCTGGTCGCGTTCACCGCGTACCGGATGCCGGCGGCCGCCTGAGCAGAGCTGCCGGCGGCTGCCCGATCGGAAAGACTTCGGAGCTCGGTGCGCGCTACTGCTGCGACACCGGCTTCATGAACTTCTGCGCCTCGACGTCGCCCGGCGTCACCGACTGATCCTCGAGGTTCACCTTCCACGACGCGCGACGGTTCGAGCTGCCTTCCTTCCAGGTGAGCTCGACGCGGTAGACCGGACCCTCGTCGTGCTTGGCGTTCCACGAGAACTCGCCGAGGTAGCCACCCTTCTCGCGCACCGCGTTGCCGAGCGCGATCGTCTGGTCGGCGAGGTTGTACTCCATGCCGGGGCCCTTGTACTTGCGCACGAGCTCGAGGGCCTCCTGCTCGCGTCCCTCCCACTGCACGCCGAGCTGATTGAAGATGAAGACGATGAAGGCGATGGTCCCGACGGCCAGGGCACCCCAGCCAATGATGGCGCCGACGTAGCTACCGCTCTTCTTCTCTGCGCTTGACGTGGTCGAATCGGCCATGATCGGTCGTCTCTCCTCGTTCGTGCTAGGGCGTCCGGTGCGTATAGCGCACGACTTCCAGCCGCGAAACTCGCACCGCGTCGCACGGACGAAGCATTAGTCAGTCTCATTTGTACGATGCAGGGAAATTCATTTGGTGCGCTCGCGGCACCCGCATTAACGTCCGCCGCGCCGGGGCTCCCGCCTGCAATGGGCGGGGGATGAATCCGCTGGGGAGGATGCGGTTCATGAATGGGAAGATGCGGGCACGTGCCTCCGGGATGCAGGATCGTTCGGGCGGGCTGTTCGAGCCGGACGTTCTGCTTCCGGGGCAGTTCTTTTCTTTCTTTCGCAAGGAGGCCGGATTCGATCGCGAGCGCCGTCTGATGCTGGCGGTGCTGGAGGACGCGATCGACTGCTTCCAGAAGTACGCGCACACCAACGACCTGCGCGGCCGTCAGCTGTTCATGGAGTCCTACGAGTGGATCATGTCGGACGACAAGCGCTGGCTGTTCTCCTTCGAGAACATCTGCCAGATCGTCGACATGAACCCGGATTACATCCGGCAGGGCTTGAACCGCTGGCGCGCGCAGCACGCCAAGAACGCGGCGGCGGGGACGTCGCCGGCGACGAGCGGAGAGACGGGCCGCGACAACGAGGCTTCTTCTTCGGCCGCCTGCTGACGGTCGTTGCGGCGTGGCGAGGGACGCCCCCTCGCCACGCCCACTCGTTCCTCAGTCCTCGGCGACCTCGGGCGTCCGCGAGCGCGGCACGATGATCTCGGTCGGTAGCAGCACCGGCTCGGCCGCCTGAGTCGGTCGCCGTGCGGACGGCACGGGCCGCGCGGGCGGCGGCGGCACGCGACCCGACGCGGGCTGCAAGCGCTCGTCCGCGAGGTCGTCGACCGCGGGCGCGACCTCGCGCGTGTCGGGCGGCGGCCGACGATCGATGGCGTCGCGCGGCGGCAGCGGCGCGCGCTCCGCGGACTGCGGTCGCTCGGGAAGCGACGGCAGCTCGACCTCGCGCGGACGCTCGCTGCTCGGCTCGTCGCCCAGCGTGACGTCGACCGGCATGCCGCTCTGCGCGAGCACCGCCTCGCGCAGCTTCTCCTCGTCCACCCGGTCGAGCAGCCCGCGCTGCTCGAGCATCCGGACGGTCTCGCGGTACATGCCGGGCTTCATCCCGTAGAGGTCCTTGTGGACCTCGACGAAGACGCGGCCGCCCGACATGCCGATCTTCACCGGCTGGTAGACGAAGACGCCGGGCGTCCCGACCGGCACCATCGGGAAGAGCTTCTCGATGTCCTCGGGGTAGAGGCGCACGCAGCCGTGGCTCACCAGCATGCCGACGCCCCACGGGATGTTGGTGCCGTGGATGCCGTACAGGTCGAGCGACAGCCGCATGCGGTACTTGCCGAGCGGGTTGTTCGGCGAGCCGCCCGGGATGACCTTCTCGCTGTAGCCCTTCTCGGCGATGCGCTCCTTGCGGATCGACTCGGGGATCACCCAGGTCGGGTTGACGGTCTTCTCGGTGACCTTGAACTTGCCGATCGGCGTCTTCCACTCCTCGCGCCCGAGGCCGACCGGGAAGGTGATCACCGAGCGCGGCGTGTTCTTGCCGTCGCCCCGGTAGTAGTAGAGGCGCATCTCGGGAACGTTGATCACGATCCCGTTGTAGGTGCCGTACGGCAGGATGAACTGCTGCGGCACGATCACCGGCTTGTCGAAGTGACCCGGGATCCACTCGTCGACGCCGGGGTTGGCGTCGACCAGCTCGTTGTAGCCGAGGTCGAAGAAGCGGGCGAGGTCGAAGAAGGTGTCGCCCTTCTCGGGCTGATAGACGAGCACCTCGCCGATCAGCGTGTCCTCGCTTTCCGGCGACGACGGCGAGGGCGGCGTGAAGGTGTACGTCTTCACCTCGCGCGGCCAGAAGTCCTCCTCGACCCACTGCCGGGCGAGGACTTCGGACGAGAGGCTCAGGTAGATCGCGGCCGCGAGCAGCGACCTCAGAACGGCGACGTTTCGGCGAAGCAATTGCACGCGGTGCCTACCTCCTCCACTCCACTCCGACGCAAGCAATCTATCGGCCGCTTGGGGGTGTGACAATGAATCGTGCCGCGCAGCGTTAGAGAATCCTCCCGCGCAAGGGCTAGCCCTGCGGCGGCTCGCCGGCGTAGCGGGCGCGCGGCCGGATCAGCCGTCCCTCCTGGTACTGCTCGAGGCCGTGCGCGATCCAGCCGACGGTGCGGCCGATGCCGAGGAGCGCGAGCGCGCTGCCCGGCGGCAGCTTGAGCGCGCGGCAGAGCGTCACCACCCCGAAGTCGACGTTCGGCGCTTGGCCCGTGAGGTCGCGGACCGCGTCGGCGAGCGCGGTCGCGAGCGCGACCTCGCGCGACCGTCCGCGACGCTCGATCAGAAGCTGCATCAGCAGCGCACCGCGCGGATCGCCCAGCGGGTAGAGCGGGTGGCCGAAGCCCGGCACCGCCTCGCCGCGTCGTAGCCGCGCCTCGACCGCGCGGCGCGCGCCCGAGGGATCGCCCGCTTCCTCGAGCAGCGCCTCTGCGCGCTCGCAGGCGCCGCCGTGCTTGGTCCCCTGCAGGGCGGCGAGGCCGGCGAGCACCAGCGCGTACGGCGTCGAGCCCGCGGACGCGACGCAGCGAGCGGTGAAGCTGGACGGGTTGATGCCGTTGTCCGCGTACAGAACGAGCGCCGCGCGCAGCAGGAAGCGGTCGTCGGCGCTCGGCGCCGACCAGCCACGCTGCAGCACGAGCGCGATCTCGTCGCGCGAAGGACGCGCGCCGACCGCGGCCGCGGCGAGCGCGCGCACGATCTTCGCGCCGGTGCGCTGCACCGAGGCGGGGCGCGTGTCGTACGCGGCGGGATCGCGTGCGGCGAGCAGCGGCAGCAGCACCTCGAACGCCTCGAGCGACGGCAGCCCCGCGACGAGCTTGCACCAGGACTTCCACTCCTGCGCGGGCACCTCGATCGTGTCTCCCGGTAGCGACGCGTCGACGTCGCCCATCCACAGCAGCGCCGCCACCTGCTCGAGCGTGCAGCCGACCGCGAGCGTGCAGACGTCGCGACCGCGGTAGTAGAGCCGCCCGTCGCGGATCACGGAGAGACGCGACTCGATCGCGGGCAGCCCCTGGTGCAGCGCCTCCTCCGCGGCGCGCGCCGGATCGCGCCGCTGCTCCTTGCGCTGCTTGAGCAGCCACACGTCCTCGGCGGCGTACCAGCGGCGTCGCGTACCGGGCTCGGGACGCGAGCGCACGAGGCCGCGGCTCACGTAGGCATAGAGCGTCGGCAGGCTGACGCCGAGCTCCTCGGCCGCCTGCGCCGCCGTCAGATGGCCCTGCACGAGCCTCTCCTCCCATTTCTTGATCGTCGCGTCAATATTGATTCACGATTCAATCTTGACGCAACATGATCAATCCATCATCTCCGTCCGCATGGAGACGATCGCACGAGGCCTCGCGGGGGTGGTCGCGCTCGCGACCGGCATCAGCCGCGTCGACGGGGAGCGCGGCGAGCTGACGATCGGGGGCTACCCGGTCGAGGAGCTCGCGCCGCACGCGACCTACGAGGAGGCGCTGTTCCTCCTCTGGCACGGACGTCTGCCGACCGCGGCGGAGACCGAGGAGATGCACCACGAGCTGGCGTCGCGCCGCTGGCTGCCGGCGGCCACGGTCTCGCTGCTGGCGGCGGCGGCGAGCCGCGGCGTGCCGACGATGGACGCGCTGCGGCTCGGCGTCGACACGCTGCAGCTCGAGGGGACGCCGGGACCCGGAGATCGCGAGGGCAACCTGCGGCACGCGCTCGGCGTGGTGGCGCGCGTGCCGACGATCGTCGCCGCGTACACGCGGCTGCGCGCCGGCCTCGCGCCGATCACGCCGGATCCGCACCTGCGGCACGCGGCGTCCTACCTGCACATGCTGCGTGGCGAAATTCCGCACCCCGAGGTCGTGCGCGCGCTCGAGACCTACCTCGTCACCGTGATCGACCACGGCCTCAGCGCGTCGACCTTCGCCGCGCGCGTCGTGGTGAGCACGCGCTCGGACGTGATCTCCGCGGTCGTCGGTGCGCTCGGCGCCTTCAAGGGGCCGCTGCATGGCGGCGCACCTGGGCCTGCACTCGACATGCTGTTCCGCATCCGCGAGCGCGCCGCGAATTCTGGACGCTCGCTCGCCGAGGAAGCGCGCGCGTGGGCGCGCGAGGCGGTCGCGGCCGGCGAGCGCCTGATGGGCTTCGGACACCGCGTGTACGCGGTGCGCGACCCGCGTGCGGTCGTGCTCGCCGATGCCGCGCGCAGGCTCTTCGCGCGCGGCGGCGACGCCAGGCTCTACGAGGACGCTCGCGTCGTCGAGGAAGCGATCCTCGAGGTCCTGCGCGAGCTCAAGCCGGGGCGCCGCATCGAGACCAACGTCGAGTTCTACACCGCGCTGCTGCTACACGGCGTCGGGCTCGACGCGGAGCTGTTCACGCCGACTTTCGCCGTGTCGCGCGTCGGCGGCTGGGCGGCGCACGTCCTCGAGCAGATCGCCGACGACACGCTGATCCGGCCGAGCGCCGCCTACGTCGGACGCGAGCAAGCCCGCTGGCTGCCGGTCTCGGAGCGCGCCGTGTAGCACCTCCTGCGCTCGCCCTTTTGCTCTCTCCGTCCGGCGATTTACCTTTTCACTCGCTCGGCGCTGGGCTATAAACCGCGCTTTCGCGGTCGTGGTGGAGGAGAGAGAGCATGAGGGTATGGGGGCGCACCGTTGACTTCGGCTTAGCGCTGGCCGCGGCGCTCCTTCTCCTCCTCGTGCGTCCTGCGAGCGCGGAGCCGGAACCTCCGCGCATCACCGCGCGGGCGGCCGTCGTGATCGACGCGAACACCGGCCGGATCCTCTGGGAGCGGGACGCGAGTCGTCCGCTGCCGCCCGCCAGCACGACCAAGATCATGACCACGGTGCTCGCGCTCGAGTCGGGCCGGCTCGACCGCAGCTTCGTGGTGAGCCCGCTCGCCGCGGCGCAGGTGCCGACCAAGCTCGGCCTGCGACCCGGCCAGCGCGTGCAGCTCGAGGACCTGGTCTACGCGCTCATGCTGAAGTCGGCGAACGACGCGTCCGTGGTCGTCGCCGAAGGGCTCGCGGGCAGCGTCGAGGAGTTCGCGGCGCTGATGAACGAGCGCGCACGCGAGATCGGCGCCCTCAATACAACATTTCGCAATCCGCACGGTCTGCCGGACGACCAGCACCTGACGAGCGCCTACGACATGGCGCTCATCCTGCGGCACGCGCTCACCGTGCCCGGGTTCCGCGAGATCGCTGGCACGCGTACGAAGGTCATCCAGGTGACCGACACCAAGGTCCGGCCGATCTCGCTGTACAGCAAGAACCGTCTGCTGTCGGGCTACTTCGTGCCGGTGCTCGGCAAGACCGGCTACACGCGCGCCGCGGGCCGCTGCTTCGCCGGCGCCGCGGAGCTGAACGGCCGCAGGATCATCACCGTCGTGTTCGGCGCGAGCGACATGTGGGGCGACACGCGTCGCCTGATGGAGTACGGCTTCTCCTCGTTCGAGGACACCGCGCCGACCGTGCAGGCCGCGCTCGAGCAGCAGCGGCGTGCGCAGGCGACGGCCGTCGCGCGCAAGTCGAGCAAGCCGACCAAGAGCAACACCAAGAGCCGCACGACGACGGTCGCGAGCAAGAGCAAGAAGCGTCCACCCGTGAAGCAGGCGGTGGCGCGCAAGAGCTCGCCCTCGAGCAGCAAGAAGGCGAGCGTCCAGACGCCGCGCAAGCAGACGACCAAGTCCGCGACGGCGTCCGCCTCGCGACCGAGCTCGGTGAAGCCCGCCACGGCGTCGTCCTCGAAGCCGCGCTCGACCAAGCCGGCGTCGGTGTCGTCGGCGCGCACCGGCTCGAGCAAGTCCGCGACGGCGTCGTCGAAGCGCGCGAGCTCGACCAAGGTCGTCAAGGCGTCGTCGTCGCGCTCGAGCTCGACCAAGGCCGTCAAGGCGTCCTCGTCGCGCTCGAGCTCGAGCAGCCGAAGCATCCAGCAGGCGAAGCTCGACGCCGCGCGCGCCCGTCGCTGAAGCCGCGGCTCTCGCTCACAATCCTAAAATTCGCGAGCGGGCTGCCCGGTGCTGGGCGTCGGCCAACCATCTTGACCTCGGCTTCGCGCTTGCCATAGGTCTTTCGGCCGGGTGGGTCGCTGGTCCACGTCGACGCCGAAGCCGTCGCTGCTCGCGCCGTTGCTCTTCGCCCTGGCGAGCGTTCTCACGGTCGCCGTCGCGGCGCACGGCCAGGAGGTCGCCCTCGACGAGGACGCGAGCCCGACCGACCTGACGGAGCTCACGCTCGAGGAGCTCATGGACATCGAGGTGACCTCGGTGTCCCGCAAGGCGGAGAAGCGCAGCGAGGCGGCTGCGGCCGTCTACGTCCTGACCGCCGAGGACATCCGCCGCGCCGGCGTGACCAACATCCCGGACGCGCTGCGGCTCGTGCCGGGCGTCCAGGTCGCGCAGATCACCTCGAACCAGTGGGCCGTCGGGATCCGCGGATTCGCGAGCCGGCTCGCACGCTCGGTGCTGGTGCTGATCGACGGGCGGAGCGTCTACGACCCGCTGTTCGCTGGCACGTACTGGGAGGTGCAGGACACGCTGCTCGACGACGTCGAGCGCATCGAGGTGATCCGCGGTCCGGGCGGCGCCGTGTGGGGCGCGAACGCGGTCAACGGCGTGATCAACATCATCACCAAGAACGCGCGCGACACGCAGGGCGCCTTCGTCACGGCGGGCGGCGGCAACTACGAGCGCGGCTTCGCCGGCGTCCGCTACGGCGACCGCCTGGGCGAGAATTTCTACTACCGCGGCTATGCGGAGTTTCTCGACCGCGCGCCCGGCTTCAATCCGACCGGCAACGACTTCGACGGCTGGTGGTTCGCGCAGCAGGGGTTCCGCATCGACTGGCTCGTGTCGCCGAGCGACACGCTGCAGATCCAGGGCGACGCCTACCTCGGCGAGCTCGGCCAGCGCATCGGCATCTTCGAGCGCGAGCCGCCGTTCGCGCGCATCGCGGAGGAGGACGCCAAGGTCTCGGGCGCCAACCTGCTCGCGCGCTGGGGGCGGACGCTGAGCGCGACCTCCGAGCTCGCGCTGCAGGTGTACTACGACAACACGTACCGCCGAGAGCCGAACTTCGCCGAGACCCGCAACACCTTCGACGTCGACTTCCAGCACCGTCTCGCGCTGCCGTGGCGCCAGGATCTGCAGTGGGGAGTCGAGTACCGCTTGACGGTGGACGACACCGGCGCGGTGCCCGGCGTCGAGTTCGTCCCGAGGTCGCGCAGCGACAACCTGTTCAGCGCGTTCCTGCAGGACGAGATCGAGCTGTTCGAGGGTTTGCGCTTGACGGTGGGCTCGAAGTTCGAGCACAACGACTACAGCGGCTTCGAGGTCCAGCCCAACGTCCGGCTGCTGTGGATTCCCGACGCTCGACAGAACATCTGGGCAGCGATCTCGCGCGCGGTTCGCACGCCGTCGCGCGTCGAGCACGACCTCGTCCTTCTCTCCCCGAGCGGTGACGTGATCGGCGCGCTCGTCGGCGACCGCAGCTTCGATTCGGAGAAGGTGATCGCCTACGAGGTCGGCTACCGGGTGCAGGCGGCGCCGTCGGTGTTCGTCGGCGTTTCCGCCTTCATCAACGACTACGACGACCTGCTCACCTTCGACCTCGCGGCACCTTACGTCATCGACGACATGCCGCTGATCGTGCCGTTGATCTTCCGCAACGGCCTGCACGGCGAGGCCTACGGCGTCGAGGTGACCGCGGACGCCGAGCCGATCGAGCGCCTGCGCATCAGCGCCGCGTACTCCTACTTGATCCTCGACCTGCACGGCGATCCCGACCGCCTCGCCGACCAATTCCTCGTCGTGTTCACCGACGGCTCGAGCCCGGAGCACCAGTTCAACGTCCGCTCGACCTGGATCGTGCCGGAGATCGGCGAGTTCGACGGCGTGCTGCGCTACGTCGACCGCCTTCCGGCGCAGAACGTCGACAGCTACGTCGGGCTCGACCTGCGCTTCTCGCGTCGGGTCGCGGACGGCCTCGAGCTGTCGCTCGTCGGACGCAACCTGGTCGACGCGCACCACCGAGAGTTCGCCGGCGGCACCGAGGTGGAGCGCAGCGGCTACCTGCAGGTGCGCGCGTGGTGGTGACGCGGTCCGACGGCAGTCGCGTCTCGCGCTGCGCGCGCTCGCTCGCGGCGCTGCTGCTGCTCTGCGCCATGCTCTTCCCCGGGCTCGGGCAGAGTGCGCAGCCGGCGCGCGAAGAGGACGTCAAGGCGGCGTTCCTCTACAACTTCGCGAAGTTCGTCGAGTGGCCGCACGACATGGTCGCGCAGCGCGGCTCGATCGACGTCTGCGTGCTCGGCGACGACCGGCTGCACGAGGCGCTCGAGCGCACCCTGCGCGGCAAGGTCGTGCGCGAGAAGCCGATCGGTCCAAGGCGTCTCGACTCCGCGGAGCAAAGTGGGAACTGCCACCTGCTCTTCGTCTCGAGCGACCACCTCCACGACATGCCGGTGATCGTCGACCTCGTCGAGCGCCACCACGTGCTGCTGGTCGGCGAGGGCGAGCACTTCCTCGACTACGGCGGCGCGATCGCGTTTCGCGTCGAAAACAACCGCCTGCGCTTCGACGTCGACGACGACGCGGCCGCGCGCGCCGGGCTCAAGCTCAGCTCGCAGCTTCTCAAGGTCGCCCGTCACGTGACGCGCAAGGACGGAGGTCGCTGACGTGCGCTTCCGCGACCTGCCGATCCGCCGCAAGCTGCTGCTCTTCAACCTCGCGACCAGCGCCGTCGCACTCGCCCTCGTCTGCACGGCCTTCGTGGTCTACGAGGTCGACGGCTACCGCCGCGAGGTCCTGCAGCGGCTCGGAACCGAAGCGGATCTCGTCAGCTACAACATTGCGTCCGCGGTGCTGTTCGACGACGAGGAGGCGGCGAGCGCCACGCTCGGCGCCTTCCGTGCCGACCCGCTCGTGCTCGGCGCCGCGGTCTACGACGAGAGCGGCGCGTCGATCGTGCGCTTCTCGGTGCCTGGCGTCGCGCCACCGGCGCTGGAAGAAAAGATGCGTCTCAAGACGGCCGGCCACGCGTTCACGGACGGGCGGCTCGTCGTCTACCGAGCGATCCAGGACGAGGGCCACCGGATCGGGACGCTGGTCGTGCTCGGCGACCTCAGCGAGATCAACCAGCGCCTGCTGTACTTCGTCGCGATCGCGGCCGCGGTGTTCGTCGGCGCGATCCTCGCGGCGCTCGCGATCTCGTGGCGCGCGCAGCGCGCGATCTCGCAGCCGATCCTGCACCTCGTGCAGACGGCGCGCGTCGTCTCGGCGCAGCGCGACTACTCGGTGCGCGCGCGCGCCGAGAGCGAGGACGAGATCGGGCTCCTTATCCGCACGTTCAACGACATGCTCGCGCAGATCCAGCAGCGCGACGACGAGCTCGCCGCAGCGCGCGACCAGGCGGAGAGCGCCAACCGCGCGAAGGACGAGTTCCTCGCCGTGCTGTCGCACGAGCTGCGGACGCCGCTCACCCCGATCCTCGCCTGGAGCAGCCTGCTGCGTCAGGGACGGCTCGATCCGGCCGCGGTGCGGCGTGCGGTCGACATCATCGATCGCAACGCGCGCGTGCAGGCGCAGCTCATCAACGACCTGCTCGACGTGTCGCGGATCGTGTCGGGCAAGATGAAGCTCGACGTGCGCCCGGTCGACCTCGGCGCCGTGGCGGAGGCGGCGGTCGAGGCGATCCGTCCGACGGCGGCGGCGAAGAGCGTCGAGGTCGTGACGTCGCTCGATCCGACGGCGGCTCCGGTCGCCGGCGACGCCGCGCGCCTGCAGCAGATCCTCTCGAACCTGCTGTCGAACGCCGTCAAGTTCACGCCCGAGGGCGGCGTGGTGTCGATCGCGCTCGAGCAGGTCGGCGACCGGGTCGAGGTGGCCGTCACCGACACCGGCGAGGGGATCGATCGCGCCTTCCTGCCGCACGTCTTCGAGCGCTTCCGTCAGCAGGACGCGACCTCGACGCGCGCGCACGGTGGCCTCGGTCTGGGCCTGTCGATCGTGCGACACTTGACGGAGCTGCACGGCGGCAGCGTCGCGGTCGAGAGCGAGGGGCCGGGGCGCGGCTCGACCTTCCGCGTCTCCTTCCCGGTCGCGCAGCCGCGGCCGACGCGCGCGCTGCGCGCGGAAGGACCGGTGCGACGCGAGCGCACGCCGATCGTGTCGCCGGGGCTGCGCGTCCTGCTGGTCGACGACGACCCCGACACGCTCGAGACCGTCGGCACCGTGCTCTCGACCGCGGGCGCCGAGGTGCGCACCGCGGCCTCGGCGGAGGAGGCGACGAGCGTGTTCGAGCGCTGGATCCCCGACGTGCTGGTCTCCGACATCGGCATGCCGGGCGAGGACGGCTACAGCCTGATCCGGCGCTTGCGCTCGCTGCCGCACGAGCGCGGCGGCGGCGTGCCGGCGGTCGCGCTCACCGCGTACGCGCGCAGCGAGGACCGCGCCAAGCTGCTCGCCGCGGGCTTCCAGACGCACCTCGCGAAGCCGGTCGAGCAGGACGAGCTGGTGGCGGTGATCAACCGTCTCGCGGGCGCGGCGGCCGAGCGCTCGCGCCAGGCCTGACGGGCGAGGCGAGCGTCGCGGACGCGTGCGTCGGCGCTCCGAGCCCGCTCAGCTCAGCAGCTCGCGCAGCTCCACCAGACGCGCGATCTTGCGCCGGCCCTCGGCGACGTCGCCCACCGCGACGAAGTCGATGCCCGCCGCGTCCGCTGCTTGACGGTCGCTCGGCGAGTCGCCGACGTAGAGCGCCTCGTCGCGCTCGACGCCGAAGTGCTCGAGGCAGCGCAGCAGCATGTCGGGTGCGGGCTTGGGTCGCGGCACGTCGTGCATGCCGACCACGAGATCGAAGTGCGGCGTGAGCGCGAAGTGCTCGAGCAGGTGCGGGATCGTGCTGCCGCGGTTGGTCGCCATCGCAGTGCGCGCGCGCTCGCGCAGCCAGGCGAGGGTCTCGTAGAGCCCGTCGACCGGACGCATCAGGTGCAGGAAGGGCGTGTAGTCGAGCTGACGCGCGATCTCGCGCGCCTGCGCGTGGCGCTCCGGGTCGTGCGCGAACAGCCGCGCGATGAGCATCGGGCTGCCCATCCAGTGCGCGAGACGCTCGCCCTCCTCGTCGAGCGGCGGCATCCCCATGCGCTCGAGGATCGCGTTGTAGAAGGCGATGTTCGACGCCGACGAGTCGAACAGGACGCCGTCGCAGTCGAGGATGACGACCGACGGCGAGCGCGGTCTGCTCATCCGGCTCCCGCCTCCCGCGCGAGGTTGACGAGCTTGCGCCAGCGCTCGAGGCGCGTCGCGCGCTCGTCCGCCGAGAGCCGCGGCTCGTAGACGCGCGCCACCGCGAACCGTGCCGCGACGTCCTCGTCGCGCCACAGACCGACGGCGCGACCCGCGAGCAGCGCCGCGCCGAGCACCGCCGACTCGAGCACGGCCGGACGCTCGACCGGCACGCCGGTCGCGTCGGCGATCAGCTCGAGCAGCAGCCCGTTCGCCGCAGCACCGCCGTCGACCCGCAGCGACTTCGGCGGCTCGGGCGTGCTCTCGGTCAGCGCGGCGAATGTCTCGCCGCAGCGCCAGGCGACGCCTTCGAGGATGGCGCGCGCGAGGTGCGCGCGCGTCGACGCCCGCGACAGGCCGCCGATCATGCCGCGCGCGTTGGCGTCGAGGTGCGGCGTGCCGAGTCCCTGCAGCGCCGGGATCGCCCACACGCCCTCG
Source organism: Candidatus Binatia bacterium (assembly GCA_036563615.1). Taxonomy (NCBI): domain Bacteria; phylum Candidatus Binatota; class Binatia (SeqCode); species Binatia bacterium. Next base: position 75,278 of record DATCMB010000018.1, read on the forward strand.
CTCGACGCGACCGAGCGCGCGAGCGGCTCGAGCTCGTCGAGCGAGCTCACCAGCCCGAGGCCGTCGCGCAGCCACTGCGCCGCCGCGCCGGCGGTGATCGTGTTGCCCTCGAAGCAGAAGCTGCGCACGCCGTCGAGCGACCACAGCACGAGCGGATACGCCCCCGGTCCGGGCGCGGCGAGCGACGTCCCGGCGTTCAGATCCATCATGCCGGAGGTGCCGAGACTGAGCTTGACGCTACCCGGGGTCTGGCAGGCGAGGCCGTACATCGCGGCTTGCTGATCGCCCGCCAGCGCCGCGACCGGCACGACGGCGCCGAACACGTCGCGCCGGGTCTCGCCGACGACGGCGCTCGTGTCGCAGAACTTCGGCAGCGCGTCGCGCTCGAGCCCGAACGCGGCGATCGCGTTGTCGTCGTAGCGTCCTTCGAGGAACTCGTAGAGCCCGCTCACCGACTGGTTCGAGTGGTCGCTGACGTGCGCGCTGCCGGTGAGCCAGTGCGCGAGCCAGCAGTCGATGGTGCCGAGCAGATAGCTGCCCGCCTTGCGCCCCGCGGCGTGGTTCTGGACGAGCCACTCGTACTTGCTCGCGGCGGTGTAGGGCGAGGCGAAGACGCCCTGGCGCATCAGCTGGTCGCAGCGCTCGCTCGTCCGCTGGTCCTGCCAGGCGACGACCGGACCCAGCGGCTCGCCGCCGGGCTCGAACAGCACCGCCGAGCCGCGCTGGTTGGTGATGCCGACCGCCGCGACGTCGCTCGGCTGGATGCCGGCCTCGCCGAGCGCGCGCGCGACGACCTCGCGCGTCGACGCCTGGATCTCGCGCGGGTCCTGCTCGACCCAGCCCGGCTGCGGGTAGCGCTGTCGGATCTCGCGGTAGGCGAGCCCGGCGATGCGACCGCCGGGATCGACGACCGCGGCCCGCACCCCGGTCGTTCCCTCGTCGATGCCGAGCGTGAAGTGACCAGCGGAGGACATCCCGCACACCGTGCAATGCGCACCCGCGGTTCGCAACTTCCTTTGTTGCACGAAGCCGGTTGGCGCGTATGATCCCGCCCCGAACCGCAGCCGAGGGAGGACGCATGCCGATCGAGGAAGGGAAGGCCGCACCCGCGTTCACGCTCAAGGACCAGGACGGGAACTCGGTTTCGCTCGCCCAGTTCAAGGGCAAGCAGAACGTGGTGCTCTACTTCTATCCGAAGGACGACACGCCCGGCTGCACCAAGGAGGCCTGCGGCTTCCGCGACTTCAACAAGGAGCTGACCAAGCTCGGCACGGCGGTGCTCGGCGTCAGCGCGGACAGCCCGGAGTCGCACAAGAAGTTCATCGCCAAGTACAAGCTCAACTTCCCCTTGCTGTCCGACCCGGAGCGCAAGGTGATGACGCAGTACGGCGCCTACGGCGAGAAGATGATGTACGGCAAGAAGACCGTCGGCGTCATTCGCTCGACGGTCCTGATCGGCAAGGACGGCAAGGTGAAGAAGCACTGGGCGAAGGTCGCGAACGCGGAGAAGCACCCGGAGCAGGTCCTCGCCGCGGTCAAGGCGCTGGAGGACTGAGATGGCTCATCTCGAGGATTTCCGCCGTGAGGTGCGCGACTGGCTGAAGGCCAACGCGCCGAAGATCGCGTACGAGCCGGTCGCCTCGGTCGAAGACCTGTGCTGGGGCGGCAAGAAGACGACCTACCATCCCGAGGTCAAGCAATGGCTCGACGTCATGGCGAGCCGCGGCTGGACCGCGCCGACCTGGCCGAAGGAGTACGGCGGCGGCGGCCTCAACAAGGACGAGGCGCGCGTGCTCTCGCAGGAGATGGCGAGCCTCGGTCTGCGTCCGCCGCTGATCGGCTTCGGGCTGTCGATGATCGGACCGCTGCTGCTGCAGGAGGGCTCCGAGGAGCTCAAGCGCGAGCACCTGCCGCCGATCGTCCGCGGCGAGGTTCGCTGGTGTCAGGGCTACTCCGAGCCGGGCGCCGGCTCCGACCTCGCGAGCCTGCAAACGCGCGCGGTCGTCGACGGCGACGACTTCGTGCTCAACGGCCAGAAGGTCTGGACGTCGTACGCCGACAAGGCGGACTGGATGTTCATCCTGGTGCGCACGGATCCCGACGCGCCGAAGCACGAGGGCATCACCTTCCTGCTGATGGACATGTCGACGCCGGGCGTGACCGTGCGGCCGATCCGGCTGATCAGCGGCGCGTCGCCGTTCTGCGAGACGTTCCTCACCGACGTGCGCGTGCCACGGCGCAACGTCGTCGGACGGGTCAACGGCGGCTGGGCGATGGCGAAGGCGCTGCTCGGCCACGAGCGCACGATGATCGCCGGCATGGGCACGGCGGATCGCACGACCAACGACTCGCTGCCCGACCACGCGCGCCGCTACCTCGGCGAGCGCGACGGCAAGATCGCCGATCCGGTGCTGCGCGACCGCGTGGCGCAGATCGAGGTCGACCGCATGTGCTTCGAGCTGACGCTGGCGCGCGCGCGCGACGGCGCCAAGGCGGGCCACAAGCCCGGCCCCGAGACGTCGATCTTCAAGCTCTACGGCACGGAGCTCAACCAGCGCCGCCGCGAGCTGATGGTGCAGATCGCGGGGCCGCAGGGCCTCGGCTGGGAAGGCGACGGCTTCAGCGACGACGAGATCCGCGTGACGCGCGACTGGCTGCGCTCGCGCGGCAACTCGATCGAGGGCGGCACCTCCGAGATCCAGCTCAACATCATCGCCAAGCGCGTGCTGGGTCTGCCGGACTGAAGCGTTTCACGAGCGCGCGCTGCGGCGGAAGGACGGAAGCGCCGCAGCGCGCGCCGCGGTGCTCGTGAGCGCGCGCCACGACGCTCGAGGCCGCGCTCGGTCTGCGCCACCGCGCGCTCAGCAGAGCCGGCGCTCGAGGAACCACGTGCGCCGCACGCCCGCGCCGAGGTCGGCGTCGGTGAAGCCGAGGCTGCGGTAGAGCGCCTGCGCCGCGAGATTGTCCTCGAGCACCTCGAGCGTCAGCTTGACGCAGCCGAGCTCGCGCGCCCGTCGCTCGACGTGCTCGAGCAGCCCGCGCGCGACGCCGCGCCTGCGGTGCTGCGGCACGACCGCGAGGTCGTGCACGTTGAGCAGCGGACGTGCGGCGAAGGTCGAGAAGCCGACGAAGCACACCGCGACGCCGACCGGCTCCTCGCCGGCGAGGGCGAGGAACACGATGCAGCTCGGGTGCGCGCGCAACCCGGGGATCAGACGATCGAGGACGTCTTCCGGTAAGGGCGCGCCCATGCCCATCGGGTCGCGCGCGTAGGCGTCGATCAGGTCGCGGACCGCGATCCGGTGCCGCGGATCATCGAGGTCGGCTTCGACGTAGGTGTAGGTCACGCGGCGCCTCGTAACATGACGGCGGCGCGTTCTTGAGACCCTCGGCCCGTTGACTTGCCCAAACAGGTGTTTCAAACACCTGTTTTCGTGACTGCGCGCGCCGACCTTCGCACGAGACAGCGCTTGCTGAGCGCCGCGACCGAGCTGTTCGCGGCAACCGGCTTCCACGGCGCGAAGGTGCGTGACATCGCGCGCGCGGCGAACGCGAACCTCGCCGCGGCGAACTACCACTTCGGCTCGAAGGAGGAGCTCTACCTCGAGGTCCTGCGCACGCACTTCACGCAGGTCCGCGCGCGTCTCGCCGCGCAAGCGCCGATGCCGGACAAGGCGACGATCGCCCGCATGTCGCGCAAGCAGCTCGAGGCGCTCGCGCGCAAGCGTCTCGAGACGATGATCGACATCCTGGTCGGGCCGCCGCCGGCGATCTACGGGCGGCTGATGCTGCGCGAGATGTGCGATCCCAGCGCCGCGCTGCCGAACATCGTCGACGAGTTCATCAGGCCGAACATGGACGAGATGCGACTCGTGTTTCAGGGACTCTACCCGTCGCTGTCGCCGGCGGAGATCGACCGCTGCTCGTTCAGCATGGTCGGTCAGGTGATGTTCTACCACGTGATGCGGCCCGCGGTGCTGCGCTTCCTCGGCCGCGAGGAGTTCCCGCGCGGCTTCACGCGCCAGCTCGCGGAGCACGTCTTCGAATTCTCGCTGGGCGGCATGGAGCGGCTCGCGTCGCGACGGCGAAGGGTGCGCCGTGCGGGCTGACCTGCGACGCACCGCACGAGCGGCCGCGTGGCTCGTGCTCGTCGCCGTGGCGGCGGGCTGCGCGGCGTTCCTCCGTCCCGAGGGCGACGGCGGCTGGGACGCCGAGCGTCGGCGCGAGGAGATGGCGCGCCTGCAGGCGGCGGCGGGCGTGTCGTCGGCGGCGGACGCGGGCACGCCGTCGAGCGTCGGCGCGGCCCGAGACGCCGCGCCGCAGCCGACGTCCGACACGGCTGCGCGCCCCACGACCTCGGAAACGACGTCGTACGACGCGGACGAGCCGACCACGGACGACGCCACGGCCGGACGAGCGACGAGCGCGCCCGACGCCGCGCAGACGATCGACCTCGCGCGCGCCCTCGAGCTCGCCGAGCGCGGCAACCGACGCATCGCCGAAGCGCGGCTCGGCCTGGTGGCGACCGCCGAGCGCGTCGCCGAGGTGCGCGGACTCTTCCTGCCCGCGACCAACGCGCAGGCGCGCTACACCTGGTACAGCGACCCGCAGACGACGAACGTCGAGCTCCCGCCGGGCTTCCTGCCGCCGGGCGTTCCCGTCCCCGAGGTCAAGGTGCGCGACGCCGAGGCCGGCACCGTCAATACCACGATCGACTTCCCGCTCGACCTCACCGGCGAGCTCCGTCACACGCTCGCCGCCGCACAGGCGGGCTACCGCGGCGAGCGCGCGCGCGTGTGGGCGACGACGCTCGAGGAGCAGCTCGCGGTCGTGCAGGCCTACTTCGACCTGCTCGAGGCGCGTCGGCTGCGCACCGTCACCGAGCAGACGATCGCGGTCTACCGCTCGCAGCTCGACATCGCGCGCAGCCGCTTCGACCAGGGCAGGCTGACGAAGAACGACCTGCTCACCGTCGAGGTCGCGCTGCAGACGGCGGAGCAGGCGCTGCTGGGACGCGAGCTCGCGATCGAGCAGGCGCGCTGGGCGTTCAACCGCGTGATCGGCGCCGACGTGAACGCGCCCGCCGTGCTCGCCGACGTCCGCACGCCGCCCGACGTCCCGCCGCTCGAGCGCGCCCTCGAGCTGACCTGGGAGAACAACCCGATCCTGATCGCGCTGCTCGAGGAGCAGCAGCGTCTCGAAGACACCGTGACGGCGCTCGAGCGCTCGCGCTTTCCGCGCTTCGGCGGCGGCGGCGCCATGGACTACTCGACGAGCGACATCCTGACGCCGCCGCAGATCGGCTCGGGCTACGTCGGCTTCAGCTGGGACCTCGGCACCGACATGCGACGCGAAGCGCGGATCGCCGAGGCCCGCATCGAGGCCGAGCGCAACCGCGTCGTCATGCAGCGTCAGATGCGCGAGCTCGAGGCTGCGGTGCGCGCCGCGCACCTCGCGACGATCGAGCGGCTCGCCGCGTACGCCACGGCGCAGGCGGCGCTCGGACAGGCGGAGGAGAACCTGCGCATCCGCGAGCAGCAGTTCGACGTCGGCCGCGCGCAGAGCGACGACGTGCTGATCGCCGAGCGCCTGCTCGCCGAGCAGCGCGCGACGCTGGCAACGGCGCTCTACCAGGCGCACACGCGGCGCGCAGCCCTGCAGCGCTTGATGGGCCTGCCGCTCGACGAGCTCGCGGCGGCGACGAGGAGCAGCTGAATGAGACGAAGCGTCGTGCTTGCGGTCGTCGTGCCGCTGATCGCGGTCGCGGCCGCGGTGTGGTGGGCGCGTCGCGACGGCGGCGAGGTCTACTACACCGGATTCGTCGAGGGCGAGGAGCGCATCATCCGCAGCGAGGTGAGCGGGCGCGTCCTCGAGGTGCCGTTCGGCGAGGGCGACGTCGTGCCGCCCGAAGCGGTGGTCGCGCGCCTCGACCAGCGCGACATCGACGCGCGCCTCGTGGCGAAGCGGCACGAGCTCGAGATGACCGAGGCCGACATTCGCTCGCAGGAAGAGCGCGTCGCGCTCGTCGAGCGCACGTGGAAGACCGGCGTCGACGCGCGGCGCGCGGAGGTGGGGCAGGCGGAGTCGGCGCTGACGCTCGCCGAGCGCACCTACGCGCGCGAGGTCGAGCTGGTGAAGACGGGCGCGAGCACGGCGCAGCTGCTCGACGAGGCCCGCTCGCAGCGCGACCAGGCGCGCGCCGCGCTCGCACGCGCCAAGGACCTGCTCGCGCAGGCGGAAGCCGAGGAGCGCAGCATCGCCGTCAACCGCGCCCAGCTCGCGATGCTGCGCGAGCGCGCGAAGCTGATCCAGGCGCAGATCGCCGAGCTCGAGGTGACGCGCGACAAGTACCTCATTCGCGCGCCCGCGGTGGAGACCGTCGTGCAGACGCAGTTCGTCTGGCCGGGCGAGCTCGCGCAGCCGGGCACGCCGATCGTCGGCGTGCTCGACCCGAAGGACAAGTACGTGCAGATCTACCTGCCGGTCGCGGCGCTGGCGGACGTGCACGTCGGCCAGCGCGTCGAGATCGAGCTCGACAGCGCGCCCGGCCGCCGCATCCCGGGCGAGATCAGCTTCATCGCCGACCAGGCGAACTTCACGCCGGAGAAGATCGAGACGCGGGGCGACCGCCTGGGGCAGGTGTACCGCGCCAAGGTCCGCGTCCTCGAGGACGCGGCGCTGCTCAAGCCGGGCAGCGAGGGGAACGTCTACCTGCTCCCCGCGGAGGCGGAGAGCCACGCCGCCCGACGCTGAGGTGAGCGAGGTGAGCGCCGCTCTGCCGACGATCCGGCTGCGCCGCCTCGTCAAGCACTACGGCGCGCGCCCGGCGCTGCGCGGCGTCGACCTCGACGTCGCGGGTCCGCAGATCCTCGGCGTCGTCGGCCCGGACGGCGCGGGCAAGACGACGCTGCTGCGCACGCTCGCGGGCCTGCTCGAGGTCGAGGCCGACGAGGCGTCGGTGCTCGGCGTCGACCTGCGCGGCGACGTCACGCCGCTCAAGGAGACCATCGGCTACGTGCCGCAGCAGTTCAGCCTCTATCGCGAGCTCACCGTGATGGAGAACGTCCACGTGGTCGCGCGGCTGCACGCGATCCCGCCCCACGAGGTGGAGAGCCGCGCGATGCCGCTGCTCGAGCGCGCCGGGCTCGCGGCGTTCCGCGGCCGTCAAGCAGGAGCGCTCTCCGGCGGCATGAAGCAGAAGCTCGCGATCGCCTGCGCGCTGCTGCCGCAGCCGAAGCTGCTCATCCTCGACGAGCCGACCGCGGGCGTCGACGTCGTGGCGCGCGACGAGATCTGGTCGGTGCTGAAGGAGCGCAAGCACGAGGTGCTGATCCTGATCAGCACGAGCTACCTCGAGGAGGTCGCGAGCTGCGACCGCCTGGTCTACCTCGACGAGGGGCGCGTGGTCGCGGTCGGCACGCCCGAGGAGCTGTGCGCCGCCGTGCCGCTCGAGCTCTACCGCGCGTGGGGGCACGACCCGCGCGCGATCGTCGAAGCGGCGCGCGAGCTGCCGTACGTCGAGCAGGCGCGCGCGCACGGACGTCACGCGCGCATCGAGGTGCGCAGCGACGAGTCCCCCGGCGAGGAGCGCGTGCTGCGCGACCTCTGGGCGCTGCGCGATCGCGGGCTCGTGCTCGCCGAGCGGGTGCCGGTCGACATCGAGTCCATGCTGCTCGAGCTGTCGCGCGACGGACTGGAAGACGCGTCCCGCCGCGCCGAGGAGCCGGCACCCGCGTGAGCGACGGCGACGTCATCATCCGCGCGCGCGGGCTCACCAAGCGCTTCGGCGACTTCGTCGCGGTCGACCACGTGTCGCTGCAGGTCGCGCGCGGCTCGATCTTCGCGTTCCTGGGCGCGAACGGCTCGGGCAAGAGCACGACCATCCGCATGCTGATCGGCATCCTCGAGCCGACCGAAGGCCAGATCGAGGTCGACGGCATCGACGTCATCCGCCACCCGCGTCGCGTGCGCGACCACATCGGGTACATGGGACAGAAGGTGAGCCTCTACCAGGGGCTCACGCTGCGCGAGAACGTCGAGTTCTACGCCGGGCTCTACGGCCTCTCGCGCGCGCAGCTCACCGAGCGCTGGGGGGCCTTGCGCGAGCGCTTCTCGCTCGCCGAGGCGGAGAACGAGAAGCCCGACGACCTGCCGGCCGGCGTGCGCCAGCGCGCGGGCCTCGCGCTGAGCACGCTGCACCACCCGCGCGTCTTGTTCCTCGACGAGCCGACGGCGGGCGTCGACGTGCACAACCGCGCGCTCTTCTGGGACCTGATCCGCGAGGAAGCGGACGCCGGCGTGACCGTGTTCGTCACCACGCACTTCCTCGAGGAAGCGGACTACTGCGACTGGATCTCGTTCATCGACGCGGGTCGCCTCGTCGCCGACGCTTCACCGGCGGAGCTGCGCCGTCGCTTCTCGAACGGCTACGCGGTGCACGTCACGCTCGCGCAACCGGAGCGCGAGCGCGAGCCGCTGCTGCGCGCGTTCGCCGAGCGCAAGCTCGCGGCGGCGGCGTCGCAAGACGGCGTGACGGTTCGCACCGGCGATCTCGACACCGCGACGCTCGACGCGCTCGGCGCCGTCCTCGCGCTCGTGCCGGGCGCGCGCGTGCGCGTCGAGCAGCCGGAGATGGCCGACGTCTTCCGCGCGATGATGCGTGAAGCGGCGGCGGCGCGGGAGGCGGCGTGAGCGCGCGGCGCCTCTGGGTCCTCGTGCGACGCGAAGCGCTCGCGACGCTGCGCGACCCGTTCACGGTGACGATCCTGATCCTGGTGCCGCTCATGGCGCTGGTGCTGTTCGGCAAGATCCTGTCGACGGACGTGAAGGAGCTCGACCTCGGCGTGATCGACGCGAGCCAGAGCGCCGCGAGCCGTCGGCTGATCGCCGACCTCGCTGCGCAGGGGACCTTCGTGCCGATCCCGTTCGCGACCCGCGCCGCGATGGACACCGCGATGACCTCGGGCGAGATCGGGGTCGGCATCGTCATCCCGCCGGACTTCGAGCGCCGGCTGCGGCACTACGAGGCCGGCGGGCCGCCGCCCGAGGTCCGCGTCGTCTACGACGGCGGCGAGGTCGTGCTCGCCGGCAACGCGGAAGCCTTCCTGACGGGGATCGCGACCGCGACCGGTCTGCGTCTGCGCGCCGACGCGAGCGCTGCGCCGCGCGGTGCCGCGGCGGGAGAAGGAGCTGGCGTCGAGGTCGTGCCGATCGCGCTCTTCAACCCGACGCTCGACGGCACGCCCTACATGGTGAGCGGCACCTTCGGCTTCGTGCTGAGCTTCGCGACGACGCTCATCATCGCGGTGTCGATCGTCAACGAGCGCTCGGCCGGCACCTTCGAGCAGCTCCAGGTGACGCCCGCGACCTCGGTCGAGATCCTGCTCGGCAAGATCCTGCCGCTCGGCGCCGTGTTCTCGGCGGACGTCGTGCTGATGATGCTGCTCGCGGGCTTTCTGCTCGGCGTCTGGCCGGCGGGCAGCGCGCTCTTCTTCATCCTCATCTCGACCTTCTACATGCTGGTGTCGCTGTCGCTCGGCGTGATCTTCTCTGCGACCTCGAAGACCGCCGCCGAGGCGGTGTCGAAGACCGTGCTCGCGAGCCAGCCGCTGATTCTGCTGTCCGGCTTCGCCGTGCCGACGCGCAACATGCCGCTGCCGTTCCGCATGATCTCGGAGCTGATCCCCGCGACGCACTACATCCGCGTGAGCCGCGCGATCTACCTGCGCGGCGAAGGCCCCCTCGCGCTCATCGACGAGATTGCGATCATCGGCGTGATGGGCGCGGTGCTGACCTTCGTCGCGCTGCGCGCGATCGGGAGGCGTCAATGAGCGGGCTCGCGCGCCGCGCGCGGCGCTTCGTCTCGAACGTGCTGGCGATCGCCTACAAGGAGGCGTCGCTGATGCGGCACGACGCGGTCGTGATCCAGAACGTCCTGATGCAGCCGTTCGTGCTGCTCGTCGTGATGGGCTTCGCGATGCGCTTCACTCCGCAGGACGTGCCCTGGGCGGTGCTCGATCGCAGCCAGACGGCCGCCTCGCGCGGGCTCGTCGCCGACATCCAGGCGAGCGGCTACTTCACGCCGCCGGTCGCCGTGACGAGCTACGACGAGGGACGCGCGCTGCTGAAGCGCGGCGCCGCGACGGCCTTCCTCGTGATCCCGAAAGACTTCCGGCGCGAGATCGAGCGTGGTCGGCCGCAGGTGCAGCTTCTGCTCGACGGCACGGATCCGCTCACGGCGGCGCGGGTGAGCGGCTACGTCGCGCAGATCGCGTCGCGCTACGAGGCGACCGCGTCGCCGGCCGATCGCGAGCGCCTCGGCAAGGCGCCGACGAGCGGCCCCGGACGCGCGCCGCCCATCGAGCTGCGCCAGGAGTTCCGCTACAACCCGACGCTGCGCGACATCAATTTCTACTTGTCGGCGCTCGCGGGCTTCCTGCTGACCAACATCTGCCTCAGCGCGGCGAGCCTCGGGCTCGTCGCCGAGAAAGAGAACGGCACCTACGAGCAGATGCTCGCGCAGCCGGCGACGGCGCTGCAGATCGTCCTCGGCAAGCTGCTGCCGAACGTCGTGATCAGCTACGTCGCGCTGACGATCGGGATGGTCGGCGCCGGGTTGCTGCACGGCTACTGGCCGAAGGGCAACGTGCTGGTGTTCTACGTCACCACCCTGCCCTTCATCCTCGCGTCGCTCGGCATCGGTGTCTTCGTCTCGGCGCTCGCGCGCACGTCGGCGCAGGCGGTGTTCATCTCGGTGTTCTTCATCATGCCGTCGTTCGTGCTGTCGGGCTCGATGCTGCCCTACGCCCTCATGCCGCACGGCGTGCGCGAGATCGGCGCGCTGTTTCCGCTGCGCTGGTACCAGATCCTGTCGCGGCGGATCATCGAGCGCGGCGCGGGCTTCAGCGAGGTGCTGATCCCGACGATCGTCCTGCTCGGGCTGTTCTTCGCGATCCTGATCGGGATCCGCTGGCGGATGAAGCCGCGGCTCGGGTGACGTCGCCCTCCGGGTGAAGACGCGCGCGGCGCGCGCGCCTTCGTGCTTGCACGCCGCATTGTAGAAGTCGGCGCATCGCGCGCCCGACGGCTCTTGCGCTCCTTCGTTCGGTCGGCGGCACACGCGTTGCTCCGACCTCGACCTGTTCGGGTCGAGGATGCGCATCGCACAGATTGCACCGCTGTACGAATCGGTTCCACCGCGGCTCTACGGCGGCACGGAGCGCATCGTCTCCTTTCTCACCGAGGAGCTGGTCGCGATGGGTCACCGCGTGACGCTGTTCGCGTCCGGTGATTCGCGCACGCGCGCCCGTTTGGTCTCGGACTGCGATCGTGCGCTGCGCCTGCGCGGCGACGTCCGCGATCCGCTCGCCCACCACGTCGCGCACCTGCGCGGCGTGATGGAGCACGCGCTCGAGTTCGACGTCATCCACAACCACATGGACTACCTGGGCTTCCTGCTCGCGGTGACGTCGCCGCGTCCGGTGGTGACGACGCTGCACGGACGGCTCGACATCCCCGACCTGAAGGCGGTCTTTCAGGCTTTCCCCGAGGTCGAGCTGATCTCGATCAGCGACGCGCAGCGCGCGCCGCTAGCGGCGTCGAGCTTCCGCGCGACGGTGCCGCACGGCTTGCCCAGGAACTTGCTCCGCGCCGGCGACGGACGCGGCGGCTACCTCGCGTTCCTCGGCCGCATGTCGCCGGAGAAGCGACCCGACGCCGCGATTCGCATCGCCCGGAAGGTCGGCATGCCGCTGCGCATGGCGGCCAAGATCGACGACGCCGACAAGGAGTACTTCGACGCCGTGATCCGGCCGCTGCTCGACACCTCGTCGGTCGAGTACGTCGGCGAGATCGGCGACGCGGACAAGCAGCAATTCCTCGGCGAGGCGTACGCGCTGCTGATGCCGATCGAGTGGCCGGAGCCGTTCGGCATCGTGATGATCGAGGCGCTGGCGTGCGGGACGCCGGTCGTCGCGCGCGCCTGTGGCTCGGTGCCGGAGGTCGTCGAGGACGGCGTGACGGGCTTTCTGTGCGGCGGCGAGGCGGAGATGGTGCGCGCGGTCGCGCACGTGGACGAGATCTCGCGCCAGCGGTGCCGGCGCGAGTTCGAGGGCCGCTTCACGTCGCGGCACATGGCGGACGCGTACGTGCGTGCCTACCACGACGTGCTCGGCGACTGGGGACGCGGCGCGGCGTAGCGGACGTCAATCCACGCCGCGCGGTCCGCGGGGCTCGTCGGCGTCGATCGCGTTCTCGCCCGAGCGCGGGTCGGAGTCGGGACGGAGGTCGTCGATCTCGTCGCCGGCGAGCGGATTGCCGCTGCCGAAGCTCCGGCTGGTGCGCGGCGCGTCGACGTCGTCCTCCGAGCCGGTCGTGCCGCCGGGGGCGACGTCGGTCTTGGGCGCAACCGCGCCGTCGGGCACGTTCACGCCACTGCCGCCGGCCTGGGCGAGCGTGACCTGGTCGGCGCTTGCGCCGGCTCCCGGGCAGGCTGCCGCTCGACCGGCTGCGACGAGCACGGCGACGAGCGCGGCGGTCGCGCTGAGCACGACGATCGTTCGTTCGGCGGCGGTCATGGACGGTCTCATCGCGTCACCCCTTCTTCGCCTTCTTCTTGGCGCGCGTGCGCGCGGCCTTCTTCGCCGCCCGCGAGCGGTCGGCCTTGGTGCGTCGCTTCGCGGCAGATTTCGCCTGCCGCGACAGGCTCTTGTGCGACGCGGCGCTGCGGCCCTCGCGCTTCAGCGCGCGCGAGGTCGCGCGGGAGCGGGCCTTCGACGGGCTGCGCTTGCTGCCGCTGCGGCCCTTCGCGCTGTCGCGCGCGGCCTTCTTGCGCGTCGACGCCGACGTCGTCCGCTTGCTCGGCTTCGAGGTCTTGACGCCGGCACGGCGGGCCTTCGACAGCCCGATCGCGATCGCCTGCTTGGTCGAGCGGGCACCGTGCTTGCCCTTGCGTACGTGGTGGATCTCCTCGCGCACGTACTCGCCGGCCTGCGTCGACCCGGATTTGCCTTGACGCTTGGCCTTCTGCGCTCGCTTCTTGGTCGCTTTCTCCGGCATCGGGATCCCTCCTGCGCGTGCACCGCGCTTCCCGAAGCTGCGACGTCGGGCCGAGCCGCCTTCGCAGCGGTGCGATCGCGTCTTGCTCTACGCGTGACAAGCAAAACGGAGGCTCACGGCTGCGCATGCTGCGCACGTGCTGCGCATGGAGACGCGCGGCGATTTTTCTCGGACCTCTGTAGACCTTACGCGGCGCGCGGACGTCGCGGCTCCGCCCGTCCTCGACCAGGACGTGGTCCGCGGCTTGCTCACACCGGCAGCGGGCGGCGCCCGGCGAGATCGCTGCGAGCGCCCCAAGCGGGCGGAGACGGTGATGACGGATACCAGCAATCCACCTGAGCTCTGGGCGCTCGTCCTCGCGGGCGGCGACGGCCGAAGGCTGCAGGAGCTCACACGGCGCCTCGCCGGCCGGCCGATCCCGAAGCAGTACTGCCGGATCGCCGGCGACCGCTCGATGCTCGAAGCGACGCTCGATCGCATCGCGCCGCTGGTGCCGCGCGAGCGCACGCTGGTGATCGTCAACCGGGACCACCTCGACCTCGCGCGCTCGCAGCTCGCCGGTCTTCCGCCGGAGAACATGCTGGTACAGCCGTCGAACCGCGACACAGGGCCGGGGCTGCTGTGGAGCCTGCTCGCTCTCGAGCGGCGCGCGCCGGGCGCGCTGCTCGCGACGCTGCCGAGCGACCACTACATCGCCGACGACTCGGCCTTCCGTGAGTGCGTGCGCCGCACGGCCGACGTGATCGACGAGCGTCCGGGCAAACTCGGCTTGATCGGCATCCGTCCCGAGGAGCCGTCGCCGGAGTACGGCTACGTATTGCCGGCGACGCGGCTCGCGGCGGAGCGCACGCCGCCGGTGTTCGAGGTCGCGGCGTTCGCCGAGAAGCCGCCGCGCGCACGCGCGCGAGCGATCGTGCGCCAGGGCGGGCTGTGGAACTCGTTCGTGATGGTGTTCCGCACAGCGCGCATGCTCGAGCTGCTCTCGCGCGTGCGTCCGCGCGACCACGACGCCATGCGCGCGCTCGCAAGCGACGCGGCGGCGCTCGAGCGTCACTACGCGTCGCTCGAGCCGTGGAACTTCTCGACGGACTTCCTCTCGCGCGTCGTGCCCGAGCTGCTCGTCCTGCAGGCGGACGGTCTCGGCTGGAGCGACTGGGGCACGCCGCGCTCGATCGAGCGCACGTTCGCCGCGATGAACGTCGTGCCGCCGTGGCTCGCGGCGCCGCCGGCGCGCGCCGAGCGCACGCCACGCTCTGCGGTCGCCTGACGCGCGAGCGCGCGCTCACGACCAGCGCGCGCGTTCGAGCGCGTTGAATCGGCGCCGCCGCCGTGGCGGGATCACGCAGCCGTCGCGTCACGGCATCACGCGCCGCGACGTCACGGCGAGCGAAGGAGCACCCCATGGCCGTCGATGAAGCCCCCGTCTGCCTCGTGACCGGCGTCGGACCGGGAACCGGCGCCGCCCTGTGCCGCCGCTTCGCGCGCGAGAGCTACCGCGTCGCGATGCTCGCGCGCTCGGCGCAGCGGCTCGCCGAGCTCGAGCGCCAGATCCCGGGGACGAAGGCGTTTCCGACCGACGTCACCGACGTCGCCGCGCTGCGCGCCACGCTGGCGCGGGTACGCGCCGAGCTCGGTCCCGTGCGCGTGCTGCTGCACAACGCCGGCAACGCGAGCTTCGGCGACCTGCTGCACGTCACCGTCGAGCAGCTCGAGGAAGCGTTCCGGATCAACACGAGCGCGCTCCTCGTCTGCGGCCAGGAGCTCGCGCCCGACATGATCGCCGCGGGCGGCGGCGCGATCGTCGTCACCGGGGCGACGGCGTCGCTGCGCGGTGGGGTCGCGTTCGCGGCGTTCGCGCCGGCCAAGGCGGCGCAGCGCGCGCTCGCGCAGTCGATGGCGCGGCTCCTCGGTCCGCAGGGCGTGCACGTCGCCTACGTCATCGTCGACGGCGTGATCGACATGCCGACGACGCGCGCGCTGCTGCCCGACCGTCCGCAGGAGACCTTCCTGTCGCCGGACGCGATCGCCGAGGTCTACTGGCAGCTCGTCCAGCAGGACCGCTCGGCGTGGACCTTCGAGCTCGACCTGCGGCCGTTCTGCGAGAAGTGGTAGGCGCGGCGCGCGGCGCGTCGGCCGGGGCGGGCTCAGCCCCGCGACCGTGACCGGCCGCCACCGGCGGGCAGGACCCGGGTCAGGAACTCGAGCACCCTCGCTGCGATCTCCTCCGGCTTCGCCCGGCGCATGCCGTGGTCGGCGCCGGGGAACACGGCGAGCTCGGCGCGCTCGCCGAGCCGCGCGAGCACGCCGCGCAGCAGATCGAGGTCGCAGAGCGTGTCGCGATCGCCCTGCACGAAGAGCATCGGGCAGGCGACGCGCGGCAGGTGCTCGTCGCGCCGCTTCTCGGGCTTGCCGGCCGGGTGCAGCGGGTAGGACAGGAAGACCAGCGCGTCGGCCGGCAGGCCGTCGGCGACCAGCAGCGAGGCGACGCGACCGCCCATCGAGCGGCCGCCGAGCACGAGCCGGCGACCGCCGGCGAGCGGATGCGCTCGCGCCGTCTCGACCGCTTCGCGTGCGGAGGTGAGCAGCGTCGGCATGCGATCCGGCGCCCGCTTTCCGGCGACGCGGTAGGGGAAGCGCGCCCGCACGACCAGCGCGCCCGCCGCGCGCGCGGCCTCCGTGAGCGCGACCAGCGAGCGCTCGGTGACGTCGCCGCCCGCGCCGTGCCAGAGCACGAGCAGCACCCGCGACAGCGCGCCGCGCTCGCGGAGCGGCTCGTCGACCAGGACCGGCTCGAGGGGCGAGCTCATGCGCTTATGCGGAAGGGAGGTCCGCGGCTGGCCCGAACGTGGGGAGGGGCCAGCCGCGGTGGGAATGGGGTGGGCCCGCCGGAGGGGCGGCGGGCCTTTCCATCGCAAGGACGGCGTTCAATCGCAGTGAACGCCGTTCATTGCCGGTCGGCTCTTGCGTCCGACCTGCCAGATAGACGGAGCAGGCGGAAATTCCTGTCGCGGCTCGCATGGCTTTCGCTTCCACGGGCGTCGCTTTTCTCGGCGGCGGGTCCGTCCGGTTGCCCGCTGGCGGCGCTCGGGTCGGTGCCGCAGGGGCGCCGCTCGAGGGCTTTCGGCCCGCCGGTCACCGAAGCCTACTTCCCCTTCTGGCTCAGCGCGCCGACCGTGAACAGCTCGTCCGGAAGCCCGCTGTCGTAGTCGACCTCGGAGTACTCGACCACCGTCCGCCAGCCGTCGTCCGGGGTCGCCATCTCGATCTCGAGCGCCGTCGCGACCCCCTCGACCTCGCCGGCGCGCACGAGCGTCATCACCTTGCGCACGCCCTCGCCGGTGAGCTCGATGCGCTGCGGCAGGTGGTCGTCGGCGCGGATCCAGGTGCGCAGCGTGCGGTACGCGAAGGCGTCGCCGGCGAGCTCGGTCTCGACCACGAAGCAGCGTCGCTCGCCGCACGGCTCGACGCCGCGCAGCGTGTGGGTGCCGTCGTAGTCGAGGTAGAACACCGTGGTCAGGTCCTCGTAGGTGAACGTGCTGCCCTGAAACTGCTCGCGGCGGAGCTCGGGTGACACGCGTCGAACGCGCCGCTGCCCGGGGAAGTAGACCCACATCTCGTCGGGCTCGGGTCGCTTCTGCCAAGCAAGAAATCCGGTGCCCGCGACCTCGGCCGGCGACTCGAAGATCCAGAGCAGCTTCCGTCCGTTCGGCGTCGTCTTCTCGTAGCCGCGCAGCGTGCGGATGCGCACCTCGCCCGACGGGTCGTGGATCCGCATTGTGACGCGCGAGGTCTTGTCGGACACCCGCGCGTGCACGGCGCGCGCGGCGTCGAGCACCTCGGTGACCGTGCTGCGCTCGTCCGTGGCGGGGCCGGGCTCGGCGGCGAGCTGCTGCGGCGGCTGGCTCGCGAGCAGCACCGCGGCGAGCAGCACGACGCAGGTTGCGCGCGACCGTCGGACGAGACCGCAGGACGCACCAGGCACGTCGGCGTACGTCCGGCATCGTACGCGATCTTGTCAAGCATCGCGCGCGTGCGCCGCGCGCAGCGATGGCTCGAATCGATGCCACGAAGCGAGCGAGATTTGTTCTTGATGACGCCGCGACGATGCTGCTAGCCGTGCGCGAACCCCAAGGAGGTCGCAGTGAGCCCGCTCGTGGTTCTCGACCGCGTCACCAAGACCTACGGCAGCGGATCGGCCGCGGTGCACGCGCTTTCGGAGGTGAGCATCAACGTCCCGGAAGGCGAGTTCGTCTCGATCATGGGGCCGAGCGGTTGCGGCAAGAGCACCGTGCTCAACCTGATCGCGGGCCTCGACGACCCGACGAGCGGCCGCGTGCTGGTCGCCGGCCAGGACCTTGCGGAGCTCTCCGAGCGCCAGCGCAGCGATCTGCGCCTGCGCACGATCGGCTTCGTCTTCCAGAGCTTCAACCTGCTGCCGCGCTTGACGGTGGAGCGCAACGTCGCCTGGCGGCTCGAGCGCCTCGGGCTGCGCGGGCGCGCGGTGCGCGAGCGCACGGCGGCGAGCCTCGAGCAGGTCGGCGTGCCGTCCTCGGCGTGGCAGCGCTACCCCGCGGAGCTGTCGGGCGGCGAGCAGCAGCGCGTCGCGACCGCGCGCGCGCTCGCGACCGAGCCGCGCATCCTGCTCGCCGACGAGCCGACGGGAAACCTCGACTCCGCGAACGGGCGCATGATCCTCGACCTGCTGCGTCGCCTGAACGTGCAACGTCGGATGTCGGTCGTGCTGGTCACGCACGACGCCTTCGCCGCGACCTACGGGCAGCGCACGATCGAGATGCAGGACGGTCGCGTGCTGCGCGACATCGGGCCGCTCACCGACGACGCGGAGCCGCTCGACGACGGCTTCGCGGTCCTGCCGACGGTGCGGTCGTGATCGCGTCGCGTCGCGAGCACGGCGGATACGCCGGCGTGCGCACGCGCGCGGCTCGCCGCCTCGCGCCGCAGCGCTCGTGCGCGGCGGTGGGCACGCTTCGGAGCTGACGCCATGCTGCAGAGCCTGCGTCTCGCCTGGCACCAGATCCGCCCGCAGCTGCGACAGCTCGCGGTCGCGGTCGTGGTGATCGCGCTCAGCGTCGCGCTCGCGAGCTCGATGCTGCTCGCGAACCACGCTCTCTCCGAGAGCTTCGAGCGCTCGCTCGACGCGCTCGCCGGCAAGGCCGACCTGCAGATCACGGCGGCGAGCGGCGGCTCGTTCGACGAGTCGATGATCGACCTCGTGCGCGACGTGCCGTCGATCGGCACCGCCGCGCCGCTGCTCGTCGGCAGCGCGTTCGTGCGCGGCGAAGGCCGCGCCGGCGTGCGGGTCATCGGCGTCGACATGCTGGATGATCCGTCGGTGCGGCTCTACGACTTCCGCGGCCGCAGCAGCGTCGGCATCGAGGATCCGCTCGTCTTCCTGAGCCAGCCGGACTCGGCGATCGTGCCGCGCGCGTTCTTCGAGCGCCAGGAGCTGCGCCTGGGCGATCGGCTGCAGCTGCAGACGAGCGGCGGCGCGCGCGACGTGGTGGTGCGCGGTCTGCTCGCCGACACGGGCGTCGGGCGCGCGTTCGCGGGCCAGATGGTGGTCATGGACCTCGAGTTCGCACAGCGCCTGCTCGACGAGGAAGGCAAGATCACGCAGATCGACGTCGCGCTCGACGCGGACGCCGATCTCGACGCGGTCGAGGCGGCGCTGAAGGCGCGCGTGCCTTCGTTCCTCGACGTGCACCGTCTCGACGAGCGCAAGGCGGACGTGCGCCGCGCGGTCGCGGGCTTCCAGCTCGTGATGAACGCGGTCGCTGCTTGCGCGCTGCTGCTCGCGCTGGTCATCACCTCGAACCGGCTCGCGACGGTCTACGAGGCGCGCACCTGGGAGATGGGGGTGATGCGCGCGCTCGGGACGTCACCGCGGGTGCTGTTGCGCGACCTGCTGGTCGAGGCGCTGCTGCTGTCGTCGCTCGGCGTCGTGATCGGCATCCCGCTCGGCTGGCTCCTCGCCCAGGTGATCGTCGCGCCGGTCGCCGACGCGATGGCGCTCAACTTCAAGCAGGTGATCGACGCGCCGTGGGTGCCGCTGCGGCTCGGTCCGGCGGCGACGGCGGCGATCGCCGGGCTCGGCGCGGGTGTCGTCGCGGGCATGCTGCCGGCGTGGCGCGTGACGCGCACGAGCATCGTCGAGGTGCTGCGCAAGGGCCGTCTGCGGGCGCCGCGCGCCGAGCGCCGCGCCAAGGTGATCGCCCGCTGGCTCGCACCCGCGGCCGCGCTCGCGTGCCTCGCGCTGCAGCTCGCGACCGGCGACGGGCGTCTCGGCGCGCTCGTGATCGTGTCGTTCGCGGTCGCCGGCGCGCTGCTGATCCAGCCCGGGCTGCGCGCGATCGACCGTCCGCTGCACGCGCTCCTCGGCGGCGCGGTCGCGATCGGCGTGCACGACCAGAGCATCGTTCCGAGCCGCGCGGTCGCCGCGGGCGGCGTGCTGCTCGGCGGCATCGCGGCGGTCGTCTGGATGGGCAACACGAGCCGCAGCTTCGAGACCTTCGTGGTCGACGAGCTCATGGCGACGCGCAGCGGCGACCTGGTGGTGGACTCGGCGTACAACGAGAGCGCGGTCGGCGCCGGCGAGACCAAGCTCGCGGCCGACGTGATGGCGAGGATCGCCGAGGTGCCGGGCGTCGCCGCGGTGGGCGCGATCACCTACGACCTCGTCGAGCGCTCGGGCGTCGGCATCCTCGCGGTCGATGCGGCGCGCATGCAGGACGCGCGCTTCGGCACCTGGCGCATCGAGCAGCCGATCGCCGACGACGCGCTCCGGCGCGTCGCAGACGGCGAGGCGGTGTTCGGCACGGCGCAGCTCCTCACGAGCCAGAAGCTCCGGGTCGGCGACCCGGTGTCGATCGTGACGCCGACCGGCACGCTCGAGCGCCCGCTCGCAGGCGTGGTCAACGCGTCCTTCCTCGCGCAGAACGGCGACGTGGTGATGAGCCGCGCGCTCTACGAGCGCTGGTGGCGGCGCACGGGCGTCAACGAGGTGCAGGTCGTCCTCGCGGACGACGCGGCGTCGGAGAGCGTCGCGCGCGAGATCCGCGCACGCCTCGGCGACGCCTACCAGCTCCGCGTGCGCAGCACCGAGCAGGTCGCGAACTGGTTCGCCGACAGCGTCCGGCAGGGGTTCGCGGTCAACGACGTGATGATCCTGATCACGCTCGTCGTGGTCCTCTTCGGCAGCGGCGACGCGCTCGCCGCCAACGTCGCCGAGCGCGCGAAGGAGATCGGCACGCTGCGCGCGCTCGGGCTCTCGAGCGGATCGATCACCGGGATGGTGCTCGGGCAGGCGCTCGCGATCGGGCTCGTCGGCGCCGCGCTCGGCGTCGCCGCCGGCTGGGCGATGAGCTTCGGCTTCGTGGAAGGCGTGGTGCGGCTCGCGCTCGGCTGGAACGTCGTCTTCGACCCGACGTACACGACGGCGCTGGTCGCGGCGCTGCTCGGCATCGCCGCGTGCCTGCTGGGCGCGGCGGTGCCCGCGGTGCGCGCCGGGCGGATGTCGGCCGCGACGCTGCTGCGCTACGAGTGAGCCCGCCTCCTGCGCGTCGCCGGATCGGCTACGGGGTGCGCGGACCCGCTACGGGTGCGCGGAGCGGCGGCGCGTGGCGGCGCTGAGCCGCACGCGAGCGCGCTTGTCGTCCGTCACGCGGGCACGCTTCTCGTCCGTCCTCTCGGGCTCCGCGACGGGCGCCGGCGCCGGCTGCGCGGCCTGACCCGTGCGCTCGAGCTCGGTCAGCGCCGCCTGCAGCTCGTCGAGGTACTCCATGTCGCCGGCGAGGTGCTTGAGCCGCCGCGCGAGCAGCAGCGTCAAGATCGAAAAAGGAGTGCCCTCGGCCGCGCAGCGCTGGATCTCGAGCTGGCGCCCGCGCTCGATCTTCTTGCTGAGCAGCCAGAGCTCTTCCTTCCAGGCGTCGATCATCCGCCGCGCGACGTCGGGAGCGGCCTGCGGCAGGAACATCGTGCGGGCCGTGATCTCGTCGTCGCCGCCGAGCGCGACGAGCGGCGGGCGGACGAGCCAGCGGTCGAACTCCTCGCAGCCCGCGGGCGTGATCTCGTACGGCGTCCGGCGGGCGTCGACGTCCGGCGCGCGCGCGACCAGGCGAACGAGGCCGTCGGCGACGAGGTGCTGCAGCTCGCGGTAGAACGTCCCGGTGCTCATCTGGACCCCGGTGCGGCTGCGGTAGGCCTTCATGAGCGCGTAGCCATGATACGCGCCGCCGTGCCGCAGGAGCCCGAGTACGATGAACCGGAACATGGCCGTGCGGCGGCCCTATCAAGATTGCGCGCCGACGGTCAACGATGAATTTGCGCGCTTACGCGAATGGATGCAGTGAATCGAGCAAACGAGAACGGTCGGATCCGCGGGACGCGTTCCGTTGCTCGACGGTGGAGGGTCGGCGGACGCCGGCCAGGCGTCCGCGCGCGGATCTTCGGCGTCCGGTTACTGCCGGATCGGGCAGGTCATCTTGAGCTGGCTGCGCACGATCATGCGCGCCTCGACGTCGACGTACTCGTAGTTGCAGTGCGCCGGGTCGACGACCTGGGCGGAGAACTCGGGCTGTGGCTGCTTCGCCACCTGACCGAGGGTATCCACCTTGATGCGCGGCGCCGTTTGCTTGACGTCGAGATTTCGCTTGACGACGATCGCCGAAGCGTCGCTCGCCGCGGACAAGGCTAGAGCGACGAGACCACCCGTGAGAAACTTCCGCATGTCACTACCCCTCGCGCCATCAGGTGCGCGCTGGCCCTCCCCGGCCTCCCCGCAGAGACCGGCTGCTCCCGTGCCGTTGCAGCACGATCGCGCTGGACGTTCTGCCGATTGAGACCCCGCTCGTCAAGCAGCCATCAGACGCTTGACGCGCTCTCGAGGCGCAGATCGGCAGAAAACCGCGCATCCTGAAGCGCGTGGAGTGTCATGATGCGCGGATGCCATGCGTGCTCCGCAAGCGCGCGCGTGGAAGCGGCGCGCCGGGGCCGGCGCCGCCGATCAGCGGTGCGTCGGCCGGTCGATCAGCGACAGGAGCGACGGATCAGCACCGGCGCCGATCGATCAGGGCGAAGTCGACGATCCGGGGGAAGGCGCCGACGATCAGCGTCCGCGACGCGGAACGGCCCGCTGCGCGGCGCCAGCGGCTTGCCGCCGCACCGGCTGCTCGCCGCGCTCCGCGCGCATCGGCTTGCGCGGCCGTGCCTCGGCGCCGCCGCGTCCGCTCGCGCGACCCAGCCGCGGCATCACCTCGGACGCGTAGAACGCGAAGAAGCGCTCCTGGTCGGGCCCGACCTGGTGCACGCACACGTGCTCGAAGCCCGCGTCGCGCGCCTCCTCGATCTTCGCGACGTGCTTCTCCGGATCTGCGCCGCAGACGACCTGCTCGGCGACGGCGTCCTCGCTGATCGGCTCGAACGCGGCCTCGTAGTCCGACGGCAGCGCGAGCTCGGTCATGAGCGTTCCGGGCAATGCGGCGAGCGACCAGATCTCGTGCGCGGTCTTGCGCGCCCGCGCCTCGTCGTCGTCGACGCAGACGGTGATCTCGATGTACGCGGGCTTGCCGCGCCCGCCGGCCTTCTCGAACGTGCGCTTGAGCTCGCGATCGGGCGCGACGCTGATCAGCGCGTCGCCGAGGCGTCCCGCGAGCCGCGCCGCGCCGGGCTTGCTCGCCGCGACCATGATCTCGGGCGGCGTTTCGGGCAGCGAGTAGAGGCGCGCGTTCTCGACCGTGAAGTGCTTGCCGCGGTGGGTCTCGAGCTTGCCGCCCCACAAGAGACGCAGGACCTCGATCGTCTCCTCGAGCATCTCGACGCGCTGATCGGCAGCCGGCCAGCCGCGACCGACGACGTGCTCGTTCAGGTTCTCGCCGGTGCCGACGCCGAGGAAGAAGCGCCCCGGCATCAGCGCCGCGGTGGTCGCGGCGGCCTGCGCGACGATCGCCGGATGCACGCGCATCGTCGGACACGTCACCGCGGTGCCGACGCGCAGCGCGCTGGTCGCGCGCGCGATCGCGCCGAGCACGGCCCAGACGAACGGGCTGTGCCCTTGACGATCGATCCACGGGTGGAAGTGGTCGGAGATCAACGCGAAGCCGAAGCCGGTCTCCTCGGCGCGTACCGCGAGCTCGACGAGCTCGCGCGCATCGAACTCCTCGGACGAAAGCTTGTAGCCCAGCTCCAGAGTGCTCACCGAGGCGTTCCCTCCGCGTGACAGTAGCGTTCGACGAACGCGACCAGCGCCGACACGATCGGCGACGGCGCGTGGTTCCCGGTCCCGGCGGACGAGAAGAAGATCACGGGAATGGTCGCCGTCCTGGGATCCTCGTTGTGCCGGCGGAGGAACTCGCGTCCTTCGTCCTCCGCGCTCATCGCGACCAGCACGACGCACGGCTTGAGCCCCGCTTCGAGCAAGCGGCGCGCGTCGGCGGCGCAATCGACGAGCGTCGGTCGGTAGCCGGCCTGGCTCACGGCCTCGTCCAGCACCTGCGCCAGGTTCACGTCCTGGGCGACGACGAGGACGCCGCGCTGTCTCGTGATCGACGCCACGAGCGTGGAGAGCAGCAAGGGTGGTGCCGCGTGCTCACGCGACCGACGATCGCCCAGCAAGCACGCGAATCGACAATGCTCTCGCTTCTGCCGCGCACGCCGACGGTCAAGCGACGCTGCGTGCGCATCCGTAAGAACTTCCAAGCGCGACGCGCGGAGGACGCGGGCGAGGCGCAGCAGCATGGACGGACGGCGATCGTCGCCGCGCGGCCACGGCCCGCGCGGCGACGATCATCAAGCATAGACGGCCGCGGCGGGATCGCCGATCACGACACCGGCGCCGTGACGCGGCGGACCAACGCTGGCGGCGTGCGATGCCCCGAACGCTCAGCGAACGTGCGCCGCGACCAGCGAGAACAGCAGATCGACGTCCACCGGCTTGCGCACGATCGACGGCACGAGCGGCGCGCCCTCGCGGAGCGCTTCGACCGGCGCGGCCGATACGACGATCACCGGGATGTCCGCGAGCTCCGGGTCGGCGAGCTGGGCGCGACGAAACGCCGCGCCGTCGACCTCGGGCATCATCCAGTCGAGCAGGATGAGCGCCGGGCGCAGGCCGTCGTGGAGCAGCTTCAGCGCCGCGCCGCCGTCGTTCGCGCACACGCTCGAGTAGCCGTGCAGCTCGAACAGCGCCGCCATCACCTCGCAGAGGTCGGGGCTGTCGTCGACGATCAGGATCTTCTTGGGGATGGATCGGGCCATGGCGTAGCGATTCCTCGACTGCCGAACGGCGCGATCTCCCGACGCTCGTGCGACACTGCCTTGTGCTTTCTGCTCCTTTGGAGCAATCCGGCTCCCGCTGGGGCGCTTGCGCGGGTGCCTACAAGATTCCTGCCAGCGCGCGGTGCGTCAGCGACGACGTGGTGCGGCGGGTCGCGAAGGCGTGGAAAAGCGCGGGCTTGTGTAGAAACGCGCGTCCGGGTCTTGGAGGATGCGCCGGCGCCGCGTCCCCGGCGTCAAGTATCGCAGAGAACGCTCAGGACCGGGTGACCTCGGCGACGAAGTGGAGAAACACCACGCGCCGTGCGGGCGCCAGGCCCGCGCGCGACGCGGACGAGCGTCGGATCTGCGGCCTTCACTCGCTTGGCGCGGCGCTCGCTCGCGGCTCCGTGTTCACACGTACTTCTCGCCGTCCCGTGGCTCGGATAGTCTCGGACCGCGAGCAACTGCATGGAGTCGAAGGACGAAAGCTCGCGCGCGCGGGGGCACACGCTTCCGACGCCGCTCGTCCTCCTCATCGAGGACGAGGACAGCGTGCGCGAGGCGATCGCGGCGGTTCTCGACACCGAGGGCTACCGCGTGCGCACCGCCCGGCACGGCCGTGAGGCCCTCGAGATGCTGCGCGGCGGGTTGCGTCCGTGCATGATCATCCTCGACCTCATGATGCCGGTCATGGACGGCTGGCAGTTCCGCGCCGAGCAGCTCCGCGACCCCGAGCTGCTCAAGATCCCGACCGTGGTCTACTCGGCGGTCGGGAACATCGACGAGGCGATCGAGCACCTCAACGTCGCCGGCGGCTTCGAGAAGGGCGACTTCACGGAGATGCTGCACTTCGTTGCGCAATTCTGCCCGCGACGCTGAAAATTCTAGAAAGCGCCGTTGCGGGTCCAACCGCGTTGCCGCACTCACGACCTCGCAACCGCGCAGCGCTCGATGCCGGACCACACTGGCGCGAGGCTTGCTCCACGAGGCCGTGCCGCGGCGCAGGATGGAAAGCGTGCGCCAACGCCGTCGCACGGCGCGCCGCGGGCCGCCCGAGGGCGGCGTGGAGGATGCGATGTCGATGCACGGAGCGAAGCCGAAAGAGCCGGTCCTCGTCGTGGAGGATACGCCCGACAGCCGGGAGGTCCTCGGCATGCTGCTCGAGAGCGAGGGCTATCGGGTGGCGTACGCGGTGGATGGGCAGGACGCGCTCGAGCAGCTCGAAGCCGGTCTGCGGCCCTGCCTCATCGTGCTCGACGTCGCCATGCCGCGCATGAACGGGATCGAGTTCCGCCGCGTGCAGGCGAGCGACGAGCGCTTCCGCGACATCCCGGTGATCCTCTACTCGGCCGTGCACGAGATCACGTGGCTCTACCCGACGCTCGACGTGCCGCTGGTCCACAAGCCGATCGACGTCGACCACGTCCTGCAGATGGTCGAGAAGAGCTGCCTGCGCCCCGACGCGACCCCGCCCGCCTGACGGGCCGCGCGCTTGCGTCGCTGCGGTCGCTCGGCGAAGTTCCCGGGGCCGCCGCCATGGATGCGGCGGCAGCGGGGTGCCGGTGAGCAGCGAGACGACGCGCGAGACGCGAAAGATCGACCTCGGGACGCACGCGGTGCGCGTGCACGAATCGGGCTCGGGCCCGCGCACGTTGTTC
Organism: Candidatus Binatia bacterium; assembly: GCA_036563615.1. Classification (NCBI taxonomy): domain Bacteria; phylum Candidatus Binatota; class Binatia (SeqCode); species Binatia bacterium. The sequence continues at coordinate 101,263 of DATCMB010000018.1, forward strand.
TGCCTGCACGACTTTCTCGAGGAACCCGACGGCTGGAGCCCGCTTGCCGAGCGGCTTGCAGGCGGGACGCGGGTGGTGGCGCTGCAGCAGCGCGGCCACGGCTTCTCGACCGCACCGCCGGGCAGCTACACGCTGGGTGACCTCGCGGCCGACGTGCTGAAGGTGCTCGACGCGCTCGCCGTCGAGCGCGCGACGCTGGTCGGGCAGGGATTCGGTGCGACGGTCGCCCTCGCGGCGGCGCTGGAGGCGCCGGGCCGCGTCGCCGGGCTGTGCTTGATCGCCCCGCTGGTCGCGCTCGACGACAAGGCGGCGCGCGACTGGGCGCAGGTCGTGCGCGCCGGTGAGGTCAACAAGCTGCAGGGACTCGCCCGCTCGGTGTGGGGTCCGATGTCGCGCCGCAACGCGGACGGCGACGGCATCGCGCTCACCGAGATCGCGCGCGTCGTGCACCGGCTGCACACGGAGCCGCTCGCGCCGCGTCTCGGCGAGATCCGCTGTCCGACGCTGATCGTCGCTGCCTACGGCGACGAGAGCGGCGTGGCGCGTGCGCGCGACGTCGCCGGTCGGATCGAGGGGGCGCGGCTCGAGCTGCTGCAGCAACGATCGCCCGCCGCGGGCGGCGTCGACGCCGAGGCGCTGGCGAAATTGCTCGACGCGCAGCTCGCGGGCGGACGATAGCGTCCCGCCGGACGTCCGCTAAGCTCGCACCGCATGCCGACGCGCTCCGGCGGAAATCCCGCCGACCTCGTCCTCACCGCTCGCCTGCGCGAGCCCGTGCGCTTCACCGACCTGAGCGAGCGCATGGCGCTCAAGCTCTCGGCGCTCTCGGGCTACCTGTCGCGTGCGCACTTCGACTCGTGGCACCGCCGGATCGGCGCGCCGGACTTCGCCAACTTCACCGGCCTCTTCACGCCGCTCTACCAGGTCGACCTCGAGGTGACCGACATCGCGCTCGAGCCGCGCGCAATGCTCGTCGTGCGCGGCCACAGCCACCTCGCGCGCTCTCTCGACGCGAACGGCGAGACGCGCCACGTGGCGCGCGAGGGCGTCTACACGGTGTCGCGCGAGGACGGCGCGCTGGTCGGCCGCGCCCGCTTCGTCAACGTCTTCACGCGCTACGACGAGGACCCGGCGAAGCGCCGCGTCACCGAGCTGCCGAGCGAGCTCGGGCTCGGTCGCACGCCGTCACGCGTGATCGACCTGCTGACGGTCGACAAGCTCGTGCCCGCGAGCCGTCCCGCCGACTTCGCCGAGGAGGAGCCGCGCGTCTGGCACTACACGCAGACCGACCCCAACCGGCACGTCAACGGCATGGAGTACCTGCGCAGCATGGAGGACTTCGTGTCGTGCGCGCTCGCGGCGCGCGGCCACGATCTGCGCAAGCTCTTCCCGGCGCGCGCGCGGCTCGTCTACCGCAAGCCCTGCTTCCGCGGCGAGACCTACCGACGTCGTGCCTGGTTTCGCGGCGAGGCGCCGCTCGTCCTCGCGGGCGCGTTCTCCAAGGGCGACGACGCGCCCGACGCGCGTCCCGCGGTCGCCGTCGAGCTCACGCTCGGCTCGCACGACGAGCAGCAGGGCTGACGCTCACCGCTTCGGCGGGATCGGGTACATCTCGAGCAGCACCTTGTTGCGTCGGATGCCGATCGCCTCGCGGTGGATCTGCAGCCAGTGGCGCGCCTGGAGCGCCTCCTCGCGCAAGGCGTTGAACTCGCGGATGCGCGCCGCGCGCTCGCGCTCGTCGGTCGCCTCGTCGACCGCGCGTCTCGCGAGCTCGAGCCGCAGCAGCGCGTAGTTGAGCTTGTCCTCCGTGCGCCCGAGCGCCGACGCCATCTCGCGCACGATCTCCTTCTCGAGCTGCACGAAGGCTTCGGCCGGATCGAGGCGCGCGCGCAGGCGGTCGAGGTACGGGCTTTCGTAGCCGGCGTCCTTCAGCTCGCGAACGAGCCGCGTCCAGGGAGCGTCGCGCATGGCCGTTCGGATGACGCTTAGCGCACGCGGCGACGCTCCGCCGCCCGCATGCCCTGCTGGCGGATCAGCTTCGCGACCAGCGCGGTCCAGCCGGTCTGGTGGCTCGCGCCGAGCCCGCTGCCGTCGTCGCCGTGGAAGTACTCGTAGAACAGCAGGTAGTCGCGGAAGTGCGGATCGCGCTGCAGCAGGTCGTTGCGGCCGAAGACGGCGCGCCGTCCCTCGGCGTCGCGCTTGAAGATGCGGATCAGCCGCTGCGACAGCTCGTCGGCGACCTCGGCGAGCGTCAAGAATATCCCCGAGCCGGTCGGACACTCCACCTTGAAGTCGTCCGAGTAGTACCAGTGGAACTGCTGCAGGGCCTCGATCAGCAGGTAATTGACGGGGAACCAGATCGGGCCGCGCCAGTTCGAGTTGCCGCCGAAGAGCCCGCTCGTCGACTCGGCCGGCTGGTAGCGCACCTCGTAGCGTGCGCCGTCGAACTCGTAGACGTACGGATGGTCGAGGTGGTAGCGCGACACCGAGCGCACGCCGTACGGCGACAGGTACTCGTTCTCGTCGAGCATGCGGCGCAGGACGCACTTCATGCGGTGGCCGCGCAGGATCGCGAGCAGGCGACGCTCGCCGGCGCCGGGCTCGGTCCAGCGCGAGACGAGGTTCGACATCTCGGGACGGTGCTCGAGGAACCACTCGAGGCGCTCCTTGAAGTCGGGCAGCTTCTCGAGCTCCTCGGGCTCGATCGTCGTCACCGCGAAGAGTGGGATCAGGCCGACCATCGAGCGGACCTTGAGCGGGACGCTCTTGCCGTCCGGCGTGCGCAGGACGTCGTAGAAGAAGCTGTCCTCCTCGTCCCAGAGCTCGATGCCCTGGCCGCCCATGTTGTTCATCGCCGCGGCGATCTGCAGGAAGTGCTCGAAGAACTTGGTCGCGATGTCCTCGTACGCGCGGTCCTGCTGCGCGAGCTCGAGCGCGATGCGCAGCAGGTTGAGGCAGTACATGCCCATCCAGCTCGTCGCGTCGCTCTGCTCGAGGTAACCGCCGGTCGGCAGCGGCGCCGAGCGGTCGAACACCCCGATGTTGTCCATGCCGAGGAAGCCGCCCTCGAAGACGTTGCTGCCCTCACGGTCCTTGCGGTTCACCCACCACGTGAAGTTGAGCAGCATCTTGTGGAAGACGCGCTCGAGGAACATGCGGTCGGGGCGTCCGGTGTGTCGGCGGTCGATCTGGTAGACGCGCCACGCGGCCCAGGCGAGCACCGGCGGGTTCACGTCGCCGAACGCCCACTCGTAGGCCGGCGTCTGGCCGTTCGGGTGCTGGTACCACTCGCGTCCCAGGAGGATGAGCTGCTGCTTCGCGAACTCCGGATCGACGAGCGCGAGCGCGATGCAGTGGAAGGCGAGGTCCCAGGCGGCGAACCAGGGGTACTCCCACTTGTCCGGCATCGACAGCACGTCCATCGCGTCGAGATGCCGCCAGTTGCAGTTGCGGCCGCGTAGCCGCTCCGGCGGCGGCGGCGGCTCGCCCGGATCGCCCTTCAGCCAGCGATCGACGTTGTAGTGGAAGAACTGCTTCGACCAGAGAAGCCCCGCAAGTGCTTGACGCTGGATGCGCCGCTCGTCCTCGTCGAGCCCTTCCGGGTGAAGCGTCGCGAAGTACGCGTCGGCGTCCGCGCGACGCTCCTGCACGACGCCGTCGAAGGCGTCGATCGTGTCGGGCGCGATGGCGGTCGCGCCGTCCTCGTCCCGCGTCAGCCGTAGGCGCAGCGTCGCGGACGCCCCGGGCGCGATCTCGAAGCGGTAGTGCGCGGCCGCCTTGGTGCCCTCGAGCAGCGGATTGACGGCGTCGCGCCGTCCGTCGACGACGTACGCGTGAAAAGCGTCCTTGACGTATGGCTGCGGGTTCGGACAGCGGAAGACGCGCTCGAAGTTGGTCTCGTTCTCGGTGAACAGCAGCTCCGGATGCTCGTCCACGGCGGGTGCGCCGTTCAGCGACGTCGGACCGCAGCTCAGACGGTAGGTGCCGAGCTCCGGATGCTCGGCGACCAGCGCCGGCGCGGTTTCCGGGGCGCGGCGCAGCAGCGGGCGCTGCCGCGCGACGCCGTCCCAGCGCCAGGTGTTGCGGAACCAGAGCGTCGGCAGCAGGTGCAGCTCGGCCGCGTCGGGTCCACGGTTCACCGCCTCGATGCGGATCAGCACGTCCTCGGGTGAGGCCTTCGCGTACTCGACGAAGACGTCGAAGTAGCGCCCGCCGTCGAAGACGCCGGTGTCGAGGATCTCGTACTCGGGATCGAGCTTGCTGCGCTTGCGGTTGGTCTCGACCAGATCCGTATAGGGGAACGCCGCCTGCGGGTACTTGTAGAGCATCTTCATGTACGAGTGGGTCGGCGTCGAGTCGAGGTAGAAGTAGAGCTCCTTGACGTCCTCGCCGTGGTTGCCCTCGTTTCCCGTCAAGCCAAAGAGACGCTCCTTGAGGATCGGATCCTTGCGGTTCCACAGCGCGAGCGCGAAGCACAGACGCTGCAGCTCGTCGCAGATCCCGGCGAGCCCGTCCTCGCTCCAGCGGTACGTCCGCGAGCGCGCGACGTCGTGGGAGAAGTACTCCCAGGCGCAGCCGTCTCGGCTGTAGTCCTCACGCACCGTTCCCCAGGCGCGCTCGGAAAGGTACGGGCCCCAAAGCTTCCAGCGGCCACCCTCGCGCAGCCGGTCGTGCTCGGTCGTCATGACGAAGAGGAATATCGGCAGTTCGCGGCAAATGGCGAACGCGGGACCCGAAGTGGGTCGGGGCGCGGCGTTTTTCAGCCGTTGCCGATGAACGACGGGTAGAGCGTCATGCCGCCGTCGACGTAGAGCGTGGCACCCACCACGTAGTCCGCCGCGTCGGATACGAGCCACGTGACCGCGCGCCCGACGTCGGTCGGCTCGCCGATGCGCCCGTAGGGGATGAGCTCGAGCAGGCGTCCTTCCGCCTCGGGCGTCTCCCAGGCGTCGCGGTTGATCGGCGTGCGGATCGCGCCCGGGCTCACGGCGTTGACGCGGATCCGATGCGCGGCGAGCTCCTGCGCGAGCGTCTTCATCAGCATCGCGAGCCCGCCCTTTGCTGCCGCGTAGTTGGCGTGGCCGGCCCACGGGATGACGTCGTGCACCGACGAGACGAAGACGATCTTGCCCGCGGAGCGCGAAACCAGGGAACGCACGCCGTGGCGCAGAAACGCGCGCGTCGCCTCCCGCGCGCACAGGAACTGCCCGGTCAAGTTCACGGCGATGACCGTGTTCCAGTCCTCGAGCGACATCTCGTGGAAGGCGGCGTCGCGCTGCACGCCGGCGTTGTTGATCAAGACGTCGAGCGGACCGAGCTCGTCCTCGACGCGCCGGACCATCGCCAGCACGTCGTCCTCGCGCGTGACGTCGGCGCGGACCGCGAGCGCGCGGGCGCCGGTCGCGCGGATCTCGTCGACCAGCGCCTGCGCGGCGTCGGCGTTCGTTCGATAGTTGACGGCGACCGCGGCGCCCGCCTGCGCGAGCGCGCGCGACACCTCGCTGCCGATGCCGCCGTCGCCGCCGGTCACCAGCGCGCACTGGCCGTCGAGACGGGACGGATCGGGTTTGGCGTGCCGAGCCACGCTTCGAGCCTGTCGGGCTGCGGGCGGGGGCGCAAGACGTCCCCGGCGAAACGCGCCGCGCCGGCCGGCGAACGCGCGAGCCGCGAGCCCTCGGGCGACGCTCGATCCTCGCTCCGGCCTCGTTCGGGCATCGCCGAGCCGCGGAGCGCTTGCCCTGACCCGCGACGTCGCCTTTGTTGGGCCGGCACCCGATGATCCGCTTCGATCACCACGTCTGCCGGGATCTGCGCCAGGCGCTGCGCCGCGAGTGGCTCGAGACCAACGGCCTCGGCGGCTTCGCCTCGTCGACGATCGTCGGGCTCAACACGCGGCGCTACCACGGGCTCTTGACGGCCGCGCTGCACCCGCCCGCGGATCGCTACGCGCTGCTCGCGAGGCTCGAGGAGACGCTGGTCGTCGCGGGGCAGCGCTTCGAGCTGTCCGCGAACCAGTATCCCGGCGTCGTCCACCCGCAGGGCTACGCATACTTGACGGAGTTCCGGCTCGATCCGTTCCCGGTGTTCGTCTACGTCGCGGGCGGTCTCGAGCTGCAGAAGTCGGTGGCGATGGTGCACGGCGAGAACACCGTCGTGGTGAGCTACGTCGTGCGACCCACGACCGGCCGCGCGACGCCCGCGGGCCCGGTGACGCTCGAGGTGCGGCCGCTGATCTCGTTCCGCGACTTCCACGCGCTGACCCACGAGAACCCCGCGCTCGATCGCCGCGTCGCGCAGGGCGACGGGGTCGCGAGCGTGACGCCGTATCCGGGTCTCCCCGAGCTGCGCTTCGCGCACGACGCGCAGACGATCGATCGGAGCGGCTTCTGGTACCGCAACTTCGAGTACGCCGTGGAGCGCGAGCGCGGCCTCGACTTCCGCGAGGACCTCTACCAGCCGTTCACGCTGCACTACGACCTGACGACGCGCGAGCGCGCGTCGCTGGTCGCGGGCCTCGAGCAACACGCGGCGCCCGAGGCGCCGGCGTTGCTCGCGCGCGAGATCGAGCGCCGCCGCGCGCTCGTCGCCGCGGTGCCGACCGAGCACGAGCTCGAGCGGACGCTCACGCTCGCGGCCGACCAGTACGTCGTCGCGCGCCCGCCCGGCGCGAGCATCATCGCGGGCTACCCCTGGTTCGGCGACTGGGGACGCGACACCTTCATCAGCGTCCGCGGCCTGTGCCTCGCGACCGGAAGGTTCGACGTCGCACGTGACGTCCTGCGCGCGTGGACCGAGGTCGTCTCGGACGGCATGCTGCCGAACCGCTTCGCCGACCACGGCGAGGCGCTCGAGTACAACTCGGTCGACGCCGCGCTCTGGTTCGTGATCGCGGTGCACGACTTCCTCGGCGCCGCGGACGCCGCAGGTTTCCGCGTTTCGGCGTCCGACACGGACGCGATGTGGCGCGCGATCGAGGCGATCGTCTCCGGCTACGCCGCGGGCACGCGCTACCACATCGGCCTCGACGACGCGGACGGGCTGCTGTTCGCGGGCGAGCCCGGTGTCCAGCTCACCTGGATGGACGCCAAGGTTGGCGACTGGGTCGTGACGCCGCGGATCGGCAAGCCGGTCGAGGTCCAGGCGCTGTGGCTTGCGGCGCTGCACGTCGCGGGACAGCGCTCGGAGCGCTGGTGGCAGCTTCTTCGGCGCGGGCGCGCGAGCTTCGTCGAACGCTTCTGGAACGAAGAAGCCGGCTGCCTCTACGACGTCGTCGACGCGGACGGTCACGCGGGTGCCGTCGACGCGAGCTTCCGTCCCAACCAGATCCTCGCCGTCGGTGGGCTACCGCTCGTTCTGCTCGACGAGGAGCGCGCCCGACGGGTGGTCGACGGTGTGGAATCCAGACTCTGGACGCCGCTCGGTCTGAGATCGCTCGCGCCCGGCGAGCCGGGGTACGCGCCGCGCTACGAGGGCGGCGTCGCGGCGCGCGACGGCGCCTACCATCAGGGCACCGTCTGGCCGTGGCTGCTCGGCCCGTTCGTCGAGGCCTGGGTGCGGGTGCGCGGCGCGACGCCCGAGGCGCGGCACGCTGCGCGAAGGAAGTTCTTGACGCCGCTCTTGAGCCACCTGCGCGACGCAGGTCTCGGGCACGTGTCGGAGATCACCGACGCCGAGCCGCCGTTCGAGCCGCGCGGCTGTCCGTTTCAGGCCTGGTCGGTCGCCGAGGCGTTGCGGCTCGTGCGCAGCGTGCTCGGCTGATGCGCGCGCAGAGTCACCCGGCGCGTGCGCAGAAATTGAAATGCTGGGGGCGGATTGGCCAGCCGAGCTCAGTGCCCCGGGACGTCCTCTTCGCTCGGGGCGGCGACACCGTCGAGCGCCCAGGCAAAGCGCGTCGGCGCGCTCCCGGTGTCCTCGTCCTCCTGCAGCGCGAGCGCTGCGAGGACCATCGCATTGAACAGCAGCTCCCAGCGGGCGTTGAGGCAGTAGGCCTCGAGGTCGTTCAACGCGCAGCCGAACGGCAGATCCGGGTGCTCCCAGAGCTCGATCTGCTGTCCCGCCACGTAGAAGCGCTGGCGTGTGCTGGCAATTTGCACCGTTTGCTCCACTCGTAATCCCCGGTCAGACGTCCGAGAGCCGCGGCGTCATGCCGAGGCTGCGCAGGTCGAATCGAGCACCACGGAAGTTGCCGCCGAGCCGGACCGCGCCCGAGTTCACCATGTAGACGGTGGCCGCGATGAGCTCGTTCTCCGAGCGCGCGTACTCGCCGATCGCGGAAACCAGTTCGAGCAGCGTGACCGTTGGTGCCATGAGTCGTCCTCCTGACGTTTGCCATCTCTCCCGCAATTCGGGTGCCAGGCGTCACCGCGTGCGGTGTCTCGGGGCCACACTGCTCATGAGACGAGCGGACGGCGCGCGAATATGACGTTTTTCTTCAATGCGGAGCGCGAACGTTGCGCGACGCCGGATGGAGTGCCGCGTTCTGTCGCGCCGCCGAGAGCGAGCGAGACATGTCACTGTGATACGTTGCCGCACGGACGCAGGACGCGCTCCACGACACCTCGTGCCGTTGCCGTTCGGTGTCACCGCGCAAACGCGCGCGCCGCGCTGTCGCTCGCGCTGAAGTCGCCGGCCGGCGGCGCGCTGCCGCGAATCGTCAGCCGCGACGGTCTTCGGCGCGGCCGAAGACGAGCGGCACGAGCGCGCCGCCGCGCGCCACGCCCGCGACCAGCAGCCTGCGCGGCGCCGGTGACGTGACCTGCTCGCCCGCGTCGCCGAGCGGCAGGAGGCCGCGCTCGAGCGCGAGCGCCGCGAGCGCCGCGCCGAGCGCCCCGGCCGCGTTCCAGTCGCCGACGAGGCGCCGGAAGTCGCAGCAGGCGACGTGAGATGCGTCGCTGCCGGCAAGCCGTTGCCGCACGGCCGCTTCGATGGCGTCGCGCGACGCGATGCCGGTCGGCCCGCCGACGACGCCGTCGACCGAGCCCGGCTCGAGACCCGCGACCGCGAGCAGGCGTGCCGCCGCCGCGTCGGCGTCGCGCGGAAACTCGTACGCCGACGCGGGCGCGCTCGCGACGCACGCCGCGACGAGCTCGACGCTCGCCGCTCGACCGCGGGCGCGCGCGTGCGAGGCGCGCTCGAGCACGAGCGCCGCGGCGCCCTCCCCCGGAACCACGCGTCCCCTCGCGCCCCGGCCCGTCCGCTCGGCGCGCTGGCGTCGCTCCTCGGTCATGCTCTCCGGATGCAGCAGCCGTCGCCGCGTGAGCTGGTCGACGAGGAAGTTGCTCATCTCGTCGACGCCCGCCGCGCACACGACGTCGCAGGCGTCCGACGCGAGCAGGTCCCACGCCGCCGCGATCGCGGACTCGCCCGACGCCTCGTGCTCGGCGACGCAGAGGTTCGGACCCTCGATGCCGAGCTCGATCGCCGCGTAGCCCGCGGCCGCGTTGAGCACGAGGTTCGGAAACAGCATCGGCTGCGCCGCGCCGAGGCCGTTCGTGAGCACGCGGTCGAGGTAGATCTCCGTCTCGCGCTGGTTGCCGTACGCCGAGCCGACGACGAGCGCGGTGCGCGGCCGCGCGTCCTCCGCGAGCGGCTCGAGCGCCGCGTCCGCAAATGCTTGACGCACGGCCGCGACCAGCATGCGCGAGCACCAGTCCATCCGGCGCAGGTGCGGCGAGCGCACGTGCTCGCGCGGACGAAAGCCGCGCACCCAGCCGGCGCGGCCGAGCGCCGGAAGCGGATTCGGATCGACGCCGGTCGCGAGCCGATCGTCGCCCTCGGCGAGCACGCGAATGCCGCTCTCGCCGGCGGCAAACGCGCGCCACGCAGCGTCACGCCCGGTGCCGAGCGGGCTCACGACGCCGATTCCGCTGACGACGACCGGGTCCTTCATGCGCGACGCAGCACGAGCGAGCAGTTGTTGCCGCCGAAGCCGTACGAGTTCGAGACCGCCGTGCGAATGTCGAGCGGTCGTCCGCGTCCCGGCACGTAGTCGAGGTCGCACGCCGGATCGCGCTCGACGAGGTGCAGCGTCGGCGGCGCGAAGCGATCCTCGATCGCGAGCACGCTGACGATCGCCTCGACCGCGCCCGCGGCGCCGAGCAGGTGTCCGATCAGCGACTTGGTCGACGAGACCGCGATGCGTCCCGCCGCCTCGCCGAGCACGCGCTTCAGCGCGAGCGTCTCGCTCGCGTCGTTCTGCGGCGTGCCGGTGCCGTGCGCGTTGACGTAGTCGACCTCGTCCGGCTTCGTGCCGGCGTCGCGCAGCGCGGCTTCGAGCGCGAGCGCCGCGCCGCGCGCTTCGGCGTGTGGCGCCGTCGGGTGCGACGCGTCGCACGACATGCCGGCGCCGGCGAGCTCCGCCAGCACGCGCGCGCCGCGCGCCCGCGCGTGCTCCTCCGACTCGAGCACCAGCATGCCGGCGCCCTCGCCGAGCGACAGACCCTGGCGGCGCCCGTCGAACGGCCGACAAGGCTCCGGGCTCAGCGCCTGCAGCGCGTGGAAGCCCGAGAACGTCATGCGCGCCAGCGCGTCCGTGCCACCGGCGAGCACCACGTCCGCTGCGCCGGCGCGGATCCACGCAGCACCCATCGCGAGCGCGATCGCGCCGCTCGAGCACGCGGTCGAGGGCGCGGAGCGCGGTCCGAGCGCGCCGGTCGTCGCGGCGATCAGCACGCTCGGCGACGCCACGGTGGCCGCGGCGAGGTGCGGACGCCAGCGACGCACTTCACCTTGGGTCGAGCTGGCGCGCCGGTACGATTCGGTCTCCAGCATCCCGCCCGTCGAGCTGCCGACCGCGACCGCGACGCGCTCGGGACGTGCGAACGGCAGCTCGAGGCCGCTCTGGCGCAAAGCCTCCTCGAGCGCCAGCAGCGCGAAGCGATCGGAGCGCGAGGCGCGTCGCGCGGCCGCGCGCGACAGCAGCGACGGCGCGGGCAGGTCGCGCACCTCGCCCGCGACGTGCACGCGCAGCCCGCTCGTGTCGAAGAGCGTCACGGGCCCGATGCAGGTCGTGTCGCCGTGCAGCGCCGCGCGCAGCGCCGGTACGCCGGTACCTGCCGCCGTGACGGCGCCCATGCCGGTCACGACGACGCGAGGCCGGGTTCCGAGCTCCGCGGCCATCTCAGAGCATCGTCAGCCCGCCGTCGACCACGAGCGTCGCGCCGGTGACGTAGCGCGCCTGGTCGGAGACCAGGAACGCGACGGCGTCCGCGATGTCGTCCGGCGTCGCGAAGCGGCCGAGCGGGATGCGCCGCTCGATGTCCGTGCGCTCGTCGGCCGGCATGCCGGCGATGAGCTCGGTGTCGACGTAGCCGGGGCAGAGCGCGTTGACGGTGATCCCGTAGCGTCCCGCCTCGGCGGCGAGTGACTTGCTGAACGCGAGCAGCGCGCCTTTTGCTGCCGCGTAGTTCGACGCGCCGGCCTTGCCGAAGAAGCCGGCCGGCGACACGACGTTGACGATGCGTCCGTAGCGGCCCGCGATCATCATGCGCAGCGCGCCGCGCGCGCAATGAAAGGCGCCCTCGAGGTCGACGCGCAGCACCTCGCTCCACGCCTCGGGGCGCATCAGCATCACCAGCGCGTCGCGCGTGACGGCGGCGTTGTTGACCAGGATGTCGAGACCGCCGAACTCGCTCTTGATGGTGTCGAGCATCGCTTCGACGGCCGCTGGGTCGCCGACGTCGGCGAAGCAGGCGAGGCTGCCTTCGACCTCCGCCGCGGCCGCCAGCAGCCGCTCTCGCGAGTGCCCGGCGTTCATCGCCACCCGCGCTCCGGCGCGGGCCAAGCGGCGAGCGACGGCGAGCCCGATGCCACGGCTCGCGCCGGTCACGAGCGCCCGCTTCCCGGACAGCTCCCTTTCCATCTCGATGCCGAGAGAATACTGGACCAAGCAGCACCGTGCAGCAACAGAGATCATCGAATTCGGGTCGCGCAGGCTTCTTCGTCGAGCGCTTCGCCGCGCTGCGCCGAGCGCAGCCGGACGCAGCTTCGATACTTGACGCGGACGCCGATCGCGTCGTGACGCGCGACGTGCTGGCGCGCGAGGCGGACGCGCTCGCCGAGCGCCTCGCGCGCTCGACGACGCACGCGCAGAAGCCGGCGATCGTCGCGATCCAGCTGCCGAACGGCGCGCCGCTGATCGCGGCGGTGCTCGCCTGCTGGCAAGCGGACCTGGTGCCGATGCCGGTCGATCACGACGTCGCGCCAGCGGCGCTCGCACAGCTCTGCCGCACCGTCGGCGCGTCGCTCGTCGTGCGTTCCGGCGAGGTGCCCGATCGGCCGCTCGCGATCGAGCCGCTCGAGCACGACGCGCATGCGCTCGCGCCGGACACCGCGCTGCTCAAGGTGACGTCGGGCAGCACCGGCGAGCCGCGCGCGGTGGCGCTGACGAGTGCAGCGCTCGAGGTCGGCGTCGCGCAGATCGTCGCGACCATGGGGCTCGAGCCCGCAGACCGCAATCTCGTGACGATCCCGCTCGCGCACTCGTACGCGTTCGACAACGTCGTGCTGACGCTGCTGCGCGACGGCATGCCGGCCGTGCTGTCGCGCGACCTGACGCCGCGCCGCCTGCTCGCGGTCGCGCGCGACGCGCGCGTCACCGTGCTGCCGACGGTGCCGTTTCTTCTCGACGTGCTCGCGCGCTCGGCGCACGTCGGGCTGCCCGACCTGCGCCTCGTGATCTCCGCCGGAGCGCCGCTGCCGGTCGCGGCCCGCGAGCGCTTCGCTGCGGCGTTCGGGGTCCGTCCGCGGACGTTCTACGGCTCGACGGAGTGCGGCGGCATCGCCTTCGACCGCGAGGGTACGTCCGAAGTCCCCGAGGGCTGCGTCGGGACCCCGCTCGAGGGCGTGCGCGTCGTGCTCGAGCAGCCCGACGAGGACGGCGTCGGCCGGGTGCGCGTCCTCAGCCGCTCGACGGCGACGGGGTACCACCCCGCGGGCTCGGGCGGCGGCGGCGTCGAGCTCGGCGGCGGCAGCTTCCTCACCGCGGACCTGGGCGCGCTCGACGGGCGCGGGCGGCTGCGGCTCGTCGGCCGGGTGCGCGACGTGGTCAACGTCGGCGGCCGCAAGGTCTACCCGGTCGAGGTCGAGCGCGTGATCCGCTCCGTGCCCGGCGTGCGCGACGCGGTGGTCACGGGGGTCGCGCGCTCGCCGGTCGCGGACGCGCTGCACGCCGTCGTCGCCGCCGAGCGGCACGTGACGCGCGACGCCATCGTCGCCGCGTGCGAGCGCCATCTTGCGCGTTACAAGGTGCCGCGTACCATCGACCTGGTGGACGAGATCCCGCGCACGGCGCGCGGCAAGCTCGATCGCCGCGCGTTGGACGGGCGTCATCCCATCGGCTAAACCGGCTCGGCTCGAGCCTGGGCTCACGTAGATTCCATGACCAAGCCGGAAATCGCACGCCGCGCCAAGGAGCTGCTCGTGAGCGGGCTGCGCCTCGACGTCTCGCCCGACGACATCGTCGACTCCGAGCCGATCTTCGGCGCCGGCCTCGGCCTCGACTCGATCGACGCACTCGAGTTCGTCGTCCTGATCGAGGAGAACTTCGGTGTGTCGATTCCCGACGAGAACGTCGCACGCCAGGCGTTCGCCTCGATCGACGCGCTGGCGCAGTTCATCGAGGAGCAGCGTCAGCGAGCCGCGCTCGCTTGAGGGTGCGGTGGGTGGCGCGCGCGGTCGGCGTGCGGCACGATGACGGGATGAGCTGGCTGCCGCGGGCGCGCACCATGTGCTTGACGGTGCTGCTGGCGCTCGCATCCGCTGCGGCGCTGGCCACGGCGCCGACCGACGCCGTTTCGGCCTCGACGCCGTCGCCGCCGACCGAGCCGCACGCGACCGCGAGCGGCCCCGGCTGCGGCACCCCCGAGCGCTGCTTCGCGCGCATGACCGAGGCGCAGAAGGACGTGTCCTCGATCCGCGCCCGCTTCCAGCAGATCAAGCACGTCGCCATGCTGACCGAGCCGCTGGTCTCCGGGGGACGCTTCGTCTACCGGCGTCCCGCCAGCGTGCGCTGGGAGATGGAGACGCCCGAGGCGATGGTGGTCGAGATCGAGGGCGACGAGCTGCGCGCCGGCGCCCCGGGCAGCGTGTCGAACGTCGACGCCGGACAGGCCACGACGCTGTTCCGCGACCTCGCGATGCTGTTCACCGGCGCGGGCGACTACACGGGAGACCGCTTCACGCTCGGCCCCGGCACGCTCGGTGCGGATTCCTTCGTCTTGACGCCGCGCGATCCGTCGATCGGCCGCGTGATCGCCGCCATCGAGATCGCGCTCGACCCGCAGACCGGCGGCCCGCGCCAGGTGGTGATCCGCGAGGCGAACGGGGATCGCACCGAGATCACGCTGTCCGACGTCGAGGTCGAGCGCGCGCGCGGCGGGCCGGCGTCGTGAGGCTGCGCCGCAGCGCGCTGGCGTGGCTCGCGGCGGCGCTCGCGGTCGCCGCGCTCGCCGGCTGTGCGGCACGGCGTCCGGCGACGTCGGGCGATGGAGCAGCGGCGGGGGACGCGACGCAGGGCGCGGCGTGCCCCGATCTCTCGTCGCGCAGCGTCGAGGAGGCGATCTGCGAGCGCGACCGCGTCCGCTCGCTGCGCGCGCGCTTCCGCGCCGACGTGCAGACGTCCGACGCGACCCGCACCGCGGAAGGGGTACTCGTGTTCCGCGCGCCGGGATCGCTGCGCGTCAAGCTGTTCACCCTGGCCGGGCTGACGGTGTACGACGCGACCTGGGTCGGCGACGAGCAGCGCGTGCGCGGTGTGGTGCACCAGCCGCTGTCCGGCGGTAGCCGGACCTTCGACCTGAAGGCGGGCGACGTGCTGGACTCGCCGGAGGGCGACCTCGCGCTCGTGCTCTGGGCGCTGTGGCGGCCGCGCTGCCCGACGCCGCCCGCCGCCTCCGGGACCGAGGCGAGGGTCGACGCGGCTGCGGCGCGCGCGCAGGACCGTCGCGTGGTGGTCGTCTCCGGCGCGGTGCGCGAGGAGATCCTCGTGCGCAGCGGCGCGGGCGCGGACCCGGCGGGCGACCACGTCGTCGCGCGCTACGCGGACTACGACTGCAGCGCCCAGCCGCCGCTGCCGCGGCGCATCTCGCTCGAGGCGCCGGCGCGCGGCTGGCGCGCCGAGGTGACGATCCTCGAGCAGGCGCGCGACGTCCCGCTCGACGACGCGCTGTTCGAGGTCGGTGAGCGAGCTCCCGAGCATGGCGGAAGCTGAGCGCGCCGCGCCGGGCGGCGCGGCACCTTCGGACGACCGCACGACGCGCTACGTGCGCGCCCTCTCGCGGCGCAGCGGAACGGTGCTGCTGCTGTCGATCGTGCTCGCGCTGCTCTCCGCCCTGTCGCTGCTTCGGCTTCGCCTCGACGTCGATCTGCTCTCGATGCTCCCGCAAGGGCGCGAGCGCTTCGCGGACTACCAGCGCTACGTGTCGCGCTTCGGCGTCGCGGACATCGCCGTCGCCATGGTGCGAGCGCCGAGCTCGTCCGTCGCGATCCGCTTCGCCGCGGCGTTCGAGGACGAGCTCTCGCGCGCGCCCGAGGTGCAGGGCGTGCGGAGCCGGGTCGACCTCGAAGCGTTCTTCGCAGCGCTGCGCGCGGGCGCGCTGCCGCGGCTGCTGCCGGTCGACGCGCATGGCGAGGTCGCGCAGCGGCTCATGCCGGAGGGCATCGACGCCGCCGTCAAGAACCTAAAACGCATCCTCGCGACCCCGGGCAGCGTCGGCACGAGCGCCTACCTGGCGGGTGACCCGCTCGGGCTCGGTGCGCTGCTCGGCGACCGGCTCGCGAGCGCGCGCCCCGATCGCGCGCTCAGCCCGAGCAGCGAGTACGTGCTGTCCCCGGACGGACGTCGCCTGCTGCTGCTCATCCGACCGGCCGCGCCCGCCTACGATCTCGAAGCGGCCGAGCGCCTGGCGGCGGCGCTCTCCGCAGCAGAGCAGCGGGCGCGCGCGCGCAGCGGCGTCGGCGACCAGGTGACGGTCGCATACACCGGTGCGTTCGCGTTCGCGCTCGAGGACTCGGCGCTGCTGCGCGCCGACATGATGATCTACTCGGCGCTCGCGCTCCTCGGCGTGCTGGCGGTGTTCTACGCGGGCTACCGGAGCCTCGCGTTCCTGCCGCTCGTCACCTGGCAGATCGTGCTCGGCACGCTGGTGACCTTCGCGATCGGCCTGATCGTCGAGGGCAAGCTCAACGCGGTGTCGCTCGCCTTCGCGGTGATCTTCTACGGCCTCGGCATCGACGCCGCGATCCACTTCTACACGCGCTTCCTCGAGGAGTGGGGCGGAGCAGGACCGGTCGAGACGCCGCTCGCGCGCACGATCCGCGGGCTGTTCGCGCCGACCACGGTCGCGGCGACGACCACCGCGGCCGCGTTCGTCGTCATCGGGCTCTCGAGCTTCGCGGGGATCGCGCAGCTCGGCTTCCTCACGGCGCTCGGCATGCTGCTCAACCTTCCGGCGAGCTTCGTGCTGCTGCCCGCGCAGATCGTCGTCGCGCACCGGCGGGGCTTGCTGAGCGGCGTCGTGCGCCCGCCGGCGCCGACCGTGCGCCTCGCGTCGCTGGTCGCGTTCCTCGCGCGCCACCGGGTCGTCTTCGGCGCGCTCGCGGTCGTGCTGCTGCTCGCCGCGCTCGTGCGGGCGCGCGACGCGCGGCTCGACACGAACCTCTTCCACCTGCGTCCGAGCGAGTCGCGCGCGGCCGCGGTGCAGCAGGAGATCGAGCGCGAGTTCGGGCTCGTCGATCCGGACGGCGCGGTGCTGATCGAGTCGCCGGAAGTCGATCCGCAGGCGGTCGAGGCCGTGCTGCGCGCGAACGAGCGTGCGACCGAAGCGCTCGAGCGTCTTCGCGAGGAAGGGCTCGTCGACACGGTGCTGAGCGCCGCGGCGCTGCTGCCGTCGCGCGCGACGCAGGACGAGCGGCTGCGCGCGTGGGCGGCGCTGCCGCGCGAGCGCGCGGCCGACGAGCTCGCGACGCGGCTTGCCGCAGCGGGCTTCGACGTCACGCGGTTTTCGGACGCGCTGCGCGCGCTGCGCGAGGTGCCGGCCGCGATCGATCCGACCACGGCTCCGCTCCCCGGCCTCGAGCTGCTCTTCGAGCGTCACGTGCGTCGCGACGAGCACGGTACGGCGATCCTGCTGCCGTTCCGCCCGCGCGACGTGGACGCGCTGGAGATCGTCGCCGAGGGCTTGCCGCGCGAGATCGACGTCGACGGCGCGAGCGTCACCGTGACCGGGCGGCCGCTCATGGAGCGCGAGCTGCACGCCGCGATGCGCAGCGAGATCGTCTGGTTCATCGCCGCGGTCTCGTTCGGCAGCCTGGTGGTGATCTGGCTCCGCTTCCGCGATCTGCCGGTGACGCTCGCCGTGCTCGTCGTGCCCGCGGTGGTGGTGCTGCTGCTGCTCGCGCTGCTCGGCGCAACCGGTGTCGCGATCGACGCCGTGAGCCTGATCGTCTTCCCGATCACCGTCGGGCTCGGGGTCGACAACTGCGTCTACCTCGCCGAGCGCTGCCGCGAGACGCGCTCGCTGCGCGAGGCCGTCGCCAGCACCGGACGTCCGTTCGCGATCACCGCCGCGACCACCGCGGTCGGCTTCGGCGTGCTCGCGCTGTCGCGCTACCCGGCGCTCGCGAACCTCGGCTGGGTCGCCGCCGCGAGCATGCTGACCTGCTACGTCGCGACCATGCTGCTGCTGCCCGTCGTCCTGCCGCTGCGTCGGCTCGGCGCCGTTCCCGACGCCGCGCGTGACGACGGGATCGCGGAGGCCAACGCGTGAGCGCGACCTCGGTGCCGGCGCCGCCCGTCGAGCGTCGCGGCTACGTGCAGTGGTTGCTCGCGGCGCTCGGGCTCGCGGTGCTGGCGATGCTCGTGCACCGCGTCGGCGTCGTCGCGGTGCTCGACACGCTCGCGAGCGTCGAGCCGCGGTGGCTCGCGTTCTACGCGCTGCTCGTCACGACGCTCTACCTCGGCTTCGCGCTGCGCTGGCGCGCGCTGCTGCGCGCCTTCGGCAGCGACCTGCCGCTCGCGCGGCTCTACGGAATCCGTCTCGCCGGGCTGTCGGTCGGCTCCTTGACGCCGGCCGCGAAGCTCGGCGGCGAGCCGCTGCGCGCGTACATGCTCGCGCGCGACGGCGTCGCGCCGGGCGTCGCGATGGCGAGCGTCATCGTCGACCGCGGCGTCGAGCTGATCGCCAACGCCGTGTTCGGAGTCGCGTACTGCGCGCTGTTCGCGCTGCGCGACGTGACGACCGCGTCGCGCATCCTCGTGCCGGTTGCGGCGAGCGTCGTCGCGCTCGCGTTCGGCGTGACGACCATCCGGCGGCGGCTGCGGCGCGGCGACTCGATGGTGCCCGAGCGCTTCCACGCGGTGTTCGCACGCCTCGGCGCCGGGCCCGAGACGGTGCGCGCGACGGACGAGGCGCTGCGCCACCTGCTGTTCGCGCGCGGACGCCTGGTGCTCGGCTGTCTCGGGGTCGCGCTCGTGCTGAACGCGGTGATCCTCGCCGAGTACGCGACGCTGTTCGCGGCGTTCGGCGCGCGGCCGACGCTGCCCGAGCTCGCCGGCGCGATGCTCGGCGTCGGGCTCGCCCACGCGCTGCCGGTGCCGGCCGCGCTCGGGACGCTCGAGGGCGCGCAGGCGCTGGTCTTCGACGTGACCGGAGGTGGCACGAGCCTCGCGATCGTCGCGGCGACGGTCGCGAGGCTCCGTGACCTGGTGTGGACGGTGCCCGGGGCGCTCTACCTGGCGCTACGCGCCCGGACGTTCAGACGCGGACGATCTTGACGTCCTCGTACTCCAAGCGCTCCTCGTTCCACTGGTGCCCGGAGATGCCGGTGACACCGGTCTCGTCGACGCCGACCACGATGTAGATCGCCTCCGGGTAGATCGGCTCGCCATCGAACTTGGCCCGCGCCTCGTCCTCCTTCGAGAAGTACGCCTTGCCGTTCGGGTGGGAGTGGTAGATGCAGCGCAGCTCGTAGCGCTGCTCGTCGATGTCGCGATGGACCTGCAGCAGCTCCTTCTCGTCCATCACGTAGCCGTCGCGGCCGTCACGCGGGAAGGTCTTCGGATCCGCCTTGTGACGCTCGGTGGCGACGTTCCGGATCCGCCGGACGACCTCCACCTCGTTCTCCGTGTCGTACAGGATGAAGCCGCAGCATTCCTCCGGGTAGGTTTCGAGGGCGTGGCGCTTGATCTCGTCAAACAAGCTCTTCGCGAGACGATGCATGGCGCGGGAAGTCTACAACAAACCAGCGTAAAAGCGGAAGCGACGCGTGGCGTCGCAGGACGTCCGCCGACGCGCTCCGCAGCGCTCAGCGCGACGCCGCTCGCTCCGCCTCGTGGATGGCGTCGACGAGCCTTGCGTTGACCGGCGTCGGCACCCCGAGCTGCGCGCCGATGCGCACGATCGCGCCGCCGATCGCGTCGACCTCGGTGCGTCGACCTGCCTCGAGGTCCTGTCGCATCGAGGAGCGGTGCGCCGCCGTCGGCGGCACGAGCGTCGAATAGAAATATTCCCGGAAGCCGCTCGCGTCGCGCCACGGGAGCGCGATGCCGGCGGCTTTCGCGACCGCGAACCCCTCGTCGATCGCGGCGTCGAGCAGCGGCCGCAGCTCGGGCGACGCGACGACCTCGCCGTAGGTCAGGCCGTGCAGCGCGCCGAGCGGGTTGAGGCCGCAGTTGTAGAGCGCCTTCTCCCAGAGCAGCGGCTCGACGGCGTCGACCGCGGTCGCGGGGATGCCGGCGTCCTCGAACAGCGCCGCGATCCATCCGGCGCGCTCGCGCAGCGCCGCGTCCTCGCGCAGCGGACCGATCGCGACCGGCTGCGCGTTGACGGTGACGTGCGCGGCGCCCGGTCGCGTCACCACCGCGCCGAAGATCACGCGCCCGCCGAGCACCTTCTCGCGACCGAGCGCGTCGGCGAGCGTCTCGACGTTGCCGAGCCCGTTCTGCAGCGCGACGACGAGCGCGGGCGCGTGTCGCCAGCGCGCGAGGACGTCTGCGACCTCGCGCGTCGCGTGCGACTTGACGGCGACGAAGACCACGTCCGCGGGCTCGTCGGCGCGCGCGAGATCGGTCGCGGTGCGGGGACGGCTCGCGTGCTCGCCGAAGATGCCCGTCACGGCGAGACCCGAGCGCTCGATCTCCGTCATGTGCGGCGCGCGGCCGATCAGCAGCACGTCGTGGCCGCGCGCCGCGAGCATGCCTCCCACCACCGAGCCGACGGCGCCGGCGCCCGCGACGACGACGCGCGCTCGTTCGGGCATCGCGCTCGGTCGGCGGCTCAGGCCTCGATCTCGCCGTCGCTCAGCGCGACGAACGCGGCCTTGAGCTCGTCGTAGGTCGTCGTGACCGGAAACTGCGGGAACTCGTCGATCACGTTCTGCGGCGGACGGAACAGGATGCCGCCGTGCGCCGCCGCGAGCATCGAGGTGTCGTTGTACGAGTCGCCGGCGGCGACGACGCGGAAGTTCAGGTCGCGCAGCGCGAGCACCGCGCGTCGTTTGCCATCCTCGATCCGCAGACGGTAGCCGGTGATGCGGCTTTCCGAGTCGACCTCGAGCGAGTTGCAGAACAGGCACGGCCAGTCGAGCTGGCGCATGAGGGGAGAGGCAAACTGGTAGAACGTGTCCGACAGGATGATGACCTGCGCGCGGCTCTTGAGCCACGCGAGGAACTCGCGCGCGCCGGGCAGCGGTCCCATCGCCGCGATCACCGCTTGGATGTCGCGCAACGTGAGCTTGTGCTGCGCGAGGATCTCGAGCCGCGCTCGCATGAGCTTGTCGTAGTCGGGCTCGTCGCGCGTCGTGCGCCGGAGCGCTGCAATCCCGGTCTGGTCGGCGACGTTGATCCAGATCTCCGGGACGAGAACTCCTTCGAGGTCGAGGCAGGCGATCATCCGGCGACGCTAGCGGAGGCCCATCGTCCCGACAAGGTGAGACCGGAGGCGATGCTTCCAGCGCGCGCCACGGGGCGTCGCGCGTATGCGCTCTGCGCCCTGCTCGGCGTGCTCGCGCTGGCGGCGTGCGCGCGGACGACGGCCGAGCACGCTCCACGGCCGACGCAGAGCGCCGTCGCTTCGCCGCTGCGGGTCGGGACCAGCGGCGACTATCCGCCCTTCTCGGTGCGCGCGAGCGACGGCTCGCTCGACGGCTTCGACGTCGCGGTCGCGCGCGCCTACGCCGCCGATCGCGGCCGACCGCTCGAGCTCGTGCCGTTCGCCTGGCCGGAGCTCGAGCGGCGCCTCCTCGCCGGCGACTTCGACGTCGCGATGGGCGGCATCACCGTGCGGGGCGACCGTCTGGCGCGCGCGCCGATGACGGCCGCGGTCGCGCGGGCGTCCGCCGTCCTGGTCGTCCCGGCCGACGCACCTGAGGCCGATGCACGCGTCGCGCGCGGCGACGGCGCCGGGCTCAGGGTCGCGGTGAACCGCGGCGCGCACCTCGAGCGGGTCGCGCGTGCGACGCTGCCCGGGGCGACGCTCGTCCTGCTCGACGACAACCGCAGCCTCGCGCCCGTGCTGGCCTCCGGCGAGGTCGACGCGGTCGTCACGGACACGCTCGAGCTGCAGAGCTTCGCGGCGCCCGGCGCGCCGCAGCCGCGCGTGGCGCGCGTCCTGACCTACGACCGCAAGGCGTACTGGGTTGCGCCGCACGCCACAGAGCTGGCCGACGACCTCGATCAGTGGCTGGCCGCGCGCGAGGCGGACGGCACGCTCGCGTCGCTGCGCGCGAGGTACGGCGTCGAGAGCGCGGACGCGCCGGCCTCCGCGCTCGATCCGGCGACGGCGCGGGTCGTCGACCTGGTCGCGCGTCGGCTGCTGCTGATGCCGGAGGTCGCGGCGGCGAAGCGCGTCGCGTCGCTGCCGATCGACGTGCCGTCGCGCGAGCAGCAGGTCTATGCGCGCGCCCGCGACGAGGCCGCGCGCGTCGGGCTCGCGGCGGAGCCGTACGTGGCGCTGGTGCGCGAGGAGGTCGAGGTCGCGAAGGTCGTGCAGCGCGCGACGCTCGCGACCGCCGCGCCCGCGTCTGCGGCAACGTCCAGCGGCACGGTGGCCGGCGACGCGACGCCCGCCGCCGCGGCCGGGGACGCCGGCGCCGACGACGCCGTGGCGCGCGCGAAGCGGCGCCTCGAGCAGGAGCTCCGCCCGGCGATCGATCGCCTCGACCGCGCGCTGCGTGCGGCGCTCCTCGCGGCGGCGCCGATCCGTGCGGACGAGGCAGCGCTGGTCGCGGCGCTGCGCGCCGACGCGCCCGTTCCGGGCTTCGGCGACGAGGAGGCGCGCCGCCTCGCGCGCGCCCTGAAGGCGATCCCGGCGGCCGCGCCGCCGCCCGCGCCGAGCGCCGCGGCAGCGGCGACGACGGAGCTGCTGCCGTCGTCAGGAGTTGCCGCCACGGCGACGGCGCCGCGAATCTTCTCTTGAGCGCCGGCGGCGACCCGGCCTAAGCTCGCCCGTCGCCGGACGGGCGACAGGGGGGGGCCCGTGCCGTCCTCGAAGAAGATCGCCAACCGGACGCTGGTCGAGACCGTGCTGCTCCCCGCAGCGCTGGTGGTGCTCGGCTACGTGATCCTGCGGGCGACGGACGGCGCGTGGTGGGGCGTCGTGGTCTGGGTGCTGCTCGCACCCGTGAGCTACTTCGTCGTGCAGCTCGTCCTGCTCGGCGGCAAGCGCGCTCCGACGGTCGGAAGCGCGACGCGCATGCGCGTCGTTTCGTCGGCGGGACGACAGCCGTCGCAGAGCAGCGCCAGCGTCGCCGACAAGCCCGCGCACGAGCGCTGGGCGGACCAGCGCGACGTCTCGGCGGGCGTCGAGATCCTGCGACGCGGCCGACGCTACGACCGTCGCCGCTGAACGATCCTCGCCGCTGAAGCGGGCCGACGCTCAGCTCGCGAACAGCACGCCCGGGTTCAGGATGCCGTGCGGATCGAGCGCGCGCTTCGCCGCGCGCATGGCCGCGAGCTCGCCGGCGCTGCGCACCAGCTCGAGCTCGCCGACCTTCGCGACGCCGATGCCGTGCTCGGCCGCGATCGTGCCGCCCGCGTCGGCGGCGAGGCGCAGGACCGCGCGGTCGACGGCGTCGTCCTCCGGTCCGAGGCCGAGCACGTTGACGTGCAGGTTGCCGTCGCCGAGGTGGCCGAAGATCAGCGCCTGCGCGTGCGGCGCGAGCGCCGCGACCTGAGCGCGGACGTCGGCCACGAAGCGCGGCACGGCGGCGAGCGGCACGGCGACGTCGAGCTTGTGCGGTACGCCCGCCGCGTTGATCGCCTCGCTGATCGCTTCGCGGTAGCGCCACAGGCGGCGCACGCCGGCCTCGTCGTCGGCGACGGCGCTGCCTCGCAGCAGGTCGTCGCACGCGGTCACGGCGGCGACCAGCTCGTCGAGCGGGCTCGTGCGTCCGGCGCATTCGATCAGCACCGCGGCGGGCGGCGTCGACGCGAACGGCGCGGGCAGGCCGAGCCGCTCGACGACCAGCTCGACGCACTCGCCGAACGCGATCTCGAGCGCGCTCAGCGAGGCGAGCGTGCCGCGCGTGCGGCGCACGAGCTCGACCGCGGCTTCCGCGCCGTCGACCGCGAGCAGCGCCACCGCGCGCGCCGGCAAGGCCGGCGTCAAGCGCAAGTGCGCGCGCGTGATCACGCCGAGCGTCCCTTCGCTGCCGGCGAGCAGCGCGGCGAGGTGGTAGCCCGCGTTGTCCTTGCGCAGCGCGGGCAGGCGACCGACGGTCGTGCCGTCGGCGAGCACCGCTTCGAGGCCGATCACCTGCTCGGCCATCATGCCGTGGCGCAGCACGTGGACGCCGCCGGCGTTGGTTGCGACCATGCCGCCGATCGTGCAGCTCTCGCGTGGCGCGATGTCGACGCCGAAGTCGAAGCCGGCCGCGCGCGCCGCCTGCTGCAGGCGCGCGAGCGTCACGCCGGCGCCGACGATCGCCTCGCCGGTGGCCGGGTCGACGACGCACTCCGCGGCGAGCCCCGTCGTGCTCAGCACGAGCTCGCCGTCGCGCGGCACGCTGCCGCCGACGAGCCCGGTGTTGCCGCCCTGCGGAACGACCGGCACGCGGGACGCGGCGCAAGCGCGCAGCACCTCTGCGACCTGCTCCGTGCTGCGCGGCCGGACCACCGCGCAGGCGCGGCCGCGGAAGCGGCGCGTCCAGTCGGTCTCGTACGACGCCGTCAGCTCGGGGTCGGTGAGGACGTCGTGCTCGCCGAGGGCGCGCACGAGCCGCGCGTGCAGGTCGCGGGGCACCTCGGCGGTGTGCGTCGCGGGCATTCGTTCGGGATGTTGCTCCGCGACGCGCGCGTCCGCAACGCGACCGCTAGGACGCGGGACGCCGCAGCGGCGGCATCGTGTCGCTCAGCGCGTAGACCACGCCGCCGGCGAGCCCGCCCAGCGCCGCCACCGCCCACCACAGGAGCCCGAGCGCGATCGCGTCGTCCGCGCTGATGCCGCCGTACGGCAGCAGCGCGGCGTACGCCGCCTCGCGCAGACCGAAGCCGCCGATCGTGAACGGCATCGCCGCCGCGAGCGCGACCAGCGGGTGGTACATCGCGACGAAGCCGAACGGCACGTCGAGGCCGAGCGCGTCGGTGAGCAGCTTCTGGCTCACGATCTGCACGACGTGCACGACGATCGACAGCACGGCGGCGTTGAGCAGCAGCCGCGGGTCGCGGAAGTACGGCAGCAGATCTTCCTCGACGAGCCGACGCCAGCGCTGCCCCGGCGGCAGCAGTCGAACGACGAGCGGGATCGAGAACCAGCCTGCCGTCAATCCCAAACACACGACCAGCACGAAGAGCTCGAGGACGATCGGCAGGTCCGCGTTCGGTCCGACGAGCGCGACCGCCGCGACCGCGGCCAGCATGACGACGCCGATCAGGCGGTCGAAGAGCACGGTCGAGAACGCGGCCGCGCGTCCCGGCGGGCGGTTCCCGAGGTAGAGCGCGCGCGACGCGTCCGAGCCGAGCGTGCTCGGCACGACGAGCCCGAAGAACATGCCGATCGCGTAGAAGCGCAGGCTCTCGCCGAGATCGAAGGCGAAGCCGACGCCGCGCGCGAGGTTGCGCCAGCGCAGCGCGCTCACCGCCTGGCTCACCAGGTAGACCGCGAAGGCGGCGAGAAAGAAGCCCGGCGTCGCGCGCAGACAGACGCGCAGGATCTCGCGGAAGTCGAAGCGCGTGAACAGGAGCGCGAGGAGCCCCGCGCTCACCGCGACGCGCAGCAAGGTCTTGAGCCGCGCGCGCGCCACGCGGCTGTCGCTCTTCGACGCGGTCTCGCTCACGTCGCTGCTTCGGGCGTTCTCTTCGGCGCGCGCGGCGGGCTGCGGACGGATCAGCGCAGCGGACGGAAGAAGGCGCGGATGTCCTCGACCAGCGCCTCCGGCTCCTCCATCGCCGCGAAGTGGCCGCCCGACGGGAAGCGCGTCCAGCGCTGCACGTTGTACATCTTCTCCGCCCAGGCGCGCGGCGGACGGACGATCTCCTTCGGGAAGATCGCGCAGCCGGTCGGCACCTCGACGCGGAAGTCGCGCGGCGGGAACTTCCCGGCGCGCATGGTCTCGCAGTACAGGCGGATCGAGGAGTTCGCGGTCTCGGTCGCCCAGTAGAACATGATGTTCGTCAGCAGCTCGTCCTTGCTGAAGCGCTTGAACGGATCGCCGCCGCAGTCGCTCCAGGAGTGGAACTTCTCGAGGATCCACGCCGCGAGGCCTGCGGGCGAGTCGTTGAGCGCGTAGGACAGCGTCTGCGGCTTCGTGCCCTGGATCTGCTGGTAGGCGGTCTCGTTCTGCAGGAACTGCCCCATCTCCATCAGCGCGGGCAGCTCGTCCTCGGTCGCGCCCTCGAGCGGATTGTCCGGGTTCGGCGGGAACGCGATCACCATGTTGAGGTGGATGCCGATCACCTGCGGCGCGTGACGCAAGCCGAGGTAGGTCGTCACCATCGCGCCCCAGTCGCCGCCCTGCGCGCCGAAGCGCTCGTAGCCGAGGCCGCGCATCAGCTCCGCCCACAGCGCGGCGATGCGCTCGGGATCCATGCCGGGCTCCGTCGGACGGTCGGAGAAGCCGTAGCCGGGCATCGACGGGCAGACGACGTGGAAGGCGTCTGCGGGGTCACCACCGTACTTCGCCGGATCGCTGAGCGGACCGATGATCTTCTGGAACTCGCTGATCGAGCCCGGCCAGCCGTGCGTGATGACGAGCGGCAGCGGCTTCGGTCCGACGCCGCGCTCGTGGATGAAGTGGATCTTGAGCCCGCCGACCTTGGCGCGGAACTGCTGGAACTGGTTGAGCCGCGCCTCGGCCGCACGCCAGTCGAACTGGTCGCGCCAGTACGCGACCAGCTCGCGCACGGCGTCGAGGTTCGTGCCGTAGCCCCAGCCCGAGCCGGGGATCTCGTCGGGAAAGCGCGTGCGCGCGAGGCGCTCGCGCAGGTCCGTCAAGACGGAATCCGCAACCGCGATGCGATAGGGCTCGATCTCCATCCGCCAAGGGCTGTCACGCGCGGACGGTGAACTCAAGCTGCTCGCGCGTCAGCCGCGGCCTCGTTGCTCGAGACCCGGCAGGATCGCCTGGAAGAAGGCGTTCTGGATGAGGTTGATGACGATCTCCCAAGTGCTGGTCTCGGGGTTCTCGATCGGACCCGAGAGATCCGTGCGCGTCGCGACCTCGTCGCGCGGCGTGTTCTCGAGCAGCTCGCCGATGCCGCCGACGATGCCCTCGTACGCTTGCTGGAAGACGTTGTCGTCGGCGTCCTGCTCGCGCGCATACACGTCGAGGTCGGCGAACAGCGGCTTGGCGTAGCCCTCGACGCGACCCTCCTGCACCTTGATTTCGCCGTAGAACGACAGGCGTCCCGCCTTGACGTCGAAGCCGCCGGTCGAGCGCAAGAGATCGTTCATCGTCGCGAGCTCGACGTCGCGGATCTCGATCAGGCTCTCGAACTCCGTGCGCTCGGCGGTCGGCTGGAAGGTCGCGTCGATGCGCGCGCTGCCGGTGCCCATGAGCGCGCCCTGCAGCTCGGCGCGTCCCGTGCGCTCGCGCTTCTGGTTGCTGAAGTCGCGCACGGTGACGTCGAGGTCGGTGACGAAGATCCGGTAGTTGGGATCCGCCTCGCGATCGACGTAGCCGACCTCGGCGTCGGCGACGCGCAATTCGTCCACGCGCACGACGGTCTCGGGCGCCTTCTTCGGATCGGTCGTGCCGCGCGCGACCTTGGCCGCGACGCGGTCGCCGCGCTCGGCGGCCGCGCCCTCGCGCACGTAGTCCGCGCGCAACCCGTCGAGGCGCACGTCGTCGAGCTCGACGACGCGTTTCTCGGGTCCGTACTCGATGCGTCCAGCGGCCGAGAGCGTTCCTGCTTCGAGCTGCAGCGCGTAGAGCTTGGCGAGCGGCGTGAGCTTCGCGAGCGGCAGGTCGTCGATCGACACCTCGCCGCGCACCGCCGCGAACGGCTCGGCGAGGAAGTCGGCGTCGCCGGAGAAGTCGACCGCCCCGTCGCCGAACACGACCGCGTCGAGCTCGAGCGACGACGGGTAGGACTCCTGCTCGTCGACGTTGCGGATGTTGCGCGCGACGAAGTCGAGCCGCTCGATCTGGATCGGCCCGAGGTCGCTGCCGTCGTCGTACGTGATCTTGCCGTCGCGGATGCGCAGCAGGTTGACCTCGAGCGGATAGATCTCGCGCGCCGCCTGCTGCCAGCCGCGCTCCTCGAGGTCGCGCTCGTCGCGCACCTCGCTGCGCGCCTGCGACAGATTGATGTGCAGCTCGGGCGAGTCGAACTCGAAGTCCGCGACGAGATCACCCGAGAGCAGCGCGCTCCACTGCACGCTCGCGGTGAGCGCGGGCAGCCGCACCATCGGTGGATCGGGGTGCGCGTCCTGGATCAGCACGACGTCCTCGAGGTCGAGCGAGAGGCCGATCGGGTGCAGGTCGAGCGCGCCGATCTTCACCTCGTAGCCGTCGAGCGCCGCGTTCACGCGACGCTCCATGCTGCGCCGCAGCGGCTCCTCGATCACGAACGCGACGACCAGCGCCGCGACCACGAGCAGCAGCGCGAGACCGAGCCCGAGGCTGGTCCACGGACGGCGGCGGAGAAACGAGCGGCTGCGTCCGCGCGCGCCGGAGGCCGACTCGACCTGCGGCTCGCGCGCCGCGCCCGGAAGAGGCTCGACGCGTTCCATGCGTCCTCGCGGTCCAAGACGCATGCCACGCGACGAGCCGTGGAATGGAACTTGCGCCGAGCAGCTCGATCCACGGCAAGGGCCCCGCAACGAGGAGAGTCAGATGAGAAGCTTTGCAAGCAAGGCGATCCTGCCGGTCGCGCTCGCCGCGACCATCGCCGTCGGCGGCCTCGCGTGGGCCGATGACGATCCGACCGCGGCGTCCCCGCCGACCGACGTCACCACGCCCCCACCCGGCGGCGAGAACCACCAGATGTACCAGTTCTACAGCGGCAACACGCCGGGCGACACGGGCTCGTTCGACGGCAAGATCGTCTGCCTGCGCTCGGATCGGAAGTTCGCGACCGCACCGAGCGAGGAGTGTGGCGACAAGAACCGGATCTACGCGCTCGACCTCGAGGACGTCGATCTGACGCAGCCGCTGCTCGCGGGCTCGGAGCAGGTCGAGCGTCAGCTGCGCGACAACCTCGGACGCGACGTCACGGTGCAGGGCAGGTACTACGAGTCGACGGGGATGATCCTCGCGGCGAGCGTCCTGCCGCGTGATTGACGTCGTGCGCGGCCGCGCTGCTCGAGCGCCGACGCGCGCACGTCGTCGGCGCTCGAGAGCGCTCCGGCGCCGACGTTTGTAGAACTTGCCGCGTCAGCCGAGCAGCGCGCGGCTCGCGTGGTAGGTGACGAAGCTTCCGATCCAGGCGAGCGTCAGCATGTAGGAGAACGCGAGCGCCGGCCACTTCCAGCTTCCCGTCTCGCGCGCCATGACGACGATCGTCGACGTGCACTGCAGCGCGAAGACGAAGAACACGAGCAGCGAGAGCGCGGTCGGCAGCGTGAACAGCGGCTCGCCCGTGCGCGGGTCGACGTCGGAGACGATCGCGTCGCGCAGCCCGGTGAAGTCCTCGTCGCTGACCGCGTAGATCTGCGCGAGCGTCGCGACGATCACCTCGCGCGCGGCGAGGCTCGCGACCAGTCCGACGCCGATCTTCCAGTCGAAGCCGAGCGGCGCGATCGCGGGCTCGATCGCGTGCCCGACGCGCGCCGCGATGCTCGCCTGCAGGTTGGCCTGCGCCTGCGCTTCGGGGGAGAGTGCCGGATCCGCGGGCGCCGTCGGGAAGTTGAGCAGCACCCACAGCACGATCGACGCCGTCAAGATGATCGTGCCCGCGCGCTTGAGGAACGCGCTCGCGCTGCCCCATACCTGGGTCGCAAGCAGACGCAGCGTCGGTAGGCGGTACGGCGGCAGCTCCATGTAGAAGACGGAGATCGTGCCGCGCAGCAGCGTCTTGTTCAGCAGCGCCGCCGAGGCGAGCGCGGTCACCGCGCCGAGCAGGTAGAGCCCGAACATCGTCAGACCCTGCGCGCCGATCGGACCGAGCACCGACTTCGCCGGCACGAACGCCGCGATCAGCAGCGTGTACACCGGAAGGCGCGCCGAGCAGGTCATGAACGGCGCGACCAGGATCGTCGCGAGACGCTCGCGCGGCGAGGCGATCGTGCGCGCCGCCATGATGCCGGGCACCGCGCAGGCGTAGCACGACAAGAGCGGCACGAAGCTCCGTCCCTGCAAGCCGACCCAGCCCATGACGCGATCGACGACGAAGGCGGCGCGCGCCATGTAGCCGACGTCGTTCAGGAAGTGCAGGAACGTGAACAGGATCACGATCTGCGGCAGGAAGATCAGCACCGAGCCGACGCCGGCGACGATGCCGTCCGCCCAGAGGTCGGTGAGCCAGCTCTCCGGCAGGTACTCGTGCGACAGCTCGCCGAGCGTCCCGAACGCGGCGTCGATCGCGTCCATCGCCGGCACGGCCCACGAGAAGATGCTCTGGAAGAGCAGCAGCGTGACGATCGCGAACACGGCGATGCCGGCGATCGGGTGCAGCAGCACGCGGTCGATGCGATCGGTGCGCGAGTCGGGAGCGAGCGCGCCAGCGCCGATCTCGCGACAGACCTGATCGACCCAGGCGAAGCGCTGCCCGGCGTCGTCTGCCGGCGGCAGCGTCGCGCGACGCGGCCAGGTCTCGGGCGACTCGAGAAACTTCTTCAGCTGCTCGAGGCCGACGCCGCGATGGCCGACGACGCCGACGACGTGGATGCCGAGGATGCGCGACAGCCGCATCAGGTCGAGCTTGCCGCCGCGCGCCTTGGCCTCGTCGATCATGGTGACGACGAGCAGCGTGGGCAGGCCGCGCTTCAGCACCTCGCGCACGAGCCCGAGGCCGCGCTGCAGCGTGGTCGCGTCCGCGACGACCAGCAGCGCATCGGGCATCGGCTCGCCTTCGAGGCGTCCGGCGAGGACTTCGGAGACGATCTTCTCGTCGGGCGTCTCGCCGTCGAGCGAGTAGGTGCCCGGCAGGTCGAGGATGTGGACGTCGCGCTGCGCGCCGACGAGCTTCCCGACCCGACGCTCGACGGTGACGCCGGGGTAGTTGCCGACCTTGGCGTTCGAGCCGGTCAGCGCGTTGAACAGGGTCGTCTTGCCGGTGTTGGGCGAGCCGACCAGCGCGATCCGGACCGGTGCGGTCGCGACCGCGGGCGCGACGCTCACGGCGCGCTCGTGCCCGCCGCGTTGGTCGTCGGCTCGACGCGCAACCCGGCGAGCTGCTGCGTGCGCAGGCACAGCCGGTAGCCGCGGATCTCGATCTCGACCGGATCGCCGAGCGGCGCGCGCCGCCGCACGACGAGCGGCGTGCCGGGGACGAAGCCGAGGTCTTGCAGGCGTTGCGGGATCTCGTCGCCGGGAAGCGGCGCGACGAGGCGCGCGGGCTGCCCGGGCGCGAGCTCGTTCAGCGGCAGGCTCTGCACCGAGGCCCCGCCCCCGTGTCGAAGATGATTCGCAATTTCATCAGCCCAGGTAAGGCCCGCGCTTGCGGGTGTCAAACCGGGGCCGCGCCGGATGGGCGCCGGCGCGGCCCCGCCTCCGATTACGGGGTCACGTGCGGCAGCAGGTAGCCGGTCGCGAACGTGCCCAGCGCCTCCGTGAAGAAGACGAGCCGGTTGTACGCGCCCGACGGGTCGGCGGCGAACAGCACGCTCCCCGCCTGCCCTGCCGCGGCCTCGCCGAGCACCGCCTCGAGGTGCGTCACCACGACGCCGTCCGCGGTGTACGCGTCGACCGCGAGCTGCTGGCCGTCGTTGCGCCGCGCCGTCAAGCGCCAGTGCGTGGTCGCGGCCTCGGCGGAGAAGGTCTCGCCCGGCACGTCGTTGAACGACAGGAAGATGAGCTGGTTGCCGCCGAGCTCCGGATCCTGCAGCGTCGCCGGGTCGTAGTACGTCGCCAGGCTGACCTGCTCGGGACGGATCGCGCGCAGAACCACGGTGTCGCCGTCGATCGGCGTGCCGACGGCCGGCGTGACGACGCCGCTCGCGCCGAGCTCGATCGCGGTGCGGCCGGCCGCGGGCGCGCCCCACGCCGCGCCCGTCGAGAGGTTCGCGACCGTGAAGTTGCCGGCGAGCGCGCGGCTCACGAGCGGCGTGCCCGACGGATCGACGACGGTCGCGAACGCGACGCCGTACTGCGCGGGCAGACCGCGGTCGCGCATCTCGCCGACGTCGAGCGTGCGCGTCGCGCCGGCGGCGAGCGTCACCGTGTCGCTGAACGGCGTGCCGAAGTCCGGGCCGTAGGCGACCACGTCGACCACGACCTCGTCGTCGCTCGTGTTGTGCAGGTTGAGGAACGTCGTGTAGCCGTCGCGCGCGTCGTAGTAGAACACGAGCTGGTCACCGCGCCCCTCGGGCAGCGGCGTGAACAGCGCGGACGCGATGTCGCCGGTGGGATGCGGCTGCGGCGCGCGCGTCGGCGTCGGCCGCGGCGTCGGCGTGCCGGGGCCGCCACCGCCCGGCGTCGGCGTCGGCTGCGGGGCGCCGGCCGTGGTCACGGTGAGGTAGGGCATCGTCGCGCCATTCACGCCCGGCGGGCCCGCGCCGTTGACCCCGAGGTCGTCGAGCGAGGTGCCGGTCGGGCTGTCGTCGGTCGACAGCACGATGCCGAGGTGCGTCGCGCCCGAGCCGAGCAGGCTCTTGACGGCCGAGGTCAGGTCGACGGTGAACTTCACCGGGCCGCTCGCGGAGAGGCTGTCGTCGGTGATCCCGCCGCCGACGTTCACCGTCGCGACCTGCGTGCCCTTGCCGAAATCCTCCAGCCCGGCCGTGCCGTCGCCGGCGTAGGTCTTGACGTAGATCCGCTCCGACGCGGTGCCGTCGAACGTCGTGCCCGGCCCGAAGGTCGACAGCACGTCGTCGATGTTGAAGGTCAGGATGGCGCTCTGCACGTCGCCCGCCGAGACGCCGGCGAGCGGCGCCAGCGGGAACTCGATGATCGCGCGCTCCTCGGTCGCGCCTTCCTTCAGGCCGACGGCGAGCGCGTTGCCGGCGGTGTCCGGATTGCCGTCGAGCGGCGCGATGCCGGGGAAGCCGTCGACCACGCCGTCGTACGACGTGCCGGGGGTGTTCTTGTCGATCGTGATCACCGCTGCTCGCGCGGCGAGCGGACAGGCCAGCATCAGCACGCCAGCGAGCATGCCCGCCACACGTCGCCAGCACTTCGTCGGGTTGGATCGCACCATCGGTTCGTTTCTCCTCTTCGAGCCCGGCCGAGCCGGGTAGGGATTCGCGTCGCGCGCCGAAGCGTCGCTGCAGGCTCTGGGCTCTCCACGGACCGCTGGCCGATCGGACCCCGGCTCAGGCCGAGTCGGGGTTGATTTTGAGAATCATTTTCAATTAGGAAGTAGTCGCCAGCCACCGACGAGTCAAGCCACGAACCACCACCGACGCCCGCGAGGCGCATGACGAACACGGCCCGGATCGCCGGGTCGCAACGGGAGAGCGCCACCGCGATGCGCCCAGCCGCACGACATCTGACCCTCGCCATCGACCTCGACCTCGGGTCCTCCGCCAGCGCCTTGCGCCCGAGCGCGCGGTGCGTCGCTCGCGTCGACCGGAGGCGGCCTGTCGCGCTTCTCGCGCTGGTCGCGTTGCTGCTGGGCGCCGGTGTCGCCGTTCCGGCCGCCGCCGCGGCGGCGCCGGTGCGGGTCGCGTCGCTCGTTCCGTTCGCCGCCGACGCGCTCGCGCGCGTGCCGGAGCACGCCGTGGTCGTCGCGACCGTGCGTCGCAGCATGACCGAGCCGGTGCCCGAAGGCGTGATCGACCTCGGCAGCCCGCACGCGCCGAGCTTCGAGCGCCTCGCCGAGAGCGGGGCGCAGCTCGTGGTCGCCGACGGAGCGATGCACGCGGCGCTCACCGAGCAGCTCGGACGCGGCGGGGCCGAGGTCCTGCTGCTCGACACCAACTCGGTCGCGAGCACGTTCGACGGCCTGCGCGAGCTCGGACGCCGCGTGGGCGCGGCGGACGCGATGGAGCAGGCGGTGCGCGACAGCGAGGCGTCGCTCGCGCGCGCCGCGCTGCCGACGCCGATCCCTACCCTGCCCTTCTTCGGCGCCCCCGGCAGCTTCCTCGTCATCACCGAGCGCACCTGGTTCGGCGACCTCCTCGGCAAGCTCAATTTTCAGAACCTCGCTGCGACCAGCACCGGGAAGGAGTCCTTTCCGGGCTACGTGCAGGTGAGCGACGAGCTGCTCGCGACGATGCAGCCGTCGCTGGTTCTGCTGGTGGCGCACGGCGACCCGGAGGCGATCCGCACCGCGTTCCTGCGGCGCGCGGACGCGCGCGGTCCCTGGAAGAGCTTTCAGCAGGCGGAGCACGGCGTGCACGTGCTCGACGCGCAGACCTTCGCGGCAAATCCGGGCCTCGCCATGCCCGAGGCGGCGCAGCGGCTGGTCCGCCTGGTCGCGCCCGCGACCGCGTCCGCTTCGCCGTCCATCGACACGTCCTCTCGATGAGCAGCCTCGCGCGGGTGTGGGCCGCGCGCGCCGTCGCGCGGCTCGAGATGCTGCGCGCGCGGGCTGCGGAGCGGCCGGGCGTCTGGGTGGCGATCCTCGCGCTCGCGCTCGGCGTCGCGCTCATCGCGGCGCTCGGCGTCGGCGCGGCGCGCCTGCCGATCGCCGACGTGCCGCGTGCGCTGCTCGACGCGGCGCACCCGCTGCACACCGCGCTCTGGCAGGTGCGCATGCCGCGCATCGCGACCGCCGCGCTGGTCGGCGCGTCGCTCGCCGTCGCCGGCGCGCTGCTGCAGACGGTGGTGCGCAACCCGCTCGCCGATCCGTCGCTGATCGGCGTCAGCGCCGGCGCGGGCGTCGCCGCGCTGCTCGGCATCGTGCTCCTGCCCGAGGTCTCGCTGGCGCTGCCCTTCCTCGCCTTCTTCGGCGCGCTCGCGTCGGCGGCCGTCGTGCTCGCCGTTGCGGAGACGGGGCCGCGCACGAAGGGTCCGCTGCGCATCATCCTCTCGGGTGTCGCGGTGCAGTCGGTGCTGTTCGCGTGCATCGCGCTGCTGACGTTCCTGTTCGCGGATCGCGCGCCGGCGTTCGTCGCGTTCACCGTCGGCTCGCTCGCGGGCTGCGGCTGGCGTGAGGTCCGCATCGTCGCGCTGCCGGCGGTGCTCGGCAGCGCGTGCGCGCTGCTCTCGGTGCGCGCGCTGGATCTGCTGCTGCTCGACGACGACTCGGCGAGCGGCGTCGGGCTCGGCGTGCGCCGGACGCGGGTGCTGGTGTCGTGTCTCGCGGCGCTGCTCGCGGCGGGCGCGGTCAGCGTCGCGGGGCTGGTCGGCTTCGTCGGGCTCGTGGTGCCGAACTGGATCCGGCTGCTCGTCGGACCGGAGCACGCGCGCTCGCTGGTGCTGTCGATGCTCGGCGGGGCGACGCTCGTCGTCGCGGCCGACGCCGCCGCGCGCACGCTCGCCGCACCGCTCGAGCTTCCCGTCGGCGCGCTGCTCGCGCTGATCGGCGGGCCGTACTTCCTCGCCATCCTCTGGCGGCGGGTGACATGACGGCTCTGCTCGAAGCGCGCGGTCTGCACCTGCGCCACCCGCGCGGCACGCGCGACGTCGTGCGCGACCTGAGCATCGCGATCGGCAAGAGCGAGATCGTCGCGCTCGTCGGTCCGAACGGCTCGGGCAAGTCGACGACGCTCGCGGCGCTCGGCGGAGCGCTCACGCCGCGTCTGGGAACCGTGCTGCTCGACGGCAAGGAGCTGCGCCGCTACGGACGCCGCGCGCTCGCCCGTCGTCTCGCGCGCCTGCCGCAGGAGCCGCAGTGCGCGGAAGGTCTCACCGTCGACGACCTGGTGCTGTGCGGTCGGCACGCGCACCGCGGCTGGCTCGAGATGCCGCGCACCGCGGACCGCAGCGCGGTGTCGGCGGCGATCCGCACGATGGGGCTCGCGGAGCTTCGCCACCGCCGCGTCGAGACGCTGTCCGGCGGCGAGCGGCGCCGCGCCTGGCTCGCGATGGTGCTCGCGCAGCGCGCCGAGCTGCTGCTGCTCGACGAGCCGACGGCGGCCCTCGACCTGCGTCACCAGCACGAGGTGCTCGACCTGCTCGTGCGCGTGAACCGCGAGCTCGGCACGAGCGTCGTGCTCGTCCTGCACGACCTCGAGCACGCCGCGCACGTCGCGCACCGGGTCGCCGTGCTGCACCGCGGCCGGATCTACGCGAGCGGACCGCCGGAGCAGGTGATCGTGCCGGAGATGCTGCAGGACGTGTTCGGCGTCGCGGCGCGCGTCGAGCACGAAAACGGACGGCTGCGGCTGCGTGTCGACGGGCCCGCCGACCCGATGCGCCGTTTGTGAGAGAAAGGAGAAACCAGACCCATGATCCGTCAAGCGCTGCGTCCCTGGAGCCGCACGACGATGCTGCCCGAGGAGTTCCTCGACTGGCAGGTGCGCCTGCGACGCTGGACGATGGAGGAGCGCAACGGCTCGCCGCACGTCGGCGTCGCGCCGCTGCTGCTGGTGCGCCGTCCGGGCGTCGGACCGGGTGCGAGCGCGCACGCGATCGTCTGCGGGCTGCTACCCGCGGAGGATCAGCTCGAGAAGAAGACCGCCGAGTTCCGCGCGATCTACGAGGGCGCCGCGGCGGAAGGGGCGCGCGCGATCTACGACCGCGGGATCGCGTACATGCGCGACTACTACACGAGCACGGAAGGCTTCGACCCGACCAGCATCACGACGCTGCTGCCGCGTGATTCGGCCGCTGTCGTCGCGCTCCGCGCCGACTTCCGCTGCGCGCTCGTGTTTCACGTCTTCGACATGGACGACAAGTCGGAGCTGTCGCGGCTGCGCTGCCAGCAGTTCAACTGCCGCGCCGAGATCCACGAGTCGGGGCCGGTCTACGAAAACGTGTGGTGGCACAACGCGCTCTTCCACGGCAAAGTGGAAGACCACGTGGTCGTTCGGTTCCGCCACCAGAGCAGCTACGACACGCTGTTCGGAGGTCTCGAAGCGCTGCGCTGAAGGCGCAGAAAGGAGGTCCGTCGTGGGGCAGCAGAGCGCGCAACCGGCGTTCCCGCCGCAGGCGGTCCTCTACCAGATTTCGGTCGGGCACTACGTGCCGCGCGCGCTGTACGTCGCGGCCAAGCTCGGCATCGCCGATCTGCTGCGCGACGGCCCGCGTCAGGCCGCGGATCTCGCGGCCGCGACCGGCACGAACGCGGGCGCGCTGCGCCGCGTCCTGCGTCTGCTCGCGAGTGTCGGCGTGTTCGACGAGGGCGACGATGGCTCCTTTGCCTTGACGGAGCTCTCGCAGTGCCTGCGCGACGACGTCCCGGGCAGCGCACGCAGCATGGTGCTGCTGTTCGCGGGTCCGCGCACGCAGGAGGCGTGGGCGGAGCTCGAGTACTGCGTCCGCACCGGCGCGCCTGCGTACCGCAAGCGTGGCGTCGTCGATCCGTTCGCCGACATGGCGAAGGACCCCGAGGCGACCGCAGTCTTCGACGCCGCGATGGCGGACGCGACGCGCATGACCGAGATGGCGGTCGCGGCGAGCTACGACTTCTCGAAGCTCGGCACGCTGATCGACGTCGGCGGCGGCAACGGCGCGCTGCTGATCGGCATTCTGTCCGCGCACCCGCACCTGCGCGGCGTGGTGATGGACCAGGCGCACGCGGTCGAGCGCGCGCGCCGGCAGATCGCCGCCGCGGGCCTCGACGAGCGCTGCACCGCCGTCGCCGGCGACTTCTTCGCCCGCGTCCCCGGCGGCGGCGACGCCTACCTGCTGAAGCACGTCCTCCACGACTGGGACGACGAGCGCGCCGCCGCGATCCTGCGCTGCTGCCGCCGCGCGATGCGCGGCGACGCGAAGCTGCTCGTGATCGAGGGCGTCTATCCGCCGCGGATCGACCGCTCGTGGGCGAGCCGGGGGGCCGCGGCCAACGACGTCAACATGCTGGTGAACACCGGCGGCCGTCAGCGCTCGGAAGAGGAGTTCCGCGCGCTGTACGAGGCCGCCGGCTTCAAGCTCGAGCGCGTCCTGCCGACCCCCGCCAACGTCTGCGTGATCGAGGGGCGGCCGCGCTGATCGATCTCAGAACTTGTAGGTCACGCCGCCGAGGAAGGTCGCGCGCGTCGAGAGCTGACGCGCATCCCCGGCGACCGCGACGCCTTCGAGCACCTCGTCGAAGACGTTCAGGCCCTGCGCGAACACCGCCACGCCCTCGAGCCAGCTCGGGGACTCGGCGCCGAGCAGACGCACCAGCCCGGGCAGCTTCTGCGACAGCTTGAAGTTCCAGAACCAGTGCGAGGGGATGCGTCCCTCCTCGGTGTTGCCGAGGTCGGCGTAGCTCACGTCCTCCCACTGACCCCAGATGCGCAGCGTCGTCCCGAAGTACGTGTGCGTGTAGGTGACCGACGGGATGGCGCGGTTCTTCGGCCGGAAGGGCAGCTGCTTGCCGTCCTCGCCGGGGATGCCGCTCTGGTTCTCGCTGTCGAGGAACCCGTATGCAATGCTGAGCTTGACCACGTGCGGGTCGCTGCCCTGTTCCCAGATCCAGTCGAGCGGGAAGAAGTCGAGGCCGAGGTCGAAGCCCTGCGTTCGCGCGCTCGAGACGTTGTCGAACGAGAAGATCGGTCCCTGCAGATCGGGGAACGGGTTCTTGAAGCCGGGGTTGCACATCGTCGGCGTCGGGCAGGCGACGACGTTGGCGATCAGGTTGTCGAAGTCGTGGCGGAACAGCACCAGGCTGCTGCGGATGCCGCGCCACGGCCGCCACGACGCCTCGAAGTTGAACGCGACGTCGGTCTCGGCCTTCAGGTTCGGGTTGCCGACGATGGCGTAGCCGGTCACGCGATTGCCGACGATCGCGACGTTGTTGATGTCGATGTCGTAGAGCTGCAGCAGGTCGGGCGCGCGGTAGCCGCGTCCGGCGGTGAAGCCGAAGCTCAGGTCGCTCGTCGGACGCCACATCAGCGTGCCGCGCGGATTGACCTCGAGGCCGTAGCGGTTGTGGTCGTCGAGGCTGAGGCCGAGGACCAGGCTCCACTGGTCGTGCAGGAAGATCTCGTCCTGCAGGAAGGGGCTCAGCTGCGTCGCGCTCGCGTCGATCGGCGGCGCGGTGATGCCGTCGTCGCCGCCGATCGTCTGTGACGGCGCGCTGAAGGTCTCGTAGCGGAAGCGCATGCCGGCGATCGGCAGGTGGCGCGTCGCGGCGAGGGTGAGCTCCGGCGCCGTCACGCGCGCCTCGGCCTCCCAGTCGGCGTAGTCGTTGTCCTCGACGAAGCCCTCGAGGTCGTTCTTGCGCTGGAAGCCGTAGCGGCTGCCCTCGAGGTCGACGTACCAGCCCTCGAACGGCTGCCAGTTCCAGAAGATCCCGTTGGTCAGGTCGTCCGAGTTGCTGAGCGGGTTGCGCTTCTTCAGGTAGTCGGTGGTGATGCGCAGCGACTGCGTCTCGGTCGGGTAGTCGAGGCGGACGAAGACGCTGTCGCGCTTCTGCGTGTCGTCGACGCGCTCGCCCGAGTACTGGTCGCTGATGTCGCCGAAGAGCTTGGCGATCGCGACCTCGTCGTGCTGCGCCGCGATGAAGTAGCGCACGGGACCCACGTGGTAGCCGTGGCTCACGTTGTAGAGCTGCTGCGAGAACGAGCCGCCCGCGGCGGTCGCGGCAAGCGAAAGATCCGGCGAGCCGGCGCGCGTGCGGATGTTGATCACGCCCGCCATCGCATCGCTGCCGTAGAGGCTCGAGGCCGGACCGCGGATGATCTCGACCTGCTCGATCGGCACGGTGGTGATGTCGCGCAGGTCGACGACGCCGTCGATGCCGCCGCGGAAGCGCTGTCCGTCGAGCAGGATCGCGACCTTGTTCGGATCCGCGCCCTGCATGCGCACGACGCTCGCGCCGAGCCCGAACTCCTGGTTCTGCTGCACGTAGAGGTCGGGGATCTGGCTCAGCACCTCCTCGATGTTGATGGTCGCCGTCTCCTCGATCTGCTTGCGCGGGATGACCTGCGTCGGGACCGGCGTCTCGTCGACGGGGTGCTCGGTCTTGGTGCCGGTGACGACGGTCTCGGCCATGAGGAACGAGGCGTCGAGGTCGGAGCCGGACGCCGTCGCATCCTCGGGAGCGGCCTCGGGCGCGCTCGTCTGCGCGGACGCCTCGTCGGAAGCCGCCTCGGGTGCCGTCGTCGCGAGCGCCGTGTCAATCACAAAGCACGCCAGCGAAACCAGGATGAGGCAAAGAGTCGGCGCGCAGCGCGTGCTCAGCCGGAAGAGGGTTGCAACCATCGCGGATCTTTCTTCAGCGAGAGAGGGCGGGCCGGGCGACCGCATGCCGCCCCGGCCCCGGGGACGAACGTCGAGCAGCGCAAGACGTTCGGAAACGGGCATCGCGCGGCGCCGCTCAGGGCGACTCGCGCTCGTGCGCGGTGGCCGAGTGCAGGGCGACGCGCCGAGCACCGGTCCACGGCACGAGCACGATGCGCTTGCAGCGGCGGCACTTGAGCTCGACGCCGCCGGCGGTGAGCTTGGCGAGCAGGTTGCCGCAGGCGCAGCGCGCGTCGCGCACGGCGCGCCGCCGCGCGCTGGTTGCCCCACCGCTCGGAGCGCTGCTCGGTGCCGCACGCTCGCTCATCGCGCGAGCCCCTCGAGCTGACGCGCGAGCGCGTCGAAGAACGCGACCGGCCCGCCGTCGCGCAGCGAGTCGTGGGTGACCGAGCCGTGCGGCCCGGTCGCCACCGTCACGACGAACGAGCCCTTGCCGTAGTCCGCGGGCACCGCGAGCAGCGCGGTGCGCTGCCGCGGACTGCGGGCTCGGTGCGGTGCTTGGTGGTGTCGGGTGATGGGCATGGCCAAGTCGTCTCCGCTTCCCGCGCGAGCGCACGCGTCGCCGCGCGCCTCGCGCGGAACCGTCGTGGCTCGGGGTTGCGACCGCTGGCCTGGGACCGAATCAATTGATTTTGAAAATCAATTTCAATGCGGTAGCCGCGTCTAGCAAGAGCGCGCGCGGCCTGTCAACGGCCCCGTGCGAGAGGAGCGCGACAGGCCGAAAGCCTCGTCATTTCAGGGCGTATTGGGAAGAGCGGACACGGGCTACAGAGCGAAAATGAGAATCAGTTTCACAAAGGCCGCTTCGTCACTCCGCGGCCACCAGCGGCCCACCAGCAGAAATCGACGGGCGCAGGTTGCCAGGATAACGCGCCGCGTTATGCTGCTCGGTGAAGGTTAGCTCCATGGACCTCACGGAATTCACCCTCCACCGCCTGGCCGACGGCACGCTGGTGCGCATCCGCCCGCTGCGCCCGGCCGACCGCGAGCGGCTGCTCGCCGGCTTCGAGCGCTTCTCTCCGGAGTCGCGCTACCGTCGCTTCTTCACGCCGACGCCGCGGCTCACCGAGGGGATGATCGAGCGCCTCCTCGACCTCGACGGCCATCACCGCTTCGCGCTCGGCGCCGAGCAGCCGTGGCTCGGCTTCCTGCCCGGCCCGGGCGTCGGCATCGCCCGCTTCACGCGCGACGATCACGACCCGAGGCGCGCCGAGATCGCAATCTCGATCATCGACGACATGCAGGGGCGCGGGCTCGGCTCGTTGCTGCTGCGCGAGCTCGCGGACGCCGCGCTCGACCGCGGCATCGACCGCTTCGAGGCGTGGGTGCAGCCCGACAACGAGCCGATGAAGACGCTCATCTACAACCTCGATCCCGACGCGACCTGCCACAGCGAGGACGGGCTGCTGGTCTACGAGATGAAGCTGCGCCGCGACGCGCATCGCGAGCGCGATCGGACGCGCAAGCTCGACTGGAGCGTCGCGCTCGAGCCGGCGGGATGGCTCGCCGACGGCGTCTGCCAGCTCCTCCCCGGTCGCGTCGCCGAAGCGATCACGCGCACTCGCTGAGCGCTGATCCGCACCGGCGAGCGCGGCCCCCTACCCGCTGAGCGCTCCTGCGCACGCGTCGAACGCGCGTGCGCACCCGCTGACTGACGCAGCGCCGCCCGCTCGCCGCGGGGGCATGTGGCTTGCTGACCAGAGCCGCGCGCACTCGGTGCGCGGCACAACGGTGCGGCAAATCCCGCCGCTCGACGAAGCAGGCCCACGATGAATGCCCAGGCGGTGAGCAATCCTCTGCCCGTTTCGCATGCATACCGCGTCGCGTCCGGGCTGTTCGACGAGATGTTCGACGAGGAGCACCGGCCACGACCCGGCTGCGTCCGCGTCGTCGAGGATCTCCTCGGTCGTGACCCACGGCGTCTCGCCGAGCTGCGCGAGCGTGCCGACAGCATGTTCTTGCGCATGGGCGTGACGTTCAACGTCTACGGCCTCGACGAAGGCGCGGAGAAGATCTTCCCGTTCGATCCGATCCCGCGCGTCATCGACGCCACGACGTGGGCGCAGCTCGAGGCGGGTCTCATCCAGCGCGTGCGCGCGCTCAACGCCTTCATCGCCGACGTCTACGGCGAGGGCGAGATCCTGAAGGACGGCGTCGTGCCGCGCGATCTGGTGCTCGGCTGCTCGCAGTACCGGCACGCGGTGGTCGGGGTGAAGCCGCCGCACGGCGTCTTCGTCACCGTCGCCGGGATCGATCTCGTGCGCGGCGCCGACGGACGCTTCTACGTGCTCGAGGACAACGTCCGGACGCCGTCGGGCGTGTCCTACGTCATCCAGAACCGCGTCGTGACGACGCGGCTCATGCCGGACCTGGTGCGCGCGAGCGGCGTGCGCAGCGTCGAAGGATACCCGGCCGACCTGCTCGAGAGTCTGTGCGAGCTCGCGCCGCGCGGCCAGTCGCGACCGCGGGTCGCGTTGCTCACGCCGGGGCTGCACAACTCGGCGTTCTTCGAGCACGTCTTCCTGTCGCACCAGATGGGCATCGAGCTGGTCGAGGGACACGACCTCGTGTGCGTCGACCACAAGCTGTTCATGAAGACGGTGCACGGTCTGCAGCAGATCGACGTGCTCTACCGGCGCATCGACGACGACTTCCTCGACCCCGTCGTGTTCCGCCCGGACTCGCTGCTCGGTGTCGCGGGGCTGATGGCGGCGGTGCGCGCGGGCAACGTCGCGATCGCGAACGGTGTGGGCACCGGCATCGCCGACGACAAGGCGATCTTCGCCTACACGCCGGCGATCGTGCGCTACTACCTCGGCGAGGAGCCGCTGCTGCCGATCGTCGAGACGCACGTGCTGACCGATCCCGACGTGCGTCGCATGGTGCTGCGCGACCTCGACCGCTACGTCATCAAGCCGACCGGCGCCTCGGGCGGCTACGGCGTGATCATCGGCCCCAAGGCGACCTACCGCGAGCTGATCGAGGCGCGCGAGCGCATCGAGCGCAACCCGAGCGGCTTCATCGCGCAGCCCGTGGTGCAGCTCTCGGTGCACCCGACGCTGCTCGGCGAGGCGGGGAACGGCTCGGGCCCGCTCGCGCCGCGCCACGTCGACCTGCGTCCGTTCGTGCTGCTCGGCAAACGTCCGCGCGTGCTGCCGGGCGGGCTCACGCGCGTCGCGCTGCGCGAGGGATCGCTGGTGGTGAACTCGTCGCAGGGCGGCGGCAGCAAGGACACCTGGGTCTTGGAGCGCTAGATGCTGCGCCGCATCGCCGACAGCCTGTTCTGGGCCGCGCGCTACATCGAACGCGCGGAGTGGCGCGCGCGCCTGGTCAACGTCAATCACCATCTGCTGATCGAGGGTCCGGCGCCGGCGAGTAACGCGTGGTCGTCGCTGCTCGCGATCACGGGCGACCAGGAGCTCTTCGCGCAGCACTACGCCGCGCCCGACGAGTCGTCGGTGCTACGCTTCTTCGTGCTCGACGAGCACAATCCCAGCTCGATCCGGAGCTGCATCAACGCGGCCCGCGCCAACGCGCGCACCTTGCGTCACCGGATCTCGTCGGAGCTCTGGCTCGAGCTCAACACGCTCTACCTCGACGCCCGGTCGTGGACGCCCGACCGCATCGTGACCAGCGACGTGTTCGAGTTCTTCTCGTCGCTGCAGGAGCGCTTCTACCGCATCGCGGGCGTGATCAACGGCACGCTGCCGCGCGGCATCGGCTTCGATTTCATCGTTCTCGGACAGATGCTCGAGCGCGCGGAGAACGTCACGCGCCTGCTCGACATCAAGTACCACTACCTGTTGCCGCGCGTGGAGGACGTCGGCGGGCCGGTCGACCTGCTGCAGTGGGCCGCGGTGCTGCGCAGCGCTTCCGCGCTCGAGGCCTACCGGCTCGCCTACGGCAACATGATCCGCACCGACCACGTCGTCGAGCTGCTGCTCTTCGACGGAACGTTTCCGCGCTCGGCGCGCTTCTGCGTCGACCGGCTCGAGACCGCGCTGCGCCGCATCGCGCAGTCGGCGCCCGAGCCGTCGCCGACGCCCATGCCGCTCGCGTCGGACGCGCTCGCGGGGCTGCTCGCGTCGCGCTCCGCCGGCGAGGTCATCGCGAGCGGCCTGCATGACTTCTTGCTCGGGGTGCAGGACGAGTGTCAGCGCATCAGCAGCGCCGTGTTCGATACCTACCTGCGCTACGAGTGAGGGAACGGACGAGAGCCGCATGATCTTCCGCATTCGCCACGCGACCCACTTCCGCTACGACAAGCCGGCCTACGAGTCGCACAACGAGGTGCGCGTCGTGCCGCGCGACAGCGCGGGCCAGCGCTGCCTGTCCTTCGAGCTGGAGGTGACGCCGAAGGCGGCCGTCCTCGCCTACGAGGACTCCTTCAAGAACAAGGTTCACGCGATCTCGGTGCACCCGCCGCACGACGAGCTGAGCATCGTCGCGGTGTCGGTGGTCGAGCGTCTCGCGCCGCGCGTGCCGTCACCGCTGCGCGTTCCGTTCTCCGAGTTTCTCGCCGAGGACGCGGCGCGGATGGCGCAGCACTACGAGTTCTTGACGCCGAGTCGCTACGTGCCGTTCAGCGACCGGCTGCGGAAGTTCTTCTGGTCCGCGCGTCCGGCGCCGACCGAGACCG
This sequence comes from Candidatus Binatia bacterium, assembly GCA_036563615.1. Classification (NCBI taxonomy): domain Bacteria; phylum Candidatus Binatota; class Binatia (SeqCode); species Binatia bacterium. The sequence goes on from DATCMB010000018.1 coordinate 145,712, forward strand.
TGCTCGAGTACACGCTGCGCGTCGTGCGCTACGTCCGCGACCAGTTCGAGTACGAGAAGAACAAGACGCACGTGCACTCGAGCGTCGACGACATCCTGACCGCGGGCGGCGGCGTCTGCCAGGACTTCGCCCACCTGACGATCGGGCTGCTGCGCCTCGCCGGCGTCCCGGCGCGCTACGTCTCGGGCTACCTCGCGCCGTACGAGGCCGGCGGATCGAACGTGGGCGAGCAGGCGAGCCACGCCTGGGTCGAGGCGCTGCTGCCCGGCGCAGGCTGGACGGGCTTCGACCCGACGCTGCGCTGTCGCACCGGCGACCACCACGTCCGCGTGGCTATCGGCCGCGACTACGCCGACGTGACGCCGCTGCGCGGCGTGTACCGCAGCGCCGGCAGCAAGGGCGAGATGCGCGTCGAGCTCAGCATCGAGCGCGACGACGGTGCGAGCGTGCTGCTCGCGACGGAGGAGGGGCACACGCAGAGCCAGTCGCAGGCGCAGCAGTAGGCGGCGCGTTCGACGCGGACGGCTCGCGCGCGCGGCGCGAGCACGCGCCGCCTACGAGCTCGCACGAACGAGCGCGCCCAGGCACGACGGCGGCGCGAAGGCGGTCAGCGGCAGCGCGCGCACGGCGCGGCGTGCGTCAGCCGTCGCGCAGCGCCGCCGCGAGCTCGCGCCCGACCTCGCGCGGACCGCGGCCGCGCTCGTCGACCTCGAGGTTCGCCCGCCGCATCCGCGCCGCGTCGATCGTGCCGGCGAGCGCGCGCAGCGCGGCGATCACCTCGGGGTGCTCGCGCGCGAGCCGCGCGCTCGCCAGCACCACGGCGTCGTACGGCGGGATCGCGCCGCGGTCGTCGACCAGCACGCGCAGGTCGAGCGCCGCGATGCGGCCGTCGGTCGAGAACGCGCTGATCACGTCGACCTCGCCGACCGCCGCTGCCTGGTACATCAGCGACGGGTCCATGCTGCGTCGCTCGGCGAAGCGCAACCCGTAGGTCTCCTGCAGCGCGCGCCACTCGGGGCGCGAGAAGAACTCGTAGTCGCTGCCGATCGTCATCTCCGGCGCGTGGCGGGCGAGGTCGCCGATCGTGCGAATGCCGAGCCGCTCGCCGTCGGCCTCGCGCACCGCGAGCGCGTAGGCGTTCTCGAAGCCGAGCTCGCAGACCAGCTCGACGCCGTCGCGCTCGCGCAGGAAGCGGGCGATCTCACGGATCGCCGCCTCGCGGCTCTCCGGCACGCCCTCGCGCCGCAGGATCGTCGCCCACAGCGTGCCGGAGTAGTCGACGTAGAGGTCGACGTCGTCGCTCGCGAGCGCGTCGTAGGCGACGGTCGAGCCGAGCGAGGCGCGGATCACGACGTCGCGCCCGGTCTCGCGCCGGATCCACTCGGCGAGGAGCTCCGCGAGCACGTACTGCTCGGTGAAGGTCTTGGCGCCGATCACGATCGGCCGCGCGGGACGCGCCGCCTGGCTCACGAGCGGTGCCGTCGCCCAGGCGGCGAGCAGCGCGAGCACGCCCGCGCAGCCCGCGACCAGCGCGCGCCGCCGGCGTCGGATGCCGAGCTCGACGCCGTACACCAGCGCGTCAAGCACAAGCGCCAGCGCCGCCGCCGCGACCGAGCCGACCAGCACCGCGGCGAAGTTGCGCGTCTGCAAGCCGCCGAAGATGTAGTTGCCGAGGCTCGGCGCGCCGACCGGGGTCGAGAGCGTCGCCATGCCGACCGTCCACACGGTCGCGGTGCGCACGCCGGCGACGATCACGGGCAGCGCGAGCGGCAGCTCGACGAGCCGCAGCTGCTGCATCGCGGTCATCCCGACGCCGCGCGCCGCTTCCTTGAGCGCGGGATCGACGCCGAGGATGCCGGTCACCGTGTTGCGCAGGATCGGCAGCACGCCGTAGAGGGTCAGCCCGATCAGCGCCGGCAGGAAGCCGATGCTGCGCAGGTTCAGCGCGGCGAGCAGCGGCACCATGACCGCGAGCAGCGCGAGCGCCGGGATCGTCTGCACGACGGCGGCCATGCCGAGCAACGGCTTCTCGAGTCGCGGCACGCGCGTCGCGAGCACGCCGAGCGGCAAGCTCGCCGCGATCGCGAGGGCGAGCGCCGCCAGCGTGAGCTGGAGGTGGCTCGTCAAGTAGCTCGGCAGCAGCGCGAGCTGCTCGCTCACCCGGGTCGGCCCTCGTCGAGCAGCGCGTCGACCGCCGCCGCCTGGCGCCGCGGCGTCTCCATCATCTGACGGACGTGCTCGGTCGCGGGGTTCTGCAGCAGCTCGCGCGGCGTGCCGATCTGCACGAGACGGCCCGCGTCCATCACCGCGATGCGGTCGGCGAGCAGCAGCGCCTCGGACATGTCGTGGGTCACGAAGATCGCCGTCAAGCCAAGACGTCGGCGGATGCGCTGGAAGGACTCCTGCACGCGGTCGCGGGTCAGCGGGTCGAGCGCGCCGAACGGCTCGTCGAGCAGCATGAGCCGCGGCTCGGCGGCGAGCGCGCGCGCGACGCCGACGCGCTGCTGCTGGCCGCCCGAGAGCTCGTCCGGCATGCGGTCGCGCAGACCGACGTCGAGCTCGACGAGCTCGAGCAGCTCGTCGACGCGCTTCTCGATCCGCTCGGCGGGCCAGCCGAGCAGACGCGGCGTCACCGCGACGTTCTCCGCGACCGTCATGTGCGGAAACAGCCCGACCTGCTGGAAGGCGTAGCCGATGCGGCGGCGCAGCTCGGGTCCGCGGAGCCGCGCGAGATCCTCGCCGTCGAGCAGCACGCGTCCCGAGGTCGGCTCGATGAGCCGGTTGACCATCTTGAGCGTCGTCGTCTTGCCGCTGCCCGAAGCGCCGAGCAGCACCAGCAGCTCGCCGTCGGCGACCGTGAGGCTCAGCTCGTCGACGGCGACCGTGTCGCCCCAGCGCTTGGTCAGCCGCTCGAGCTCGATCATGGCGCGAAAAAGTAGCCCAGCCGCGCAGGCGCTGCGACGTCTGCTAGGGGTGAAGAATGACGCGAGCCGTGATCTTCGACGTCGACGGCGTGCTGGTCGACTCGTACGCCGCGCACTTCGCGAGCTGGCGCGGCGCGCTGCGCGAGCGCGGCCTCGACCTCTCGGAGGACGACTTCGCGCGTACCTTCGGCCGCACGAGCCGCGAGGTGATCCGCGAGCTGTTCGGTGAGCGCGTCGACGACGCGCAGGTCCGCGAGATCGACCTGCGCAAGGAGGAGCTCTACCGCGAGATCATCGGGCGCGAGTTTCCGACGATGGACGGCGCGACCGAGCTGATCGACGCGCTGCACGCGGCGGGCTTTCGTCTCGCGCTCGGCTCGTCGGCGCCGCCGCCGAACGTCGAGCTGACGCTCGACCGGCTCGGGCGCCGCGATGCGTTCGCCGCGGTCGTGACCGGTCGCGACGTGCGCCGCGGCAAGCCCGATCCGCAGGTCTTCCAGATCGCGGCCGAGCGTCTCGGGATCGCGCCGCAGCGCTGCGCGGTGATCGAGGACGCGGTGCTCGGCGTCGAGGCGGCGCGCGCGGCGGGCATGACGGCGATCGCGCTGGCCGGCACGGCGAGCGAGGAGCGGCTGCGCGCGGCCGGCGCGCAGATCGTCGTGCGCTCCCTGCGCGAGCTCTCGCCCGAGGCGATCGCGCGCGCGATCGATGCGCGCTCGGCAACGGGCACCGCGAGCGGCGACGCACCCGGCGACGCGTCCGGAGGCCGCGGCGCTCAGCGTGGCGGCTCCTCGTAGAGCAGCGAGCGCCGCCACCAGTCGCCGCTCGCCTGCCGCTCGGCGGCGTCGGTGAACTCGTAGTCCCAGAGCCGCCAGCGCACGGCGCGCGGCTTCTCGCCGTCGAACGGGTCGTCGGCGAGCAGAGCGAGCACCGCGGGCGAGCCCTCGCGCAGCTTCGCGAGCAGCGCCGGCGTGACGACGCGTCCGCTGCGCATCCCGGTCGCGAGCATGCGCTCGAGGTAGAGCGCGTCGAACCAGAGCTGCCAGTCGAGGCGCGGCATGTTGGGGGCGGTGAACGTCGGCGCGCGGTCGAGGGGGCCCGGCTTCCAGCGGAAGACGTACGGCCGCCACTCGACGCCGTCGACCGTGCCCTCGAGCACGACCTCCGGTCGGTTGGTGGTCATCACCGCGAAGAGCCCGTAGCCGCTGACCAGGTGCCACGGCGCGAGCGCGTGGAACAGCCGCTCGACGCCGGGCAGCGACGTCGCGCGGATGCCGAACGCCTGCCCGAGCGAGAGCGGCACGCTGAGCGCGAGCACCAGCGCCGCGACCGCGACGTCGAGCGCGCGCTTCACGCCGCGCTCCGCGGGACGCGGACCGCGCGAGCCGAGCCGACGCGGCCACACGCGCTCGAGCCAGCCGTCGTCGAGCAGCGGCACGCACAGCACGGCCGACAGCAGGTTGAAGAAGCCGTAGTTGCCGGTCGCGGCGATCAGGAGCTGCAGGAGGACGAAGCCGACGAACGCGACGAGCCGCGGCACGCGGCCCAGGAAGATCAGCCAGGGCAGGGCGAGCTCGATCACGAACATCACCGCGCACGACGCCTGCTGGATCCACGCGGGGAGCTGGTGCGCGTACCAGCTCGTCCACGCCGGCAGCGGCTGCGTCTCGTAGTGGAACTTGAGCGCGTCGAGGCTCCACCACGTCGGGTCGCCGCTCGCGAGCTTCACCCAGCCCGAGAAGAACATCAGCCGGAAGACGAGCCAGCGCAGCAGCCAGAGCACGATCGGCGAGGGCTCGCGCACGGACGGCGCGTCGAGCCGCCAGGCGGACGGCGCCCAGAAGATCGCGAGGAAGCCGGTCTCGAGGAGCAGGGCGTCCCACTGGTAGGCGAGGAAGATCTGCCCGACCGAGACCAGCGACAGGTAGAGCCACCACAGCGCGGGCAGGACGACGACCGGCCAGATCCCGGCGATCAGCAGCAGCGACAGCACGATGCCCGCGCGGCAGACGAGACGCAGCATCTCCGCGCTCGGGTCGAGCCAGAAGAGCGTCGGGATGCGCATCTTGGCGTCGTCGCCGAACACCTCGACGGCGCGCGTCAGGTACGCGCTCGCCGGCAGGATCCCGTCCGGACCGAGCAGACCTTCGACCTGCCACTCGAGCGAGGCGAACGCCGAGAGGTAGACGACGCCGAGCAGCCGCAGGAAGAGGCGACGCGTGAGAAGGGCGCTCAAGCGGCCGATGTGAACCGCGGCATCGACGAGGTGTCAACCGTGAGCCGAGCTTTGCGCGTCGCTCGCGACGCGCGATAGAAGGTCGGCATGTACCTCGGCACGCGAGCGGAGCAACACCCCGACAAGCCTGCACTGATCTTTGCCGATCAAGAACGCACCGTCACCTACGGACAGCTCGAGGAGCGCTCGAACCGCGTCGCGCAGGCGCTGCGCGCGTGGGGTCTGCGTCCGGGCGACGGCATCGCGGTCGTGCTCGCCAACGAGGAGCACTTCTTCGACTTCTACTGGGCGGCGATGCGCTCCGGCCTCTACTTCACGCCGGTCAACTGGCACCTGTCGACTGAGGAGCTGCGCTACGTCGTCGAGGACTGCGACGCCCGCGTGCTGGTCGCGAACGCGCGCTTCGCGGAGCAGCTCGCGCCGCTCGCGCAGGGCACGGGCAAGATCGAGCGCTTCGTCTCCGTCGGCGGGACGATCCCGGGCTTCGAGCGCTACGAGGACGCGGTCGCGCCGTTTCCGGCGGAGCGCATCCCCGACGAGCGCGAGGGCGCGGCGATGCTGTACTCGTCGGGGACGACGGGGAAGCCGAAGGGCGTCCGGCCGCCGCTGACGCTCGATCCTCCGGGCACCGGCGCGGTGGTGCTCACCCTCGCGGCGTTCACCGGCTTCTTCGGCCTCGAGGAGAGCGACACCTACCTGTGCCCCGGGCCGCTCTACCACGCAGCGCCGCTCGTCTTCACCGCGCTGCAGCATCGCATCGGCGCGACCGCGCTGGTGATGGACCGCTTCGACGCCGAGCGGGCTCTGAAGTACATCGAGCGCTACCGGGTCACGACCAGCCAGTGGGTGCCGACGCACTTCGTCCGCATGCTGAAGCTCCCGGAGGAGGTGCGCCGGCGCTACGACCTCTCGAGCCTCAAGATCGCGATCCACGCCGCGGCGCCGTGCCCGATCCCTGTCAAGGAGAAAATGATCGAGTGGCTCGGCCCGAAGGTGGTCGAGTACTACGCCGGCACCGAGGGCGGCGGCACGCTGATCCGCTCCGAGGAGTGGCTGACGCACAAGGGCTCGGTCGGACGGCACTGGGCCGGCGGCAAGGTGTGGATCCTCGACGAGAAGGGCGAGGAGATCACCGAGCCGGGCGTCGACGGCGTGGTCTACTTCGAGGCGCCCGAGGACCCGAACGCGCGCTTCCGTTACCACAAGGACGACGCCAAGACGGCCGAGACCTACCGCGGCCGGCTGTTCACCCTCGGCGACATCGGCCACCTCGACGAGGAAGGATATCTCTACTTGACGGACCGCCGGTCGCACATGATCATCTCGGGCGGCGTCAACATCTACCCGCAGGAGGTCGAGAGCTGCCTCGCGACGCACCCGAAGGTCGACGACGTCGCGGTGATCGGCGTGCCGAACGAGGAGATGGGCGAGGAGGTGAAGGCGGTCGTGCAGCTCGCGCCGGGGGTGCAGCCGTCGCCCGAGGTGGCGCAGGAGCTGATCGACTACGTGCGCGAGCGGATCGCGCACTACAAGGCGCCGCGCTCGGTCGACTTCGTCGACGCGCTGCCGCGCCTCGACAACGGGAAGATCTACAAGCGCCTGCTCCGCGACCGCTACTGGTCCGGGCACTCCTCGCGGATCGTCTGACGCTCGACGGGGGACGCGATGCCGCTGAAGGTCGTCACGCTCAAGGAGATCGAGCGCATCTTCACCGTCATCGACCGCCTCGGCGTGTCGCGCGAGGCGGTGGTGATCCCGCTCAAGCCCGCGACGCCGGGCAGCGTCCGCAAGATGCCCAACGGCAAGTACGAGATCGTCGTCGACGCGGAGCAGCCGCTCGACGACTTCCTCGTCGAGCTCGAGCGTCGGCTACACGAGCTCGGCGCGGTCGCGTCCTGACGGCTCGCGTCCGGACGCTCAGCGCGAGCGCCGGATCTCTTCGAGCTCGCGCTCGAGGCGCCGCGCCTTGCGGCCGATCGACAGCAGGTAGACGAAGATCGCCAGCCAGACGGCCGTGTAGGCGGCGAACAGGTAGTTGAGTCCCTTCACGAGCGGGCGCCCTCCAGCTGCAGCGCAGCAACCGACTCGTCGACCGCGAGAACGCGGGCGCGCAGCGACACGAGCCAGGTGAACAGCAGGGCCAGCGCGACGCCCGAGACGAGCAGCGTCCAGCCCATGAGCGGGTCCTTGAGCCCGGAGTCGGGCTCGTCGGACAGCATCACCGCCGGGTGCACGCCGCGCCACAGACGCACGGCGAGGATCAGGAGCGGGATGTCGAGCGTACCGACGATGCCGAGCACCGCCGCGTAGCGCAGGATGGTGTCGTCGTTGCCGCCGAGCCGGCGCAGCATGAGGTAGGCGGCGTAGATCGCCCACAGCACGACGGTCATCGTCAGGCGCGGGTCCCAGGTCCACCAGACGCCCCAGATCGGACGCGCCCAGATCGGTCCGGTGACCAGCACGAGCGTCGTGTAGAGCAGGCCGACCTCGGCGTTGGCGTGCGCGAGCTGGTCGGCGCGTCGGCTGCCGGTGCGCAGGTACTGCACGCTCGCGATCGCGACGAACACGAAGCCGGCGAATGCCATCCACGCGAGGTTGACGTGGAAGTAGAAGATCCGTTGCACCACGCCCTGCTCGCGCTCGCTCGGCACGAGGACGAAGACCATGTAGAGCGCGGCGAGCATCGCCACGCAGGTCAGCGCGGGCAGCAGCGTGTCCCGCCAGATGCGTCTGTCGTTCATCTCGTCTCTCGTTCCTCGCGGCTCGCGCAGCAGCCTGTCACTCTTCGAGGACGTAGTCGAAGCTCAGCCAGCCGGCGACCGCGAAGACGATATCGAACGCGACGAGCGTGAGCAGCCAGGACTGCAGCTCGTCGACGCTCTGCCCGAGCAGGGCGCCGGCCGTGGTCCGCGTTGCCGCGATCAGCAGCGGCGCGAGCAGCGGGAACATCAGCACCGGCAGCAGCACCTCGCGCGCGCGCGTCCGGCTCGCGATCGCCGCGCACAGCGTGCCGACCGCCGCGATCCCCGTCACCCCGAGCAGCAGGACGAGCGGCAGGAGCCAGCTCGGCGAGAGCCCGCGCGTGCCGAGCAGCACGCCGATCAGCGGCAGCAGGACGATCGCCGCGACGAGCAGCATCAGCAGGTTGCCGATCATCTTGCCGAGGTAGATCGAGCCGCGGTCGATCGGTGCGAGCGCGAGCCCGGTGAGCCCGCCCGCCTCGCGCTCGAGCACGAAGGAGCGGTTCAGCGACAGCGTGCCCGCGAGCAGCAGCGTCGTCCACGACAGGCCGGCGAGGAAATCTGCCCCGACCAGGCGTTCGGGCTCGAGCGTGAAGGCGAACACCAGCACGACGAGCAGCGCGAGCAGGAAGACCGACGAGGTCATCTCGCCGGTGCGCAGCTCGATGGCGAGGTCCTTCCGAACGATGCTCCACATGGCGCCTTGCGTGCGACCGCGTCGCTCAGCCCTCGAGCCCGGCGAGACGGCGGTAGTCGCGCGCGAGCTCGCTGCTCGTGGGCACTGGGCTCGCCTCGCCGACCACGCGGCCGCACGCAAGCACTACCGCGCGGTCGGCGAGCGCAGAGGCGCGCGCGAGGTCGTGCGTCACCAGGACGACGGCCGCGCCGTCGGCGGCGCGCGAGCGGATCTCGCGCTCGAGGAGGTCGCTTCCCGCCTCGTCGAGCGCGGTGAACGGCTCGTCGAGCAGCAGCAGCTCGGGGTGGTGCAGCGTGGCGCGCGCGATCGCCAGGCGCTGCAGCATTCCGCGCGAGAGCGCGCGCGTCGGACGCTCCATCGCGTGCGCGAGGCCGACGCGCTCGAGGCTCGCCCGCGCGCGCTGCTCGGCGCCGGCGCCGTCCTCCGCGCCGCGTTCCCCGTACAGGCGGGCGAAGAGCTCGAGGTTCTGGCGCGGGGTCAGGTCCTCGTAGACCAGCGGCTCGTGGCCGACGAAGCCGATGCGTCCGAGGACGTCGGGCGTCGGCCGTCCCGGGTGGCAGTCGACGTCGAACAGCGCGAGCGTGCCGGCGCTCGCTCGCGAGATGCAGGCGAGCAGGCGGAGCAGCGTGCTCTTGCCGGCGCCGTTCGGCCCGAGCACCGCGACCACCTCGCCGGCCGCGACCTGCAGGTCGACGTCGCGCAGCACCAGACTCATGCCGTACGCCTTGCGCAGGGCGCGAGCCTCGACCAACGTACGCCCCGTCGCGCTCGGCATGGTGCGCGAGTCTTGCGTACGGACGGCCAAACTTCCAGCCGCCGCCTCGCGCGCGGCCGTGACCGCGACGCCGAAAGTAGGTACTTTCGTCGCGCCGAGGGAAAGACCTTCGCGTGGTCGCTCGTCAAGTAACAAGGTAGGCGCGCGCTCGCGCCCAAGGGGGGTCGTAGTCGTGGACGTCGTGGGGAACCTTCGGAGAGTCGCCGCAGCGCTGCTCGTGTCGTTGCTTGCCACGAGCGCCGCCGGTGCGCCGGCCGGACGCCCGAGCCTGCCGTACAGTCCCGAAGCGCCGTACCGCGCGGCTCTGCTGATGGACGCGGACAGCGGCGAGGTGTTCTTCGCGCACAACGAGAACATGCCGTGGCCGCCCGCGTCCATGGTCAAGATGATGACCGTCTTGATCGCCATGGAGCAGGTGAAGGCGGGCGCGATCTCGCTCGACGACATGGTCACCGCGTCGGCCTGGGCGAGCCAGATGGGCGGCTCGCAGGTCTACCTCGCGGAGGGCGAGCAGTTCCCGCTGCGCGACATGCTGAAGGCGATCATGATCTCGTCGGCGAACGACGCTTCCGTCGCGGTCGCCGAGCGCATCGCCGGCTCGACCGACGCGTTCGTCGAGATGATGAACGCCCGCGCGCGTGAGCTCGGCATGACCAGCTCCGAGTTCCACTCGGTGCACGGCTTGCCGCCCGGGCCCGGTCAGAAGCCCGACCTGATGAGCGCCGCGGACCTCGCGAAGCTCGCGCGCAAGCTGATGGAATTCCCCGAGGTGCGCGAGTGGGCGGCGACGACCGAGGCGCCGTTCCGCGACGGCAAGTTCATCATGCGCAACACGAACCACCTGGTGCGCAACTACCGCGGCGCGACCGGGCTCAAGACCGGCTACTACGCCGCCGCCGGCTTCGAGGTGACGGCGACGGCGTCGCGCGACGGGCTGAACCTGATCGCCGTCGTCCTCGGCGCGCCGACCAAGAAGGGCTGCTTCGACGAGGCGGCGAAGCTCCTGTCGAAGGGCTTCGCGAGCTACCGCGCCGTGCAGCCGGTCAAGGCGGGGCAGTCGGTGGGCGCGCAGATCGCGGTGGCGCGCGGCAAGGAGCGCTTCTTCACCGGCGAGGCGGCGCGGGACCTCCGCCTGGTGCTGCCGCGTCAGGAGGCGCAGCAGGTCAAGGTCGAGGTGAAGGTGCCCGCGCAGGTCGACGCGCCGGTCGCCAAGGGCCAGGTGGTCGGCGAGATCATCGCCGTGCAGGGCGACAAGGAGCTCACCCGCATCGAGGTCCTCGCGCCGAAGGACATCGAGCGGACGTCGTGGTGGTCGGGCTGGTTCTGAGCGCGCGCGGCGCCGTCAGCGCGCGCAGCGCGGCGCGCTGACGCAGGCGTCCGCCAGGAGCGGCAGCGCCCGCGCGCGTCGACGATGGGGCAGCGGCCGCTCCGCGCTCGTGCCGACGGCGGCTGCTGTGCGCTCGAGCGCTGCCGCGCGTCCATCGCGAGGCAGGCTGCGCCGCCACCGCGCTCCATCGCCGAGGCAGGCTGCGCCGCCACCGCGCTCAGGCCGGCTGCGCTCGCATGGCTCTCGGGCCGGGCGCGCCGGCAGCGCGCTCACGCCGGACGCGGCGGCTGCTGCGGGCGGACGTCCTTTGCTTGTGCTTGTCCGCTCGAACCCGCCTGGCCGGACGCGGACGGCTGACCGCCGCCCGCCTGCGCCGAGCCCGACGCCGCGGGACGCTGACCGCCGGACGCCGGCTTCTTGCGCTGGCCGGGCGCCATCACCAGGTGCATGACGCGGCCCTCGGTGCGCGGCTCGATCTCGACCCAGCCGTAGTCCGCGAGCTGGGCCGCGATGCTGGTCAGCTTGCTGCGGCCGAGGTCCTGGTGCGCCATCTCGCGTCCACGGAAGCGCAGCGTGAACTTGACGCGCTGGCCCTCGCTCAGGAACTCCTGCGCCTTCTTCAGCTGCCGCTCGAGGTCGTGCGCGTCGGTGCCCGGGCGGATCCGCAGCTCCTTGAGCTGCGTGACGTGCTGCTTCTTCTTCGCCTCGGCGTCTTTCTTCTGCTTCGAGTAGCGGAACTTGCCGTAATCGAGCAGGCGGCACACCGGCGGCTGCGCCATGGGCGCAACCTCCACCAGGTCGACTTCCGCTTCCTGCGCCATCCGGAGAGCTTCCTCGGTCGGAACGACGCCGAGCTGCTCACCGGACAGGCCGATCAAGCGTACCTGGGGTACTCTTATTTGACGGTTGGTTCGATGCTCCTCGTCGGGGCGAACGGGCAAGAATCGCGGACCGCGCGGTCGCTGCATAGGACTCCTTTTTTCTGCGACGCGAAGCATGAGAGGTAGCACAGCGGCCTGCGGGAACAAACTCCGCAAGCGTTATTGCCCTTGGCGGGACGGCGGTGGTAAGAGCGGCGCGGTTTTGAATCTGTATCCGGGCGACGTTGCGATCGTCGACAGCTGTCGGGTCACGAACGCGCACCACAGGAGGGCGCACCCGGAGAAGGGCTGGAGGAGCACCGGTATGCCTCAGGGGAAGGTGAAGTGGTTCAACCCGCAGAAGGGCTTCGGATTCATCGAGCAGGAGGGGGGCGAGGACATCTTCGTGCACTACTCGGCGATCGCCGGCCAGGGGTACAAGACGCTGGAGGAGGGCCAGATCGTCGAGTTCGAGGTCGTACCGGGCCGTAAGGGATCCCAGGCCGCGAACGTTCAGAAGCTATAGCTTTACGACCGGGGCGTGAGGGCTGCGGCCCTCACGCCCTTTTGCTCCGCGCGCGCTTCGCGTCGCAGCGGAGCGGCGCGACGCCATCGCGTCGCGCAAGGCCGTCAGGGTGCCCGTTCCCGCGCCTCCGTACCGGGCACGAGGGCGGCAACGCCAAAGCCGTGACGGTGCGTCCCCGTCGCGGCAACGGTGCGTCGTTCACGTGGCCGACCGCGTCGTCAGAGCCGCGGTTTGACGCTCTTCTCCGTGGTACCGCGGTTGCTTGCGCGCTTCCGCGTGGATCCGCGTGAGCAACACGCGCTCGAGCAGCACGCCCTCGGGCTCGAGCACCTCGCCTTCGCGAGGCTCCCGCGCGCGATGTGCCTGGTGCTCGTCTTCATCGCGGGCGTCCTGCCGATCGAGCTCTACTACTACCCCGAGCACCGCGACACCTATCTCGCGGTGCTCGCCTTCGAGGCGCTCTTCTCGGCCGCAAGCTACGTCTGGCTGCGTCTTCAGCCGACGCGCGCGCGCGCCATCGCGATCGCTTGGGCGAGCGTGATGGCGATCTGCGTCGCCGCGTACTACCCGCTGAGCGACGGCGACGTGACGCTCTCCGTGGTCGCGCTGATCTGCATGCTGTCGGCGATGCCGGCGGTGCTGCCCTTCGGGCCGGTCCAGCAACTGGTGCTGTGCGCGGTGTGCGTGTTGGCGTTCGCCGCGTCGATCGTCGGCGGCGTGGAATCGACGCTGCCCTGGCCGTATCTGCTGGTCGCGCTGCTCGCGGTGGGCGCGCTGACGACGATCGGCGCGTCGTCGCTCGCCGGGCACCGTCTCGAGGCCATGCACCGCGAGGCGGTGCTGCGTCAGGCGCACGAGAACTTGCGCGTCGCTCTGGCGCGCGCCGAGAGTGCGGTCGAGACGCGCTCGCGCATGGTCGCGAACGTGTCGCACGAGCTGCGGACGCCGGTGAACGTCATCGTCGGCTATGCCGACATGGTGCTTGACGCGGCGTCCGACGAGAAGCTCGTCCGCAACTTGACGCGACGGATCCGCGAGTACGCGGTGTCGCTCGATACCCTGATCTCGCAGCTGCTCGACCTGTCGCGTCTGTCGAGCGGCAAGGTCGAGCTGTCGGACGAGCGGATCGATCTCCGCCAGATGCTCGACGACGTCGCGCACGATGCGCGGCTCCTGACGCGCGGGCTACCGATCGCGGTGGTCGCCGACTGCCAGGTGCCGGAGGTGATGGGCGACGCGATCCGCCTGCGGCAGATCCTGAACAACCTGGTGACCAACGCGGCGCGTGCGACGCGCAGCGGACGCATCGAGATCGCGGCGCGCGAGCAGGACGACTGGCTCGTCTTGACGGTCAGCGACACGGGCTGCGGCATCCCGCCCGACAAGCAAGCGTCGATCTTCGACGCGTTCGTGCAGCTCGGCAACGCGCCCGGCGGCGCGAGCGGCATCGGGCTCGGCCTCGCGATCGTCCGCCAGCTCACCGATCTGCTCGGTGGCACGGTGGGCGTGACCAGCGCGCCCGGCGAAGGCTCGACGTTCAGCGTGCGCCTGCCGCTGCGCCGTCCGGTGCGTCCGGTGGACGATGCGACGCGCGACGAGCGCGATGGCGACCACGGGGCGCGCGGCGAGGCGGCGGCGCCGCCGCCGCCGCTCGGCGCTCCCCACTGACGCGACGCCGCGCGCCGGCGCAGCGTCGCGCGCCCCGACGCAACGTCGTGCACGGTCGGTCGCCGCTCCGGCGCTTCCGCGCTATGACCGTCGCATGCTGCGCAACGAGAAGATCCTCCTCACGGGTCCGACGAGCCAGGTGGGTTTTCCGATCGCGCGCGCTCTTGCGGCGAACAACGAGGTGTACGGTCTCGCGCGGCTGTCACGCGCGGAAGATCGCGAGCGGCTCGTGGCGATCGGCGTCAAGCCGCTCGCGCTCGACCTCGCGAAGGATCCGCTCGACCGCGTCCCCGACGACTTCACTTACGTGCTGAACTTCGCCGTCGTGAAGACGGGCGACTTCACCTACGACCTCGCGGCGAACGCCGAGGCGGCCGGTCGTCTGATCGCGCGCTGCCGGCGCGTGAAGGCGTTCCTGCACTGCTCGTCGGGCGGCGTCTACCAGTACGCCGGCCACGCGCCGCTGCGCGAGGACGCGCCGCTCGGCGACAACCACCGCACGCTGTTTCCGACCTACAGCATCTCGAAGATCGCGGCCGAGACCGTGGTTCGCTTCGCGGCCGCGGAGTTCGGCGTGCCGAGCGTCATCGCGCGCCTGAGCGTGCCCTATGGCGACAACGGCGGCTGGCCGTTCTACCACCTGCTGATGATGCGCTCGGGCGCCGAGATCCCCGTGCACGTCGACGAGCCGAATCTGTACAACCCGCTGCACGAGGACGACTACGTCGAGCAGGTGCCGAAGCTCTTGCAGGTGGCGAGCGTGCCCGCGCGGACGCTGAACTGGGGCGGCGAGCAGGCGAGCATCGAGGAGTGGTGCTCGTGGCTCGCGGAGCTCACCGGGCTCGAACCGCGCTTCCGCTACACCACCGACGCGATCGGCAGCCTGCCGCTCGATCTCACGCAGATGCACGAGCTCATCGGTCCCGCGCGCGTGCCCTGGCGCGAGGGCATGCGCCGCATGGTCGAGGCGCGTGCGCCGGAGCTGCTGCGACGATGATTCAGATCGATCCCAAGGTCGCCGTGTTGCTCGCCGTCGGCATGGTGGCCGCGTTGCTGATCTTCTGGCTCGAGCCGTCCTACACGGTGCGCTACATCGTGGTCGGCGTCCTCGGCGCGCTCTACGTGTTCTTCCGTTTCAACAGCTGGCGCTGACTCGCGACGGCCGGCACTTCGTGCGCATGATAGCTGTTACGCATGACCACGAAGGTTGACGATCGCCTGAACCCGCTGCTCGCGGACGGCGGGCTACCGCGCTTCGACGAGATCCGCCCCGAGCACGTCGTCCCCGGCATCCGAACGTTGCTCGAGGATCTGCAGCGCGAGCTCGCCGCGATCGAGTCCAACGTCGCGCCGACCTGGGAGCGCGCGGTCGCGCCGCTCGAGCGCCTGAACGACCGGCTGTCGTTCGCCTGGGGCACCGTCGGCCACCTGATGGGCGTGCGCAACAGCGACGAGCTGCGCACCGCGTACGAGACGGTGCAGCCCGAGGTGGTCGCGTTCTCGCTGCGCGTCGGGCAGAGCCGGCCGATCTACCGCGCCTTGAAGGAGCTGCGCGATGGACCTGGCTGGCAGTCGCTCGACGCGGCCCAGCAGCGCATCGTCACCTCGCTCGTGCGCGACGCCGAGCTCGCCGGCGTCGGCCTCGAGGGCGCGCAGCAGGAGCGCTTCAACGCGATCCAGGCGGAGCTCGCGGAGTGCTCGACGCGCTTCAGCAACCACGTCCTCGACGCGACCAAGGCGTTCGCGCTGACGCTGCGCGACCGCTCCGAGATCGAGGGATTGCCGCAGAGCCTGCTCCAGCTCGCGGCGCAGGCGGCGCGCGAAGCGGGCGAGGCGGACGCGACCGCCGCCGACGGTCCGTGGCGGATCACGCTGGACGCGCCGAGCTACGTGCCGTTCCAGCAGCACAGCCGACGGCGTGACCTGCGCGAGAAGCTCTACCGGGCCTACGTCACGCGCGCGAGCTCGGGCGAGCTCGACAACACGCCGCTCATCCGGCGCATCCTGCGTCTGCGCCGCGAGGAGGCGGCGCTGCTCGGCTTCAAGAGCTACGCGGAGCTCAGCCTCGCGAGCAAGATGGCGCCGAGCGTCCAAGCGGTCGAGCAGATGCTCGAGGAGCTGCGCTCGGCGTCGTATCCCGCGGCCGAGCGCGACCTCGCCGAGCTGCGCGAGCTCGCGCGCAGCGAGAACGCGCCGGAGGCGGACGACCTCAAGCCGTGGGACGTCGCCTTCTGGGCGGAGCGGCTCCGCGAGCGGCGCTTCGCGTACACCGACGAGGAGCTTCGCCCGTACTTCCCGCTGCCGCGCGTGCTCGACGGGCTGTTCGCGCTGGTCGGCCGTCTCTTTGGCTTGACGATCCGTCCGGCGGACGGCGAGACGCCGGTGTGGCACCCCGACGTCCGCTTCTTCCGCATCTACGACGAGCGCGGCGAGGAGATCGCGGCCTTCTTCCTCGATCCGTACTCGCGGCCCAAGGAGAAGCGCGGCGGCGCGTGGATGGACGAGTGCGTCGGTCGCGCGCCGGGTCGGATCCCGGTCGCGTACCTGGTCTGCAACCAGGTGCCGCCGGTCGACGGCAAGCCGTCGCTGATGACCTTCGACGAGGTCAACACGCTCTTCCACGAGTTCGGGCACGGCCTGCAGCACATGCTGACGCGCGTCGAGCGGCCGCTCGCGGCGGGTATCCGCAACATCGAGTGGGACGCGGTCGAGCTGCCGAGCCAGTTCATGGAGAACTGGTGCTACCACCGCGAGACGCTGCTCGGGCTCACGGGCCACGTCGAGACCGGCGCCAAGCTGCCCGAGGAGCTGTTCCGCAAGATCGCCGCGTCGCGCACGTTCCGTGCGGGCTCCGACATGCTGCGCCAGCTCTACTTCGCGCTGACCGACCTCGCGCTGCACCACGAGTTCGACCCGGACGGCCCCGAGACCCCGTTCGACGTGCAGCGGCGCATCGCGCAGAAGACCACCGTGCTGCCGCCGCTGCCCGAGGACCGCTTCCTGTGCAGCTTCACGCACATCTTCGGCGGCGGCTACGCGGCGGGCTACTACAGCTACAAGTGGGCCGAGGTGCTCTCCGCCGACGCGTTCGCGGCGTTCGAGGAGGCCGGTCTCGAGAACGAGCAGGCGCTGATCGCGACCGGACGTCGCTTCCGCGACACCGTGCTCGCGCTCGGCGGCAGCCGTCACCCGATGGAGGTCTTCAAGGAGTTCCGCGGGCGCGCGCCGACCACCGAGGCGCTGCTGCGCCACCACGGTCTGCTCGGGAGCACGACCGCGGCGGGCGAGACGGCGAGCGCCGCTACTTGACGCGGCTGCCGGGCTCGATCGGCTTGTCCGGCGTCAGGATCGCGAGCCCGCTGTCGTCGGTCGCGGCGAGGATCATGCCACGGCTCTCGACGCCGCGCAGGCGCGCGGGCTTGAGGTTCGCGACCACGACGACCTGACGGCCGACCAGCGTCTCGGGCGGGTAGGCGGCGCGGATGCCCGCGACCAGCTGCCGCTCCTGCTCCTCGCCGAGGTCGACCGAGAGCACCACCAGGCGGTCGGCGTTGGGATGCGGCTCGGCCTTGCGGATCGTTCCGACGCGCAGGTCGACGCGCAGGAAGTCGTCGATCGAGATCTGGGGGGGCTCGTCCGTCTTCTGGGTTGCCTCGCCGGTCTTCTGCGTGGACTCGCCAGGTGTCTGGCTTGCCTCGCCGGCGCTCTGCGGCGTGTTTCCAGGGCTCTGGGCGGTCTCGCCCGTGGTCTTGCTCTCGTCGTTCTCGGCCATCGTTTCTTCGAGCGCCTCAGGTGCGCGTCGCGCGCTTCACGCGCGGCGCCGGTCGCGCTGCTTGGTCGTCGGCAGCTTCCTTCCGCAGGCGTGGCAAAAGCGCGCGCCGCGCGCAAAGCGCTGTCCGCAGCCCGGGCAGAAGCCGGCCGCTTCGCTCGTGCGTCCCGCGGCGGACGCAGGCTGCGCGGCGCCCGAGGACGCCGGCATCGTCGCGCTCGGCACGGCGTGCGGCGTCCGGGCCTCGTCGAGCGCGGCCATCGCGCGCAGAGCCCGTTCCTCGAGCTCGGCGCGCAGCGCGGCGTAATCCTCGTCCGAGAGCTTGCCGGTCTGGTGGTCGAAGTCGGCCTCGCGGATCGCGAGCAGCGCGAGCTCCTTCTCCTTCTCGGGCGTCAGCTCGCTGGCCTCCGTCGTGCCGCTCGGCGCCGCGTCCGTGGGCTCGCTGCCGGAGAGCAGCGGCCACGCGACGTAGAACGCCGCCGCGAGGACCAGCACGAGGCCGACGATCGTCACCAGCACGGACGCGTCCTCACAAGCGGCGGTCGAGCTCGGCGAGCTCGCGCTCGAGGCGGGCGCGCAGCTCGGGGTCGGTCTGGCTGGTGCGCGCTTCCGCGGTCGAGGAGGTGTCGGTCGCGGCGCTGGTGCCGCGTCGCCAGCGGACGAGCACGAGGCCGATGATCAGACCGCCGAGCGCGATGGCGATGAAGGGGACGGTCCACGCGGCGATGTTGAAGCCGCGCGTCGTCGGCGCCGAGAGGATCTTCTCGCCGTACTTGTTCTCGAAGTAGGAGAGGATCTCCTCGCGCGACTTTCCGGTCGCGATCTGCTCGGCGATCTCCTTCTTGAGCGGGATGCCGGAGCCGCAGTTCAGGTGGTTGCACGAGTGGACGGTGAGCCCGCAGCCGCACTGGCAGGTGAGGTCGGTCTCGATCTGGGCCTGCGTCGCGAGCTCGGCGTGCGCCGTCGGCGCGCCGACCGCGAGCGACAGCGCGAGCAGCGCGCCCAGAACGAGCGCGATCCGCGAACGACGTGCGCCGCGTGCAGCTTTGCGTGCGAGCAACGTCCGTCCTCTCGCTACGCCGTCCGCGATCCCGCCGGGACGCGGGACGTCACCTCGGCCGTGCGCTCGGCCCACGACGGCCACATGCACACGACCGTGCCGATCGCGAGCACGAAGCCGCCGATCCACATCCAGGAGATCATGGGATTGACGAACACCTGGAAGACCGCGAGCTTGGTCGGCGGGTCGTAGCTGCCGAGCACGACGTAGAGGTCCTCGCCGAGCGTCGACCGGATCGACACCTCGGTCGTCGGCTGCTTGGGCTTCTTGTAGAAGCGCTTCTCCGGGTAGACCTCGCCGAGGCGCTTCGCGTTCTCGCCCGCGCCGTCCCACACCGAGACGCGCGCGTACGTCCGCTCGACGTGATCGTCGTTCTCGACCTCGATCCCCTCGTAGCGCACGGTGTAGCCGCCGAGCGTCACGCTCTCGCCGATCTGCATCGGACGCTGCAGCTCGAGCTTGAACACCGACGACGCGACGATGCCGATGAAGATCATCACCACGCCGACGTGCACGATGTAGCCGCCGTAGCGGCGACGGTTCTTGCCGATCAGCCGCGACAGCGCGGTCCACGGCTTCTCGCCCATCATCGTCTGGCGGACGCGCATGCCGCGCCAGAACTCGATCCACACCGTGGCGAGCGCGAACGCCGCGACCGAGAACGCGACCACCGCGTAGAAGTTGCGCGCGCCGAGCGCGAAGGCGATGGCGCCGACCACGAAGCCGGTGCCGAGCGGCGTGGCGAAGCTCCGCCACAGGCTCTTCGGCGTCGCCTTGCGCCAGGCGATCACCGGCCCGACGCCCATCAGGAAGATGAGCGCGATGCCGAGCGGCGCGTTGACCTTGTTGAAGAACGGCGGACCAACCGTGATCTTGACGCCGCGCACCCACTCCGAGAGCACCGGGAAGACCGTGCCCCAGAAGACGGTGAACGCCATCCCGACGAGGATCAGGTTGTTCAGCAGGAACGCCGCCTCGCGCGAGAACACCGACTCGAGCTCGTTGCGGCTCTTGAGCAGCGGCAGGCGCCAGACCAGCAGCCCGATCGACACCGCCAGGATCACGAGCAGGAAGCCCATGAAGAACGGCCCGAGCCCGGACTGCGTGAACGAGTGCACCGACGAGATGACGCCCGAGCGCGTGAGGAAGGTGCCGAAGATGGTCAGCGCGAAGGTGAGGATCACCAGCGCCATGTTCCACACCTTCAGCATGTCCTTCTTCTCCTGGATCATCACCGAGTGCAGGTACGCGCTCGCGGTGAGCCAGGGCATGAAGGCCGCGTTCTCCACCGGATCCCACGCCCAGTAGCCGCCCCAGCCGAGGACGACGTAGGCCCAGGCGGCGCCGAACAGGTTGCCGAGCGAGAGGAAGAACCAGGAGAACAGCGCCCAGCGCCGCGTCGTGCGGATCCACGCGTCGCCGAGCTTGCCGGTGATGAGCGCCGCCATCGCGAACGCGAACGGCACCGTCGTCGAGACGAAGCCGATGTAGAGCGACGGCGGGTGGATCGTCATCCAGTAGTTCTGCAGCAGCGGGTTCAGGTCCGAGCCCTCGCGCGGCGTGAACGGCAGCCGCTCGAAGGGATCGGTGACGAACACCAGCAGCGACAGGAAGAACGCGCCCACGATGAGCATGGTCGCCGTGACCCACGGCATCTGGTCGCGGTTCTTGTCGCGGTTCTGGAACTGAACGACCGCGTTGCAGACGGCGAGGATGAAGGTCCACCAGAGCAGCGAGCCCTTCATCCCGCCCCAGAGCGCGGCGATCGTGTACCAGAGCGGCAGCGTCGTCGACGAGTACGAGGCGACGTACTCGACGTTGAAGTCGCGCGTCAGCAGCAGGTAGAGCAGGGCGATCACCGCGATCCCGGTGAGCCCGGAGAACGCGTACGCCGCGTGCTTGCCGCTGGCGATCAGGCGGGCGTCACGGCGTAGCCCGCCGAGCACGCTCGCGCCGATGCCCCACAGGGCGACGACGAAGCCGAGAACGACCGCGAGGCGTCCGATCTCGCTCATGGAGCCTGCGGCAGGTCCGCCGCGGCGCGGAGGTCGTCGCTCGCCGGCGCGTCGTCGCGTTCGTACTGGTCCGCCTCGTACTTCGACGGACAGGTGGTGAGCAGCGTCTTCGCGTGGAACACGCCGCCTTCGACCTTGCCCTCGACGATGACGTCGCGTCCGTCGCCGAACATGTCGGGCAGGATGCCGTTGTAGCGCACCGGCAGGCTCGCCGTGGCGGCCGACGGCGCCGGCGCCGCGACCGCGGGGGCGACCCCCGCCCCGCCGCTCGTGGCGGCATGCTCGACGGCGAGCTCCGCGGCCTCCTTGGCGGGGATCGGCACGATGACGAACTCGAGGTCGAGCGTCTTCGGATCCCACTTCACGGTGCCGTTCGACACCCGCCCGGCGAGGCGCAGCGGCTTGCCCGCGTGAGCGTCTGCCGCCGCGGCGTACTCATCGACGGTGATGAAGTACGTCGAGGTCTCGCGGACCGCGGAATAGATGAGCGTCCCGACCGCGAGCACGATGGCGGTCGCGCCGATCAGGAACTTCGACTTGCGGCTCAAATCTGCGTCCGTTTGTTCTGGGCGTCGCTGCTGCGACCGAGGTTGCGGCGTGACGCCGCGCAAGGTTCTCGTTTGCTGCTGCGTCCATCTGACGCAGCGCCTACGGCCGGACCTTTCGCCGGGACGCTACCCGATGCGGTATGGGGACGCAAACCGGTTGCGGCGCCGCCCGCTCGGTCCCACGCCGAATCCGAGGAACGCTCGAGCCACATGTCCCCCGAAGTCACCATCGCCTGGAAAGCCGCGATCCTCGGCGTCGTCGAGGGTCTGACCGAGTTCTTGCCGGTCTCCTCCACGGGCCACCTGATCGTCGTCTCGCACCTGCTCGACTACGGCTCCCCCGAGTTCGAGATCGTGATCCAGCTCGGCGCCATGCTGGCGCTGACCTGGGTGTACCGCGAGCGCCTGGTGCGCATGGCGGTCGAGGCCTCGACGCGTCCGCTCGCGCGCCTGTTCATCCTCAAGGTGCTGCTCGCGTTCCTGCCCGCGGTCGTCGTCGGGCTGCTGGTGAAGGACTACCTCGATGCCCTGTTCCGCCCGGGGATCGTCGCGACCACGCTGATCGTCGGCGGCTTCCTCATCCTGGCGATCGACCGGCCGCGGCGCTTCGCGGGGCTCGCGGACCTCGAGCGGATGACGTTCCGTCAGGCGCTGCTGATCGGCATCGGGCAGACGCTCGCGATGGTGCCCGGCGTGTCGCGCTCGGGCGCGACCATCGTGACCGGGCTCGTGGTCGGCCTCGATCGCCGCGCCGCGACCGACTTCTCCTTCCTGCTCGCGCTGCCGACCATGTACGCGGCGACGCTCTACACGCTGTGGGACACGCGCGACGCGCTCGCCGGCGAGCTCGGCTTCGGCATGGCGGTCGGGCTCGTGACCGCGTACGTGAGCGCGCTCGTCGTGATCAACGCGTTCCTGCGCTACGTGCAGACGAGCTCGCTGCGTCCCTTCGGCTGGTACCGAATCGTCGTCGGAGCCGGGGTCTTCGTCTGGCTGCTGCTCGCGTGACCAGAGCACGCGGCCTGTGCAAGACCTTCCATTTCTCCCTGCACCACGTACACGCCACCGGCGCGTAGTCCTGCGCGCGTGACGGAGGAAACACGGCGAATTCGCGCCGTTGCTCCGTTGGCCTGCGTCTTGCCCTCCGTCGTCCCATGCGCCGCTTTGGCGCCACGACGCAGCGCGGCTCGTTTCCGACGGGCGCGTGAAGACCCCCCGAGAAGGGAGAGACGCCAAATGCACGTCCCAGCGGATTCGAGCTTCATCACTCTAGACGACGGAACCGTTCCTCTCGCGATCGACCCGGTCCAGTTCCAGGTCCTGTGGCACGGCTTCGGCGAGCTCACGCCGGAGCGTCAGCTGCTGCTCGCGATCCTCGAGCGTACCGCGGCGGATCTGCGCAACTTCCGCTACGCGCGCCAGCACGCGAACCAGCGCCTCTACATGGACGCGTACCTCTGGGTGTCATCGACGGATCGCTCGCATCCGTTCGCGTTCGAAAACGTCTGCGAGTTCCTGAAGCTGTCCCCCGAGCGCCTGCGCGCCAACCTGCTCGGCCGCGATCTCGCGCGCGAGCCGATGGCGAAGGCCGCCTGAGAGAGGAGCTCCGCTAGAGCGCGAGCAGACGGTCGACGACGCGATCGAGACCGATTCCGCGCGAGCCCTTCGCGAGCACGGTGAACGGCCCGCTCCCGGCCACGAGGTCTGCGACGACGTCGGCGGCGCTCGCCGCGTCGTCCACCTCGTGGACGGTCACGCCGTTGCGCCGCGCGACCTGCGCGATGCCGCGCGCGTGCGGTCCGACGGCGACGAGCGTCGCGCCCGGCGCGCGCCACGCGATCTCGGCGCCGATCTCCTCGTGCGCGGCAGCGGTCGCGTCCCCGAGCTCGAGCATGTCGCCGAGCACGAGCAGGACCCGATCCCCCGGACGCGCCAGCGCGACCGCGGTGTCGATCGCCGCGCGGCACGACGCCGGGTTCGAGTTGTAGCTGTCGTCGAGCACAAAGATCGGTAGGCGCGGGTGCTGCAGCGGCACCAGGCGGTGGGCGACCGCGACCGCCGAGTCGAGCCCGCGCTGGATCGAATCGGCGTCGAGACCGAGCTCGGTCGCGACCGCGACCGCGAACGCTCCGGCCCACGCCGCCGGCGCGCCGAGAAGCGGCATCCGCCACTCGTGGGACGAGCCCGCGTGCTCGAGCGTGAAGCGCGTGCCGTCGCGCTCGAGCCGCACGCCGGCGATGCGCCAGTCGTCGCTCGGCGCTTCGCCGACCGAGCGGATCCGCAGCGTGTCGCGACGCCGTGCCGCCTCGAGCAGCAGCGGCTCCGACGAGCCGATCGCGGCGAACGCGCCCGGGCGCAGGTGATCGAGGATCTCGGTCTCGGCCGCGACCACGCCGGCGACGTCGCCGAGCCACTCGAGGTGCTCGGCGAAGGCCGCGGTGATGATCGCGAGGTCGGGCGCCGCCATGCGCGCGAGGCGGTCGAGCTCGCCCGGCGCGCTGGTGCCGAGCTCGAGCACGAGGAACGCGGTGTCGGCGGGGGTCGCGAGCACCGTCAGCGGCGCGCCGATCTGGCTGTTCTCGTTGCGCGGCGTCGCGAAGGTCGCGCCGCGCGTCGCGAGCACGCTCGCGAGCGTCTCCTTGGTGGTGGTCTTGCCGTTGCTGCCGGCGACGCCGATCACCGTCGCGCGCAGCCGCTTGCGCCAGGCGTGCGCGAGCGCCTGCAGCGCGCGCAGCGTGTCGTCGACCGCGATCAGCACCGCGTCGGACGACGCGACCGACGCGTCCGGTCGCGCCGTCAGCGAGCCCCCGGCGCCGCGCGCGACGGCGTTCGCGATGAAGTCGTGTCCGTCGACGCGGCTTCCCGGCAGCGGCACGAACAGCGCGCCCGCCGGTACGTTGCGCGAGTCGATCGTCACCGACGTGAAGCGTCGCGCGGGGTCGCCCCCGACCACGCGTCCGCCGATCTCGGCGGCGATCTCCGCGGCCGTGAAATCCATGCCGACTTCTTCGCCTAGCGCGCGCGCGGCTTGTCGCGTGCGATGTTGCGGTTCTTCTGGCGCGACGCCTCGGCCAGGTTGGCGCGATAGGTCTCGAGCCGCATCGCGAGCTCACTGTCGGTCGTCGCGAGGATCTGCACGGCGAGGAGCCCCGCGTTCTTCGCGCCCGCGATCGCGACCGTCGCGACCGGGATGCCCGAGGGCATCTGCACGATCGACAGCAGCGAGTCGAGGCCGCGCAGGTGCTCGGTCGGAACCGGCACGCCGATCACCGGCAGCGTCGTGTGCGACGCGACCATGCCGGGAAGATGCGCCGCGCCGCCCGCGCCCGCGATGATGACCCGCAGGCCGCGCTCGCGCGCCGTGCGGCCGTACTCGGCCATGTCGAGCGGCGTCCGGTGCGCGGAGACGATGCGCACCTCGTGCGGCACCGCGAATTCTGTGCAGACGTCCGCCGCGGCCTGCAGCACCGGGAGATCGGAGTCGCTGCCCATGATGATTCCCACCACGGGCTCACGCCTGCGTGCCGCGCCGCTTGACGCCTCCGACATTGCCCCCAGAGGTAACCGATCGAGGGCAGTGCGTCGAGAGAATGAGTGTCGATGCTCGCGCGCTGCGCCGCGCGCTCGCGCGGCGTGACGGAGGCTGATGCGACGTCGCTCGCCGACCGAGCGCTGAGCCTCACAAGCCGAGCGCTCGCGCGGCCTCGTTCGCCCGTCGCTCGGCTTCCTCGTGCGTCGCGCCGACCGCGGTGACGTGGCCCATCTTGCGTCCCGGCCGGAGCTCGCGCTTGCCGTAGAGGTGCACCCAGGCGTCGCCGCTGCGCACCGCGCCGCCGCGCAGCTCCGAGGCGTCGCCGTGTCGCGTCGCGAGCAGGTTCACCATGACGGCGGCGGGAACGGTCATGTCGACGGGGCCGAGCGGCAGGCCGACGACCGCGCGCAGATGGTTCTCGAACTGTGACGTCACGCAGGCGTCGATCGTGTAGTGCCCCGAGTTGTGCGGGCGCGGCGCGATCTCGTTCACCGAGACCCGTCCGTCGCGGCCGACGAAGAGCTCGACGCCGTGCACGCCGATGCCCTCGATCGCCTCGACGGCGCGCACCGCGACGTCGGTCGCGGCCGCGGCGATCTCGGGCGGGACGTCGGCCGGCGCGCGCACGACGCGGCACACGTAGTCTTCCTGCACGGTGTCGACGACCGGGTAGGCGCGCACCTCGCCGTGCGCGTTGCGCACGACCATCACCGCGACCTCGCGCTCGAAGTCGACGAAGCCCTCGGCCATGAGCGGCCGGACGCCGGCGCCGAGACGCTCCCAAGCCGCCGGCAGGTCGCCCGCGTCGCGCGCGATCGCGACGCCGCGTCCGTCGTAGCCCTGCGAGCGCGTCTTGAGGACGACCGGCCAGCCGTGTCGCTCGGCGAACGCGCGGACCTCCGCCTGCGTCGTCACGTCGGCGAACGGCACGCCGCCGAGCCCGGCCGCATCCATACGCTCGCGCTGGCGCAGCTTGTCGAGGATCACGCCGAAGGTGTGGATCGACGGGCGCACCATGACGCCATGGTGCGCGAGGTATTCGAGCGCGCCCAGGTCGACGAACTCGTTCTCGAGCGTCGCGACGTCGATCTGGCGCGCGAGCTCGACCAGCGCCTCGCCGCGCCTGAGCGGCCCGACGATCTGGCGCGTCACCTGTCCGGCCGGGGCCTCGGCCTCGGGATCGATCACCACGGTGTCGATGCCGAGCCGGCGCGCCGCGTCGGCGGTCATGCGCGCGAGCTGCCCACCGCCGAGGATGCCGACGCGCAGCGGCGCGCACGGCGGGACGGGAAGCTCTGCGCGGGGTCGGGACATCATCGCGAGGGTAGTGTGCGAGGGGCGGGCTGCGCCAGCCGAGGTCGCAGATGCGCTGGCGTTGCGCTCACGACCGGGCTTGCCGCAGGTCCCGCCTGCGCCGTTGCCGGACGGATCGCACGCACGCGGCGTGCCCGAGCCCGCGCGCGGCAACCCCCGCGCCGCCGCTCGCGACCGAGCCCCGCGTCCCTCGGACCCCGGTTCCGCCCGCTCGGACCCCGTTCTTGACGGTTCGCCGCCGGCCGTGCGTCCGGCGGGTGCGTTCGGCTTGACGATTGTTGTATGCAACCGGGCCGGACCAAGGGCATGCCAGCACTCCGGGATCAGCCCACCAGCCGGCTTCGCAGTCAGGCCAAGCTCGTATTCGGCGGCGCGCTCGCCACCGGCCTCCAGGTCGGGCTCGTGCAGTGCATCATGGTGCAGCGCTGGTCGCCGCTGTGGAGCGCGCTCTTCGGCTCGACCGTCTACGGCTGCGCGGCGCTGTTGCTCTGGCAGTGGGTGTTCCCGCGCGTCACCACGCAGCGCCGCTCGACGACGCTGCTGCTCCAGGTGGTGATCACCTTCGTGGTGATCACGGCCACGTCGTTCGTGATCGTCAACGGGATCATGTTCCTCAACTACGGCACCTGGATGTTCTCGGCGTACAGGGGCGGCGACCTCACGGTGGTCGTGCCGGCGACCTGGCTGCAGAAGCTGCCGCTCCTCTACTTCGCGGTGCCGATCGTGCCGGTCGTCCTGATCACGGTGATCGGCTTCAACCAGAGCTGGTGGCAGATCTTCCTGCTCGAGAAGCGTGAGAGCCAGGCGCGCGAGCTCGCGTCGCTTGCGCAGCTCGAGGCGCTGCGCGCGCGCATCAACCCGCACTTCCTGTTCAACAGCCTGAACTCGATCGCGCAGCTGATCTCGAGCGATCCCGACCGCGCCGAAGCGTGCGTCGAGCGCCTCGCCGAGATCTTTCGCTACCTGCTGCAGAGCGACAATCGCTCCTTCGTCACGCTCGCCGACGAGCTCGAGATCGCGGACGCCTACTTGGACATCGAGCGGGCGCGCTTCGGCGATCGGCTGTCGGTCGACTTCGTGGTCAGCGACGGCGCGCGGCACGGCGTCGTGCCGACGCTGATCCTGCAGCCGCTGATCGAGAACGCCGTGCGCCACGGCGTGTCGCAGAAGGTCGGCGGCGGTCGCGTGTCGATCGAGGCGAGCCTCGAGGGGGCGGATCTGCGCGTCGTCGTCCGCGACACCGGCGTCGGCATGCGCAACGGCGTGCAGGCAGCGCTCTCCGCGGGCGTCGGGCTGCGCAACGTGCACGACCGTCTGGTTCACCTCTACGGCGAGCAGTACGCGCCGCGCATCACCAGCCGTCCCGGAGAAGGCACGGAGGTCACGGTGCGCGTCCCGCAGGCCACGACGCCGCCGGGCGCGCTCGATACCGTTCACTGAAGCAATGATTCGTACGGTAGTGGTCGACGACGAGCCCTTGGCGCGCGAGCGCGTCAAGGGCTTCCTGAAGAAGATTCCCGACGTGCAGCTCGTCGGCGAGGCGGGCGACGGCGCCACCGCGATCGAGCTGATCGAGGCGCAGCAGCCCGATCTCGTCGTGCTCGACGTGCAGATGCCGGCGATGGACGGCTTCGGCGTGCTGCGTGCGCTGAAGGACCCGCCGCACGTGATCTTCGCGACGGCGTACGACGAGTACGCGATCAAGGCGTTCGAGGTCGAGGCGCTCGACTACCTGCTGAAGCCGTTCTCGCAGGCGCGGCTCGCCGAGGCGGTCGGCCGCGTGCGGCAGAAGCTCGCCGACGGACGCGCGCGCAGCGACGTCGAGGCGCTGGCGCGCGTCGCCGAGCCGCGCAAGGTCTACGCGACGCAGATCCCGGTCCACACGGCGCGCAAGATCCTCGTGGTGCCGGTGAGCGAGATCTTCTGGTTCGCGGTCGAGTCGCGTCTGGTCTACGCGCACGTCGACGGGCGCGCGCTGATGACCAACTTCACGCTGCGCGAGCTCGAGGAGCGGCTCGACCCGCAGGTCTTCTTCCGCGCGCACAAGTCGCGCCTGGTGAACCTGCACCAGGTGAAGGAGATCGCGCGCTGGTTCGGCGGTCGCTACCGGCTGGTGATGAAGGACTCGCAGTCGAGCCAGGTCGAGCTGTCGCGCGTGCAGGCGCGCGAGCTGCGCGCGCGCCTCGGCTGGTAAGCGACGCGCGCGCCCGTCGACTCAGTTCGCCTCGACCGTCGCCATCACGTTGCCGCTCGCGGCGTCGACGATTTCGATCGTGACCGGGCCCGCGACCGAGAACTTCTCCTTCGCCTCGCGCACGCCCTTGGTCATCTTGTCGAGGTAGCCGTCGCGCATCGCGTCGGGCATCTGGTCCATCGGGAACGCGGTCATCACGACCCGCCCGCGCTCGGGCGACGGCCACTCGACGCGCGTCACCTTCGGACCCGCGACCGGGTTGCTGCGGAACACCTGCTCGACGCCGGCGGCGAAGCTCTGCGGCTCGGACGTCGCGCTCGCCGGCGCGCCGTCCGAGCCCGCGGCCGGCGCGCCCGTGCCCGGCGCCGCGCCGGCGGTCGCCGCCTGCGCCTGCTGGGCCGCGAACGCCTCGGCGGCCTGGACGAACGGAATGCCCTGCTCGGCCGCGGTGATCAGCGCGCTGATTCTGCTCTTGATGGCGTCGTCGGGCGCGAGCTCGCGCGCCTTCTCGAGCTGCGCCTTCGCGCCCTCGCGGTCGCCGTTCGCCTCGTAGACGATGCCGAGGTTGAAGTACGCCTGGAAGAAGCGCGGGTTCTGCTCGATGACGCGCTTGAACTCCATCTCCGAGCGCCCGACGTCGCCGCTCTCGAAGAGCATCGTGCCGAGGTCGGTGCGCACCTCGGGATCGTCCGGCTTCAGCGCGAGGTAGCGCTCGTAGTACTCGATCGCGGTCTTCCGGTCCTGCTGGTCGTAGGCGAGGTTGCCGAGGCCGCGCAGACCCTCGAGGTTGTTCTTGTCGATCTCGAGCAGGTGCTCGAACGAGGCGCGCGCCGCCGGCGCGTAGCTCGGGTCGAGGCGTGAGGCGCGGTACTGCACGCGGGCCACCGTCTGCCACGCGGCGACGTCGTTCGGCTTCGACTTCGCCTCCTGCTCGAGGTTGGCGATGTACTGCTTGATGTCGTCCGGCAGCTCGATCTGCGGGTGCGGCTGGCCGCTCGGCGTGGTCGCGGCGGCCTCACCGCGTCCGGCCGGCGCCGCGGCGACCTGTCCCTCACCGGGCTTGAGCGGGCGGGGCGGCATGGGCGCGAGCCGGAAGTAGAGCCAGAAGCCGCCACCGAGCAGCAGCAACGTCGCGAGCGCGACGACGCCGGCGACCGGCAACGCCGATGTGCCGCCACCTCCACCCATCGGCTTGCCGCAGCCGGTGCAGAAGCGGCCACCAGGTTCCGCCGGGGTCCCGCACTCGGGACAGAACTTGAACGCCATCCGGCTTTCTTAGAACAGGGGGTCCGGGAATGCACCTGGCGCGCGCAGAGAGCCGCTTCGGCGTGCTGCCCATGCTGCTGTCCGCGGGGCGCATCGTGCTGGGGCCGCTCTACGTGCTCGCGCTCGGGGCGAGCGCCGAGCTGCCGCTGATCGTCGCGACCCTCGCGGCGGCAAGCGACTTCGTCGACGGACGGCTCGCGCGCCGGCTCGGCAGCGCGTCGCGACGCGGCGCGGTGCTCGACGTCGTCGGCGACGGCGTGTTCGTCGTCTGCGCGCTGTCCGCGCTCGCGGCGCAGGGCGTGGTGTCGCGCCTGCTGCCTGCCGCGGTCGTGCTCGCGCTGGGCGCGCTCGCGGTCGCGGCGCTGCGCGCGACGCGCACGCCTCCGCCCACCGACGCGCCGCCGCGGCGCGGTCCGGCCGATCGCGCCGGACACTTCGCCGGGATCGCGAACTACGCGCTCGTGCTGGTCGCGAGCGGCGCGCTCGCGGCCTCGCTGCGCGCGGGGTTTCTCATGCCGGTGAGCGTCGCGGTCGCGTGCCTCAACCTGGCGCCGGTGCTCCTTCGCTTGACGCGCGGCTAGCGCGTTCGTTCGCTCGCGCCGGAGCCGATCGCCTCGGCCGCGGGCTCGGCCTGCTTGCTGGTCGCGGCGAGGTCCCAGATCTCGCGCCCCGCCTTGGGCAGGAACGCGATGCCGATCAGCGCGTTCATCACCAGGAACGTCAGGTGCGCGACCAGGCTGTACGTGCCGAGGCTCTCCGGCGACGCGTAGCCGTCCGGACCGCCGAGCATGTAGCCCCACAGCGCCGCGGCGTGCAGCTTGCCGACGGTCAGCGGCAGCGCCGAGCCGAGGAAGATCAGCGGCAGGTTCGCGAGCAGCGCGCCGAGCGGCACGTGGATCGCGAACAGCTGCAGCGCCGCCCAGTGCGTCAGGATCGCGAGCCCGAGCGACACGCTCTTGATCGCGAGGATGATCAGGTAGTCGACGACGCGCGCGCGTCCGAAGGTCGCGAACAGCCCCGGCGCCGGACGCCGCACGCCGAGCTTCGGCAGCGCGTTGAAGTAGAGGAACCACGCGACGAGCAGCGCGTAGGCGACGAGGTAGACGGTCCCGAGCCCGGGGATGCGGCTGCCGTACAGCGCCACACCGATCGAGGAGTAGAGGATGAGCTGGTAGATCTCGACGAACGCGAGGAACAGGAACGTGCCGAAGATCGCGAGCAGCGGGATCGACTCGCGCCGGTGCAGCCACAGCGCGAGCCCGCCCTGACCGACGTTCGAGTTCACCAACGCGAGCACGTAGGTCACCGCACGCACCGGCAGGATGTCGCGGTAGCGCACCGGCACGTGGAAGCGGCGCACCGCGGTCGTCACGGCCAGCGAGTCAAGCAGGAAATAAACGATCGAGTACGGGACCATCAGCGCCAGGTAGAGACCCCAGCGCGCGCCGGCGAGCGTGTCGATCACGGCGCCGACGTTCCAGCGCCGGCGGAAGTACTCGAGGATGAGCAGCGTCAAGACCCACGGCAACGCCGCCTTCGCGAAGCGCGCGATCGGGTTGCCGGTGCGCTCCGGACGCTCGCTCATGCCGACCTCCTGCGCGTCGCGTACATCAGGTAGAGCAACCCGATCCCGCTGAACACGGCCTCGCGCACGCGACGCAGCAGCCACACCGCGAGCCCTGCGGACTCGTCGAGCCCGAGCATTCCGAAGATCGCGACACCGCCGACCTCGCGCACGCCGATCGCACCCGGGATCAGCGCGCTGCCGAGCGTCAACGGCTGCGAGATCGACTCGATGATGAACGCGTCGCGCCACGAGATCGGGTACTGCAGCAGGTCGGCGAACACCTTCACCTCGACGGTGCCGAGCAGCCAGCCGAGGAAGTGCAGCCCCGTCGTCGCCGCGAAGTCCCAGGGGCGCGTGCGGTAGTAGCCGCCGAGCTCCTCGTCGATCTCCGGCGCGACAGCCTTGAAGCGCAGGAAGCGCTTGCCGCGCAGCCCGAGACGCTCGCCCGTGCGCGCGAGCCTCGAGAACACGTTGCGCTGCTGCCAGCGGACGAGCAGCGCCGCGAACGCCGCGCCGCCGACGCACAGCACGACGAACAGCACGTCGCCGTGCCGGACGAGGTCGAAGCGCTCGAGCGTCAGCATGATGCCGAGCAGGATGAAGACGATCTGCCCGACGGTGAGCGCCGTCTTCGCGACCACGACCGACACCGTGCTGCTCGCCGCGGTGATGCCGCGCTTGACGAGCAGCATCGCCTTCACCGGCTCGCCGCCGAGGTACGCGGTCGGGGTCAGCGTGTTCACCGACTCGCCCGCGAGTCGGATGAGGATCAGCGACGGCAGCGGCGGATGGGGCACGCCGTTGCGCGGCAGCGTGAACGAGTAGGCCCAGCCGTCGACGATCGCGACCAGGAGGTACGGCCAGAGGAGCAGCGGCGCGCGCCAGCCGAGCGCGAGGAAGCGTGCCAGCAGGTCCTCGGCGTTCACCTGGTAGATCAGGAAGGCGAGCATGCCGAGGCCGAGGAGGACGAGCAGGCGTCGGCCCCAGCTGCGCGCGGGACGCGGCGCGGCGCCGTCGCTCGCCACGGCGCCGTCGATCGCGGACGCGACGGGCGCTGCGCTCTCCTCGACGCTCGGCTCGCTCGCTGGTTCCCGTGCCGTTTGCATTGACGCGAAAGCTGGCGTGCGCACGTGGCCCCGTCCCCCGAGCGCGCTGCATCTATAGCGGGCGGCTGCGGGACGCGTCCATCGGCCGTGGCCGCGACCGGAGGCTCGGCCGCACGCCGAAAGGCCGAAGCTCGGCGGCGTCAGTCCGCGCCGGCCGCGCCCTGCTCGGTCGCTTCGCCCCGCTTGCGGCGCGTCTCCGGCTGCGCCG
This sequence comes from Candidatus Binatia bacterium, assembly GCA_036563615.1. Classification (NCBI taxonomy): domain Bacteria; phylum Candidatus Binatota; class Binatia (SeqCode); species Binatia bacterium. Next base: position 178,045 of record DATCMB010000018.1, read on the forward strand.
CCGGGGGCGGCAGTGACTCGAGCGGTACGCCCGTCGGCCGCGCGAGCACCATCCGGGCGCGGCCCTTGGGGCCGCGTCCCTCGCTGGTCAGGAGCACCTCGACCTGCGCGCCCGCGCGCTCGGCTTCGTCCTGCCACATCAGCAGGTAGGGCGGGACGTCGTCGGCGGCGAGCGTCGCGCGGCGCAACGCGTCGTCGTGGCACTTCTCGCCGCCGAGCAGCAGCGGCAGGTGGCGCTGCGCGTAGTACACCGCGCCGTAGTCGAAGGTGCAGAAGAAGCCGATCTCGTCGCTGCCCACGCGCTCGCGCACCTCGGCGAGGAAGGGCTTCAGCGTGCGGCTCTGCGAGAGCCCGCGCTCGACGACGGCGACCACTCCGGCGTAGAGCGCGATCAGCGCGACCGTCAGCGTCACGCTCGCGCGCAGCCAGTGCGCGCCCGGTGCCTCGCGCCACGTCCCTGCGGCGCCGGCGACGATCGCGAGCACCGCGCCGAGGACGAGCCAGCGCTGCGCGCGCAGCGCTTCGAGCGCGGCCACCACGCCCTGCTGGTCCTTCGGCTCGAGGATGCTCGCGAGCGGGACCTCGAGCGGCACGCCGAGCGTCGCGAGCAGCACCACCACACCCGCGAGCGCGAGACCCGCGGCGGTCGCCATCAGCGCCCACGCGGCGAGCTTGCGCGGTCCCTCGCCCTCGGGACCCGGACCCAGGACGAGCCCGAGCAGCAGCGCGCCCGCGGGATACGCGGGGAGGATGTACACCGAGCGCTTCGAGGCCGGGATCGAGTAGAAGAGGATCACGCCGAGGAACCAGACGACGAGGTAGCGCGTCGTCGCGTCGAGCGGGCGCATCCGCCACAGCCACCAGGCGATCGCCGGGGTGAGCAGGCTCCACGGCAGCGCGCCGACGATGAAGTGCGGCGGCAGGTAGAACGGCCCGTGCTCGTGTCCGGTGTCGAGCCGCTCCGGATCGATCACGCGGAACAGGTTCTCCTTCAGCACGTGCTTGACGAAGAAGTCGTTGCCGCCGATGACCCAGGCCGCGACGTACCAGGCGCCGACGATCACGGCGACGGCAGCGAGCCCGTGCACCGGGCGCAGCTCGAAGACCGTGCGCCAGGCGTTGCGGACGCGCGCCACGAGCCGCGTCAGCCACGAGTCGGCGGTCGCGACGTCCGCGGACAGCGGGCTCGTGAACGCGTAGAGCACGATCACGAAGAACGGCAGCGCGACGCCGACCGGACCCTTGGCGAGCGTCGCCGCGGCGATCGCCGTGTAGAAGATCCACAGCCGCGCGCGCGTCACGCCGCTGCGGTTCATCCACGCGAAGCACATCAGGGCCGCGACCAGGAAGAAGGTGAGCGTCATGTCGACGCGCGCGATGCGTGCCGCGCGGATCCACTCGAAGCTGAACATCAGCGCGACCGCCGCGAGCCAGCCCGAGCGGATCCGTCCCACGGTGGCGCCGAACAGGTAGACCGCGGTCACGCCGGCGATCGCGAGTAGCGCCGACGGCAGCCGCACGGTCAGCTCGCTGACCTCGCCGAGCACGGACGACACGACGAGGCCGAGCCAGTGGAAGAAGGGCGGCTTCGACGGAATCTCCGTGCCGTTGCGCAGCGGCAGCACGAGGCTCGTGCCGTTCGCCATCTCCCACACGACGAGCGCCTCGCGCGGCTCGCCCTTGGTGTAGAACGGAACGTCCGCGAGCCCCGTCAAGTACAGCGCAGCGGCGATCGCCACGACGACGAGCGCGCCGGCGACCAGCGTCGAGTTCCTCTTGCCGAGCACGGGTGGAAAGCGGTCAGGAAACCGGCATGGTCGCGTACAGGAGGTGCCGTCGCGTGTCCAGCCAGACGTGCAGGGGGATGCCGGCCGCACGGAGCAGCGGCTCGTGGCGTCGTCGCGTCACGATCAGCACAGGTCCCTTCTGCGCCGCGGCGCCGACCTCCTCGGGCAAGCGCGCGCGCCGCACCGGCGCGTTCGCGTAGAAGGAGAGCGACGCAGGCTGGATGCGGAAGCCGACGATGGTCGCGTGCGGTGCGAGCTCGCGCGCGAGCCGCGCGATGCGGGCGTCGGACACGACCTGGCTCACGAGCGGCGCGCCACGCAGGTAGAAGGCCGTGACGACGTAGGCGTTGACCGCCGCGAGCAGCACGCACAGCGCGAGCGGCCGGAACGCGTCGCGCGCCATCCGACGCACGGCGAGCGCCGCGAAGAGCGGCAGCGGCAGCGTCCACGCCGCACCCCACCAGAGCTCGGGGTACGTCGTCCGCAGATACGCGACGACGGCGACGGGCAGCAGGACGAGCGCCCCGACCCAGACGGCGAACGCGCCGCGCAGCCAGCGCAGCGCGCGCGCGTGCGCCTCCTCGCCCAGCGCGACGAGCCGCGCGGCGAGCCAGATGGCGAGCGCCGGACAGGCCGGCAGCACGTAGGTCGCGAGCTTTGCTTGGGCGATCGTGAAGAACGCGAGCACGACCGCGGCCCAGCACAGCACGTCGTCGAGCGCGTCGTCGCGCGTGCGCACGAAGAGCGTCGCGGGCAGGAGCAGGCTCCACGGGAACAGCCCGCCGAGCAGCACGGGGACGTAGTAGAGGATCCCGCCCTCGTGGCCGTAGCCGGTGCCGAGGAAGCGCTCGACGTTGTGCCCGACGAGGAAGGTCTGCACGTACGCCGGATCCGCGATCGCGGCACAGCCGAGCCATGGCAGCACCAGCGCGCCGACGATCGCCGCGCCCGCGAGCGGGCGCATCGCGCGCAGCGTCTCCCGCACGCGCTCACGTCGCCACGCGCAGGTCGCGAGGGTCAGCAGCGGCAGCACGACGGCGACCGGTCCCTTGACCAGCACGCCGACGCCCATCGCGACGTAGGCGAGCGCGGGAAAGCGCTCGGGTCGCTCGAGCCAGCCGAGCCACGCCACGACCGCGACCGTCACGCACAGCGTGAGCGTCGCATCGAAGTTGCAGAAGCGGGCGAGCGCCACGACCTCGGGCGACGTGACGTAGATCACGCCGGCGAGCGCCGCCGTCGCGCGTCCGAAGCGCGGCAGCGCGAAGCGGTGCAGCACGACGAGCGTGCCGAGCGACGCGAGCGTCGACGGCAGCCGCGCTGCGAGCTCGTTCTCGCCGAAGAGCCGCTGCAGCGCGTAGAGCAACCAGAAGAACGGCGCCGGCTTGTCGTAGTACGGCTCGCCGTAGAGCATCGGGACGAGCCAGCGCCCGGCGCGACCCATCTCGCGCGCCGCCTGCGCGTTGCGTCCCTCGCCCGGGTCCCACAGCGGGTAGTCGGCGAGTCCCGCAGCGAACAGCACGGCGCCGGCGAAGACCAGCAGCGAGGTGTCGAGCCACGCGGCGCGCCACGCACGCGACGCGACGCAGGCTGCGCTGGCGACGAGCACGCGCGCTCCTACACCGCGCGTCGCGCGAGCCTCAAGAGACGCCAGCTCGACGCCCTGCGCGGCGGTGTTACCTTCCGCCTGGCACGCGCCAGGCACTCCGCTGGCGAGAAATTCAGCTCATGGCGCAGCACTGCCGATGAAGGAAGGTGAGGGCATCGTGGGAAACCCGTCGATCGCGCTGACCGCATCGGAGGCGGAGTCTGCCGTCGGTGCGGTCGGTCCCGGCGCGGTCGACCCGGGAGACTGGTGCGTCCGTCTCGCCGGCGCGCTGGTCGCGCACAACGAGCCGCGAACCGCACTGCAGGCGCTGTGCGAAACCGTCCGCGAGCTGACGGGGTGCGATCGCGTGCAGATCTGGCGCGGCGACCTGCGCCAGATGTCGATCTTCACCCTGATCGCCGCCGGCTACTCGCCGGAGGAGGAAGAGCGGCTCCACCAGCTCCTCGTGCCGATGCGCGAGACGCCGGTCGCGAACGAGCGCTTCATCACCGAGAAGGTCTCGCTCGTTCATCGTGCGAAGACGGTCACCCCGTTCGCATGGCCGATCTTCGAGCAGTTCGGGATCGAGTCGGCGATGTTCGTGCTGCTCGAGCGCGGACCGCGGATCATCGGCGCGCTGCAGATGTCCTGGTGCGACGCCGACCGCGTGCGCGTGCCGGACCGCGCGGCGATCGAGGTCATCCGCACGATGGCGGCGCTCGGCGTCGACTTCGTCGCCCGCACCGACGACGCGACGGGTCTCTCCCAGAACCTCTCGGAGACGGCGACGCTGCTCGCCCGCATGCACGATCCCGACGAGCTGCTCGGAGCGCTCGCCGCCAAGGTCGCCGAGGCGGTCGGCTGCGACTGGGCGGCGGTGCACCTGATGGACGAAGGATCGTCGGAGATGCGCCGGGTCGCCGTGCACGGTGTGCCCGCGCCGCCCGACGATCAGCCGGCGAGCGGCGAGATCCTCGCCTGGGTCGAGCAGTGCATCGCCGAATCGGACGACGGCGTCCTCGAGATCCCCGACGTGCGCAAGGTGCCGGAGATCGCCGAGTACGTCGCCGACGTTCCGATCTCGTCGTACTTCGCGGTGCCGCTCGTGGAGGACGGCAAGCTCGTCGGGCTGATGACGCTCGGCTACCTCGAGCGCACCGGACGCTTCGCGCGCCGGCAGATCTCGCTCGCCAAGGGCCTCGCGAAGCACGCGCTGGTCGCGCTGCGCAACGCGCGGCTCGTTCGCTCGCTGCAGGAGGCGAACCAGGTCAAGGCCGACTTCATCGCCGCGGTGTCGCACGACCTGCGCACGCCGCTGCACGTGCTGATCGGCTACAACGCGATGCTGCTCGAGGGCGCCGCGGGTCCGCTCAGCGAGGAGCAGCGGCAGCTCGTCGCGCGCATGTACGACTGCTCGGTGCACTTCCTCGACCTGATCAACGGCGTGCTGAACGTCGGCCGGGTCGAGGCGGGCTTCGACCACGTCGTGCTGTCCGACGTGAAGCTGAACGAGCTGTGCGCCGAGATCGTGCACGAGGTCGAGTACCTGCGGAAGCCCGACGTCGAGCTGTGCTGCGACGCGCCGGCCGTGACGGTCCGCTCGGATTCCGGGAAGCTCGCGACGATCCTGCGCAACCTCGTCACCAACGCGCTCAAGTTCACGACCAGCGGTCTGGTCGCGGTCGAGGTCGAGGTGCGCGACGGCCAGATCGTGATGCGCGTGCGCGACACCGGACCCGGCATCCCGCCCGAGGAGCGGCCGAAGGTGTTCGAGATGTTCCGCCAGGGCTCGGCGGGGCTGCGCGCCGGTGGCTCGGGCCTCGGGCTCGGCCTCTACCTGGTCAAGCGTCTCGCCGCCATGCTCGGCGGCACGGTCGAGCTGCTGTCGGGGAACGAGACGGTCTTCGAGGTGCGGATCCCGACCGAGGTCGTCGCGCCCGCGGCGTAGCTGGACGCGGCGCGCCACCGCACAGCGCGCGAACGCACGCACGCGGACGCACGCGCGCGGCGGGAGTCGCTCTGCTGGGCAGCCGCTGTGGCTAGATCAGCCCCGCGTCGACCATGTGCTCGGCGACCAGGACGGCGCCCTTCGCGGCGCCCATCTTGGTGTTGTGCGACACGAGCACGTAGCGCAGCCCCGCGGCGTCGAGACGCAGGCGGCCGACCGAGGTCGTCATGCCGCCGTCGGCGTCGCGGTCGAGGCGCGGCTGCGGACGGAACGGGTCGTCGTGCACGACGATCATCCGCCGCGGCGCGGACGGCAGATTCCGCGCGCAGAACTCGCGGCCGAAGTTCTCGAACGCCGCGCGGACCTCCTCGAGGCTCGCCGAGCGCGCGAGCTCGACGTGCGCGGCCTCGGTGTGGCCCTCGCGCACGTTGGCGCGCGTGCAGGTGGCGCTCACCACGACGTCGTGCGGGGCGAAGGCGCCGTCGCGCACGCCGCCGAGGATCTTGCCGGTCTCGCGCGCGACCTTCTCCTCCTCGCCGACGATGTAGGGGATCACGTTGTCGAGGACGTCGAGCGCGACCACCCCCGGCGAGCGTCCCGCGCCGGACAGCCCCTGCATCGACGTCATGATGACCTTCTTGACGCCGAACGCCTCGTCGAGCGGCTTGAGGGTGATGACGAGCCCCATCGTCGTGCAGTTCGGCAGCGGCACGATGAAGCCCTGCCAGCCGCGGCGGCGACGCTGCTCGTCGACGATCGCGAGGTGATCGAGATTGACGCCGGGCACCGCGATCGGGACGTCGGGCTCGTAGCGAAACGCGGACGCGGTCGAGAACACCGGCCTGTGCTTCGCGAGCTTCGGCTCGAGCTCACGCGCGGCGTCGCTCTCGACGGCGGTGAACACGATGTCGACCGACGTCGGGTCGAGGTCGCGCGCGTTGGCGACCTCGAGCGCGAGCACCTTCGGGCTCGGCTCCTCGTCGCAGTACCAGCGAAACGCGCCGTTCGCGTCGCGCAGCGCCTCGCCGTAGCTGCGTCCGGCCGAGCGCTCGGAGGCGGCGAGCGTCGTGATGCGGAACCAAGGATGGTTCTGCAGCGCGGCGATGAACTGCTGTCCGGCGACGCCGGTCGCGCCCACGACCGCCACCTTGCGCTCTCGATTGCCTGCCATGCGTGGAGCTCCTCAACCCTCGGGGATCCCGGCATCGTCGTGGCCACCGCGAGGGTTGTCAACTTGACTGCGCGACCACGTTCCCACGACCGTCGTCGGACGTCGTGCGCTTGCATTGCGACCCGGGAATGAGTGCAGTGGCGCGCATGGCGTCTTCCGCTTCGCAGGCTCCCCGGGTCGGCGTCTTCCTGCCGCTCGCGGGGCTCGACTGGCCGACCCTGCGCGCGCGCGCCGAGCTGATCGAGCGTCTGGGCTACGAGTCGCTGTGGCTCGACGACCACTTCTGGTTCCCGACGCGCCCCGACGAGAACCACCTCGAGGCCTGGACGGCGCTCTCGGGCCTCGCCGTCGCGACCCACAGGATCCTGCTCGGGCCGCTCGTGCTCTGTCAGTCGTACCGCTCGCCGGCGCTGCTCGCGAAGATGGCGGCGTCGCTGTCGGATCTTTCGGACGGTCGTCTGCAGCTCGGCCTCGGCGCGGGCTGGATGGAGGAGGAGTACCGCGCCTACGGCTACGCCTTCCCGCCGCCCCGGGTGCGCTCGAAGCAGCTCGCGGAAGCGGTCGAGATCGTCCGCCGCATGTGGCGCGAGGAGCGCGCGACGTTCGAGGGCGAGCATTACCGCGTCGAGGCGGCGCCGATGCTGCCGAAGCCGAAGCGCCTGCCGCTGATCCTCGGCGGCGCGAGCGACTCGCTGCTGCGCCTCGCCGCGCGCCACGCCGACGGCTGGAACTGCCCGAACCCGAACTGGCGCGAGCTCGCGGCGAAGCGCGAGCGCCTGCTGGAATTCTGCGCCGAGGTCGGCCGCGACCCGGACACGATCGAGGTCTCGGAGCAGATCATGGTCGAGCTCGGACGCAACGCCGCCGAGGTCGAGCGCGCCCGCGAGCGCCTCGCCCGCGAGCTCGCGGGCTTCGTCAAGCTCGACGGCGACGTCCACCTCGGCACGCCCGAGCAGGTCGCGGACGCGCTGCGCGCGCGCGCCGCGCTCGGCGTGCAGCGCTTCATGGTGATGTTCGGCGACTTCGGCAGCCCCGAGCAGCTCGAGCTGTTCGCGCGCGAGGTCATGCCGCGGCTGGGTTAGAGTTCCGGCGGTTGCACGCGTGACATGAAATCGCGTCGGCGGCTTGCTCGAGCCGGCGCGACGCCTCGATCCTCGGCCGGGAGGATCGCATGTCCGTCAAGCACATCGTCCTCGGCCTTCTCGAGCACGGCCCGGCGCACGGCTATCGGCTGCGCGAGCGCCTGAATCGCTCCTTTCTCGCGGGTCGCGAGCTCGAGCCGTCGCACGTCTACGCGCTGCTCGCGGAGCTCGCGCGCGCCGGGCTCGTGGTCGCGGTCGACGAAGATCCGCCGTCGCGGCGTCGGCGTCGGTGCTACGCGCTCACCGACGCGGGACGCGAGGTGCTGCGGCGCTGGCTCGTCGACGAGCCCGCGTGCCGCGCGTTCGTCGCGCGTCCGCTGCTGATCAGGGTCGCGCTCGCCGCACACCTGGGCGAGCGTCTCGACGCGAAGCTCCTGCGTGCCGAGCGCCGCGCGCGCGAGCGGCTCGTGCGCGAGCTGCGCGACGAGCGTCGCGGGTCGACGCTCGAGCGCCTCGCAGACCTGCGCACGCTCGCTCACCTCGCGGACCTGCGCACGCTCGCGCACCTGGAGGCCGAGCTCGAGCTGCTCGGCGAGCTCGAAGCGTTCGCGGACGCGGCTCGGGGCGAGCGTCCCGTCAGCTCTCGGCCGGCGGCGTCAGGATCTCGATGAACTTCTCGGCGGCGGGCGAGAAGTGCCGGCCTTCCTTGTAGATGATCCCGAGCGGGCGGAGGAACGTCTCGTCGCTCAGCGGGATCGCGACCAGCGTCTTGTTGCGCACCTCGGGACGCACCGCGGGCTCGGGTGCGATCGAGATCCCCGTGCCGACCTCGACGATCCGCTTGATGACCTCGATGTTGTCGACCTCGGCGACGTAGTGCACGCGGATGCCGTGCTTCTGCAGCGCGCGCTCGATCGCCTTGTGCGTCGGGATGTCCTTCTCGAAGCCGACGAAGTTCTGGCCCTCGAGCTTCTTGATCGAGATCGTCTTCTGCTTCGCGAACGGGTGCGCCGGGCTGCAGATCAGCACCAGACGGTCCTCGCGGAACGGGATCAGGCGGATCTGCGGGCGCTTGCTCGGGTACGCGATGACGCCGACGTCGAGCGTGCCGGAGAGCACGTCCTCGTAGATCTGGTTCGACTTCTTGTACTCGAGCCGAACGTTCACGTTCGGGTAGGCCTTCACGTACCGCTTGAGCTCGTCCGAGAACTCGTAGAGCCCGACCGAGTGCACCGTCGCGACGCGCACCGTGCCGGCGACGATGTTGGCGAACGCCTGCAGGCGGCCTTCGAGGTCCTGGTAGCGGGTGACGATCTCCTTCGAGATCTCGTAGAAGATCTCGCCCGCCGGCGTCGGGCGGACGCGCCGCTTGGCGCGCTCGACGAGCTTGCGGCCGTAGCGCGTCTCGAGCGTCCGGATCTGCTGGCTGACGGCGGACTGGGTGACGAAGTTCTGCGCGGCCGCGACGGAGAAGCTGCCCGTGTCGACGAGGTCGCAGAAGACCTTGAGGGTCTCGATGTGCATGGGTGTGAGTTCAGGTTGGCTTAAACGACCTGAAGCAGTGCATTAGAGTAGCAGACGGTCCAACGGCCGCAAATTGGACGCACCCACGGGCGAGGATTCGCCGCACCGACCCTGCGGCAAACGCGCAAGCGGAAGCGCTTGACGCGCTTCCGAGCACCTCGTGGTCGCGGGCCGATTGGCGTGCCGCGTGTCCGCGCCTTGGGGGGAGGGCGGGTGGCCCTGCCGGAGGGAGGGGCTCCGACAGGGCCGAGGGGTGCTTGGGGGATGCCCGGGTCCAGAGCATCACGCGTGCCATCTCGACGGCCGCTGGCGGCTGGCGAAAAATCGCGAATTGTCGCGCCGCTCCCGAGCGCGTTGTCAACTGCGGTGTGCGCTCCGAGTCCGGAATGACACAGTCGAGCGTGCGCGTGTGCCATTTCGGTCCGTGCGAATCGTCGCCAGCGCCAGCGCAGACGCGAAACGCTCGCGGAGCGGGACGCGTGCAACGACCGTGGAATCGTCCCGTGCGCGACGCGTCGCGGCGCGACACGACGCGGAGCGCCGCGCGCGAGCTGCTCGCGCGCGCGGACCTAGCGCTTGCGCTCGAGGACCAGGAACTGCTCGCGCAGGGCCTTCACCTGGTCCTGCACGGAGGGCAGACGGCGCGTCTCCGAGAGGAAGCGGAACAGCGCCAGGTCGGACGCTTCCGAGCGCTCGTCGAGCGCCTCCTGCACCGCGGCAGTGATGTCCTGGATGACCCGGTTCACTTCGACCTGCGGGATGACGAGATCGCCGCGACGCAGTGAGCCGCTCCAGTTCGACGCGTAGGGACGCAGCAGCTCCTGAATCCTTTCGCGCAGGACGCGCTCGTCGAGCATTGCGAGGGAAGAAGGTACCACGAGCGCGCCGCGCGGCCAACGCGAGTTTCCGCGCGCAGACCAACCTGCTTGCGGCTCTCGCGGCATCGTAGTTAGCTGGAGCCGACCTCGCGCTCCGCTTGGTTTCCGTGAGGGAGGAAAGGCCGTCCGATGCTCGATCTCTTGACCTTCTCGATGCACGACTTGGTGCTCGCGTTGATCACCGTCTTCATCACCGTGCAGATCGCCACGCTCTGCACGACGATCTACCTGCACCGGTCCCTGTCGCATCGAGCGGTGACGCTGGCGCCGTCGGTGCGCTTCGTGATGCGCTTGCTGATCTGGCTCACGACCGGCATCGAGCCGCGGCAGTGGGCGGCCGTGCACCGCAAGCACCACAAGTTCGCCGACGCCGAGGGCGACCCGCACTCACCGTACGTGCACGGCTTCTGGCAGATCCAGCTCCTCAACTACGCGTACTACCGCCGCGAGGCCGCGAATCCCGAGACGATCGCGCGCTACACCAAGGACATCACGGACGACCGCTGGGATCGTCTGTTCTCGAACAGCTGGCTCGGCCTCGGTCTGTTCGCGGGGATGCTGATGCTGGCGTTCGGTCCGCTGCTCGGGCTGATCGCCTTCGGCCTGCACGTCGGGCTGTACATCTTCCTGAACGCGTCGATCAACGGCGCCGCGCACTGGATCGGCTACCAGCGCTTCGCGAACAGCGCGCGCAACATGTGGCTGCTCGCGGTGATCACCGGCGGCGAGGGGCTGCACAACAACCACCACGAGTTCCCCGGCAGCTCGCGCTTCGCGCAGCGCTGGTGGGAGATCGACCTCGGCTGGTACACGATCGCGCTGCTGCGCAGCCTCGGTCTCGCGCAGCCGGTCGCGTCGGTCGCGCTGCGCAGCGAGTACTGATCGAGGGCGGATCGGGATCCGTCGGCCGGGCGCGCTCGGCCGGCGTCGAGCGCTCGGGCCGAACGGCCGGCCCAGCGAACCCGCTCAGAGCAGCCCGCGGCTGCGGACCGGAGCTCCGGCGAGATCCGCCTTGGCGGAGATCTCCTTGAGATCCTCCTCGAGCTTCGCGAGCGCCGCCTTCTGGCTCGCCTCGAAGTTTTCGAGCTCGCGCGCGCGGCGCTCGCGGAACTCCTCGAAGCTCTTGGTCCACGACGAGTAGAACTTCGTGAGCCGACGCGACAGCGACTGGTAGAGCGCCGTGTTGCACACGAACGAGCCGCCGCAGTGCGGGCAGTGCAGCACGACGCCCGGCTTGATGTACTGAAACTCCACCTCGAACTGCCCCGAGCAGCGGAAGCAGACCAGCGGGACGCCCCACTCCTCGAGCGCCGGGACGGACGCCGCGAGCGCGTCCTCCGGGCTGACCGCGACGGTCGCGGCGGGTGCAGCAGCGGCGGCCGGCGCGGGAGCAGCGGCAGGCGCCGCAGCCGCAGTCTGTGCCGCCGGGGCGGCAGCCGGCGCCGGTGACGCGGCAGCCGCGGCCGGGGCTTCCGCCGCCGGCGCCGGAGCGGGCGCGGCAGCCCCGCCGGCCTTGAAGCGCGACGGGAAGTCGGGGCCGAACGTCTTGTCGGGGTGGAGCGCCTTCGCGCGCGCGATCAGCACGTCCTCGGTCTCGGGGATGTTCGGGTTCGGGACGCAGCAGTCGACCGGGCACACGGCGGCGCAGGCCTCGTGATCGTAGAAGCCCACGCACTCGGTGCACTTCTCGGGGACGATGTAGAAGGTCTGGTCCGAGAGCGCGGGGTGCTTGCTTCCGTCGGGTGCCACCCACTCGACGCCGCCCTGGTAGATCGCCGTGTTGGGGCACTCGGGCTCGCAGGCGCCGCAGTTGATGCACTCGTCGGTGATCATCGTGGCCATGGGTGGCACCTTATCCCGCGCTCCCCGGCGCTTTCAATTCGCTCGTCAAGACGCGGACATCGGTCCTTGACGGGTTGCGGCTCGAGCGGCCGTATCGTACCCCGAGCCTGTCGATGGGCGCTGCCACGCGATCCTTGAAGCGTCTGCTCGCCGAGCGCGCCTGCGTGGTGGCCTGCGGCGCGCACGACGCGTTGTCCGCCAAGCTCGTCGAGCAGGCGGGCTTCGACGCCGTCTGGGCGAGCGGCTTCGGTCTCTCCGCCGTGCGCGCCGTGCCCGACGCGAGCATCCTCACCATGAGCGAGACGCTCGAGGCGACGCGCGCGATGGTCGAGGCGACGTCGATCCCGGTGATCGCCGACTGCGACACCGGCTTCGGCAACGCGATCAACGTCATGCGCACGGTCGCCGACTTCGAGGCCGCGGGCGTCGCCGCGATCTCGATCGAGGACAACGTCTTCCCGAAGCGCTGCAGCTTCTACGCCGGCGTCGCGCGCGAGCTCGTCCCGACCGAGGAGCACGCGCGCAAGGTGGCGGCGGCGAAGGCCGCGCAGAAGGCCGACGACTTCGTCGTCATCGCGCGCACCGAGGCGCTGATCGCGGGCTGGGGCAAGGAGGAGGCGCTGACGCGCGCACGCGCGTACGCCGACGCGGGCGCCGACGCGATCCTGATCCACTCGAAGCACCACGACCTGAGCGAGCTCGCGGAGGTGGCCGCCGCGTGGGACCGCGACGTGCCGCTCGTCGCCGTGCCGACGACGTACGTCGGAACGCCGCTGCGCGAGCTCGAGCGCGCGGGCTTCCGGCTGGTGATCTACGCGAACCAGGCGCTGCGCGCGGCCGTCGTCGCGATGCGCGACGCGCTCGCCGCGCTCAAGGCCGGCGAGACGATCGAGCTCGAGAAGCGCATCGCGCCGCTCGAGGACATCTACGCGCTCGTCGGCCTCGGCGACCTCAAGCAGAACGAGTCGCTCTATCTGCTGCCCGGTGGCTTCGACTGCACGGCGGTGATCCTCGCCGCCGGCGAGGACGGCGCGCTCGGCGACCTCACGCGCGACCGTCCGAAATGTATGCTCGACATCAAGGGCAAGACGATCCTCGAGCGGCAGATCGAGGCGCTCAACGCGTCGGGCATCAAGGACATCGCGGTCGTGCGCGGCCACCAGAAGGCGGCGATCCGCTATCCGCAGCTCCGCTGCTACGACAACGACGCCTACGCGACCACCGGTGAGCTCGCGTCGCTGATGGTCGCCGGCGACGAGCTGCGCGGACCGCTCGTCTGCCTGTACGGCGACGTGATCTTCGACGAGGCGATCATCAACCGCATGCTGCGCGCGCGCGGCGACATCGTGATCGGCGTCGATCGCGCGTACTACGACGCGGTGCGGGCGGGGAACGGCAGAGTGCCGAAGCGCAAGCACGACCTGGTGATCACCGAGGAGGCGCCGGTGTCGGGCTACCGCTTCGTGCCGTCGACCTCCGGTCCGCGCGTGCTCAAGATCGGCCAGCGCCTCGCGCCCGAGGAGGCGCACGGCGAGTTCATCGGGCTGGCGATGTTCTCCGAGCGCGGAGCGGCCCTGGTGCGCGAGACCTACCGCGACCTCGTCGAGCGCCACCGTGGTCCGTTCCACGAGGCGGAATCGCTCGAGCGCGCGAGCCTCCCCGATCTCCTCCAGGAGCTCATCGACCGCGGCCACGAGGTGACCTGCGTCGACGTCTACAAGGGCTGGATGGAGATCGACAGCTTCGACGACTACCGCCGCGCCTGGGCCGAGATCCGCGCGTGACCATGCACGGCGGGGCGGGAGGGCTGAGCGGCGCGCAGCTCGCGCGCGAGCTCATGCAGCAGGGCTTCGACTTCTTCACCGGCGTGCCGTGCTCGCTGGTCGCGTCGCTGATCACCGCGCTCGAGCCGCACGGCTACATCGCGGAGACGCGCGAGGACGCGGCGCTCGGCCTCGCCGCCGGCGCGGCGCTCGCCGGACGCCGACCCGTGGTCGTGATGCAGAACTCGGGCTTCGGCGTGTCGCTGAACGCGCTCGGCTCGCTGCAGGCGATCTACGAGATGCCCTGCCTGCTGGTGATCACGTGGCGCGGCTACGAAGGCAAGGACGCGCCCGAGCACCTCGTCATGGGCGAGGCGATGCCGAAGATCCTCGACGCGATGTCCATTCCCTGGCGCGCGATCGAGGCGACGAGCGCCGCGGACGACGTCGCGTGGGCGCGCGCTCGCCTCGACGGGAAGCCGGGGCCGGTCGCGCTCGTGGTCAAACCCGGAGTGCTTGCTTGACGGCCGCGACCGAGAGGACGCGTCCGACGACGCGCGACGCGATCGCCGCCGCGCTGCCCGAGCTCGCGGACCACGTCGTGGTGTGCGCGAACGGCTACATCTCGCGCTGGGCGCACGCGCTCGGCGACCGCGACACGCACTTCTACATGATCGGCTCGATGGGCCTCGCGTCGTCGATCGCGCTCGGCGTCGCGACCGCGCGTCCGGGCGTGCCGGTCGCGGTGCTCGACGGCGACGGCAACGTGCTGATGAACCTCGGCGCGCTGCCGATGATCGGCGTGCTCGCGCCCGAGCGCTTCCGCCACGTCGTGCTCGACAACGGCGTCTACGCGAGCACCGGCAACCAGCCGACGATCTCGTCGCGGGTCGCGCTCGAGGAGATCGCGCGCGCCGCGGGCTACGAGGCGGTGGCACGCGTGCGCGACGCCGCGGCGATCGCGCCGACGCTGCGCGAGCACGCGTCGATCTCCGGGCCGACGCTGCTGCTCGTCGAGACGCTTCCCGAGGAAGGCCCGCCCGCGCCGCGCATCCCGTTCACGCCGCCCGAGATGACGGCCCGTCTGCGGAGCGCGATCGAGCGGCTCGCGTCCACGCGAACCCACGGAGGCTCCGCGCGGTGATCCTGCTCGCGCCGGGACCGGTCAACGTCTCGCCGCGGGTCACGCGCGCGCTCGCCCGCGGCGATCTCTGCCACCGCGAGCCGGAGTTCAGCGACCTGCTCGACGCCGTGCGTGCGAAGCTCGTGCGCTCGTTCGCGCCGCAGGGCGGCTGGGTCGCGGTGCCGCTCACCGGCTCGGGAACGCTCGCGCTCGAGGCCGCCGTGACCAGCAGCGTGTCGCGTGGGCGCAAGATGCTCGTGGTCGCGAACGGCGTCTACGGCGAGCGCATCCTCGAGATGGCGCAGACCGCGGGCATCGACACCGTGGTCGTGCGCGGCAACTGGGGCACGCCGCCCGACCTCGCCGCGATCGACGCGGCGCTCGCCGCCGACGACGCGATCGAGGTCGTCGCGCTCGTGCACCACGAGACCACGACCGGGCTGCTCAATCCGGTCGCGGAGGTCGGCCGCATCGTGCGCCGGCACGGCAAGGTGTTCCTGGTCGACGCGATCAGCGGGCTCGCGGGCGACGAGATGCAGCTCGACGCCTGGGGCGTCGACGTGTGCGTCGGCGTCGCGAACAAGTGCATCCAGGGGCTGCCGGGGGTCGGCTTCGTGCTCGCGCGCAAGAGCGAGATGGAGCGCATGGCCGCGATCCCGCCGCGCTCGGTCTACATGCACCTGCCGCGCCACTTCCAGGCGCACGAGAAGCGCACGGTTCCGTTCACCGCCGCGGTGCAGGTGATGTACGCGCTCGACGAGGCGCTCGACGAGCTGCTCGAGGAAGGCGTCGATCGGCGGATCGCGCGCTACGCGCGCGCCGCGGCGCAGCTCCGCGAGGGCTTCGCGAAGCTCGGCCTGCGCTTCCTGCTGCCGCCCGAGCTGCGCTCGAACTCGATCACGACGCTGTCCTTGCCGCCCGGCTTCGAGTATCGCGAGCTGCACGATCGCCTGCGCGAGGACGGCTTCGTGATCTACGAGGGACAGGGGCAGCTCAGCCGCGAGGTGTTCCGCGTCGCCAACATGGGCGCGCTCACCGAGGACGACTTCGCGCGCTTCCTCGTCTCGCTCGCGCGCGCGCTCGGACGCGAGGAGGCGCTGCGGTGAGCGCAACGGCGATCATTCTCGCGGCGGGCGTCGGGCGTCGCTTCGGCGAGGCCTCGCTCGATCAGCCGAAGGCGCTGCTCGAGGTCGCGGGCGAGAGCCTGATCGAGCGGCTGATCGCGCAGCTCCAGCGCTGCGGCGTGACGCGCGTCGTGGTGGTCGTCGGCTACAGGGCGGAGCTGATGGAGCAGCGCCTCGGCAAGCTTCCGGGCGTGACGCTGCTGCGCAACTCGGACTACGAGCGCGGCGCGATCCTGTCGCTGTGGACCGCCCGCGACCACCTCGCGGGCGAGGTGCTGGTGATGGACGCCGACGTCTGGCTGCCCGACGCCATGATGGAGCGTCTCGTGCGCTCGCCGCACCCGAGCTGCTTTCTGCTTGACGGACGCTCGCAGGCGACCGGCGAGGAGCAGATGCTGATGGTGCGCGGCGGTCGGGTGATCGACATCTCGCGCCGGCCGCGCGGCGAGTACGACCTGCTCGGCGAGTCGGTCGGCTTCCTCAAGCTCGACGCGAGCGCGTCCGCCGTGCTGCGCGAGCTTCTCGAGCAGCGCGTGGCGCGTGGCGACAAGGACCTCGAGCACGAGGAGGTCTATCCCGAGCTGCTGCGCCGGGTCGAGGTCGGGTTCGAGCGCGTCGACGACCTCGACTGGACCGAGATCGACTTTCCCGAGGATCTCGAACGCGCCCGGACGATCGCGCGCGGATCGTCGGTCTGAGCACGGCGACGACAGCGGCCGCGCGCCGGCTGATCGTCACCGGCGACGACTTCGGGCTCGCGCCCGAGGTGAACCACGCCATCGTGCGCGCGCACCGCGAAGGCATCCTGACCGCGACGAGCCTCATGGTGACGGCGCCCGCGGCCGACGAAGCGGTCGCGCTCGCGCGCGAGACGCCGACGCTCGACGTCGGCCTGCACCTGGTCCTCGTGCAGGGACGCCCGGCGAGCCCCGACGCGCGCGCGACCGGCCTCGCGACCGCATCCGGCGCGTTCCGCGAGAGCGCGATCCCGGCCGCGATCCGCTACTTCTTCTCGCCGCGCCTGCGGCGCGCCGTGCAGCGCGAGGTGCGCGCGCAGCTCGAGCGCTTCCGCGCGACAGGGTTGCCGCTCGCGCATCTCGACGGTCACCTGAACGTCCACCTGCACCCGCTCGTGCAGGACGTCCTCGCGCCGCTCGTCCCCGAGTTCGGCATTCCGGCGATGCGTCTCACGCGCGAGGCCGTGCTGCCGAACCTGCGCTACGACCGACGCCACGTGGCGCGGAAGACCTTCGAGGGTCTCGTGCTGCGGCTCCTGTCGGCGATGGCGGAGCGTCGCTTCCGCGCGCACGGCGTCGTGTTCGCCGACCGCACGCTGGGTCTGCACCAGACCGGCGCCTGCGACGAGCCCTACGTCCTGCACCTGCTCGACACGCTGCCGCCCGGCACGAGCGAGCTCTACTGCCATCCCGCACTCGGGCAGACGCCGGAGATGCGTCGTCTCATGCCGGGCTACCGTCCGAGCGACGAGCTCGCGGCGCTGACCTCGCCGCGCGTGCGCGAGCGGCTCGAGGCGCGCGGCGTCGTGCTCGCGCGCTGGAGCGACCTGCGCGCTTGACCCGCGCGCGCGAGTCGCACGTGAGCCTGCGCGCTTGAATCGCGCGTTCACGCGCCGTAGCCGTGGCGCGTGCCGCTCTCGCACCTGACCGTCGTCGACCTCGCGACGCTCGCCGCCGCACCGCAGATCGCGGCCTTCTTCGGCGACTTCGGCGCGCGCGTCATCAAGGTCGAGCACCCGCGCGGCGACTCGCTGCGCCGTCTGATCGATCGAAGCGGAGCGCCGCTCACCTGGAAGATCGTCAATCGAAACAAGCAGCACGTGACGCTCGATGCGTCGAAGCCGGCGGGACGCGCGCTGCTCGATCGCCTGCTCGCGCGCGCCGATCTGCTGGTGACGAACCTCGGCGGCGAACGCCTCGAGCGCTTCGAGCTCGAGCCCGAGCGGCTCGCGACGACGCATCCGCGGCTCGTCGCCGTGCACCTGACGGCGTACGGCGTGGAGGGGCCGTGGGCCGGGCGTCCGGGCTCGGGGACGCTCGCCGAGGCGATGAGCGGGCTTGCGGCGCTGACCGGCGCCGCGGACGGACCGCCGACGCTGTCGCCGGTCGGGCTCGGCGACTACATGGGCGTCCTGCAGGGGATCGTCGCGGCGCTGCTCGGGCTCTACGCCCGCGACGCGCGCCGTGATCCGGCGACGCCCGCGCGCGGCGACGTCTTCGACGTCGCGATGTACGAGCCGCTGCTCGGGCTCCTATCCCTGCGTCTCGCGGCGACCTCGCGCGACGGCATCGAGCCCGGACGGCACGGCAACCGCTTTCCGACCATGGCGCCGCGCAACGTGTACCCCACCGCCGACGGCGGCTGGGTCGCGATCACGGCCGGCACCGACGAGCTCGCGCACCGTGCGCTCGCGGTGATCGGCCGCCCCGAGCTGCGCGACGATCCGCGCTTCCGCGACAACCTGTCGCGGGTGCGCCACGCCGACGAGCTCGATGCGCTGCTCGGTGCGTGGATCGCGCAGCGCCCGACCGCGGAGGTCGTCGCCGCGTTCAACGACGCCGGCGTCTCGCTCGCCGCGGTCGACGGCTTGAACGACGTCCTGCGCAATCCGCACTTCCACGCGCGCGAGAGCCTGCTCGAGGTCGCGGACGACGAGCTCGGCCGCGTCACCACCGCGGCGCCGCAGCCCCGCGGCGCCCGCACGCGTGCGCGCATCGAGAACCTCGGCGGCGCGCTCGGCGCGGACAACGACGCCGTCTACCGCGACTGGCTCGGCTGCACCGAGGACGAACTCGCGGCGCTGCGCGCGGACGGCGTGATCTGACGTCGGGAACGGGCGTCCGGCTGCGCGCCGGGGATGCGACCGGCTACGCCGTGACCAGCGTCCAGCGCTCGCCGTCGCGCCGCGCGCGACCCTCGCGCTCGAGCTTGCGCAGGTGCGAGCGCACCGACGTGCCGGCCGCCGCGTGCAGGAACTGCGGCACGTCGGCGTACATGCGGCTCACCAGCTCCCCGACCTCGGAGACGCCCCGCGCGAGCAAATCGACGATCTGCGCCTCGCGCAGCTCGCGGTGCGCGATGTACTCGCGGATCTTCTTCGCGGCGTCACGAATTGCCGGACCGTGCGCCGGGTAGATCACCGCCGGCTCGAGCGCGAGCAGGCGGCGCAGCGAGGCCATGTAGTCGGCGAGGTCGCCGCCGTGCTCCGGGATCACGGTCGTGCCGGCGCCGAGCACGACGTCGCCGGTGAACAGCGCGCGCTCCTCCTCGAGCCAGTAGCAGAGGTGGTCCTCGGCGTGGCCCGGCGTGTGGATCGCGCGCAGCGTCGCGCCCTCGGTCTCGATCACCGCGCCGTCGTCGATCGCGACCACCGACGCCTCGAGCTGACCGTCGTTCCCCGGCCACGGACGCTTCAGCACCGGCAGCGCGCCGAAGCGGGCGCGCACGTGCTCGACGCCGCCCAGGTGATCGACGTGCGCGTGGGTCAGCAGGATGCGCTCGATCTCCTTGCCGCCGCGGTGCTCGGAGAGCGCGCGCTCGAGGAGCGGCAGGTACTGCGGCAAGCCCTGTCCGGTGTCGAGCAGCAGCGGACGGCGGGAGGTGCCGACCAGGTACGTGTTGGTGCCCGGCCCGGTGAACGGTCCGGGGTTCTGGCCGAGCACGGTGACGACGCGGTCGCTCCACACGTCGACGTCGGGCATGCGCAGCCCGATCATGTTGTCCTTGACGACGCGGGACGGCGTGTCGCTCATGCAGCGACGATAGCGGACGGAGCCCGCTTACGGCACCTGGCCGAAGGGCAGCACGAGCGCGCTCGCGGCGGATCCGGTCGGCTCGGGATCCGCGAGGTGGAGCACGATCTCCGGATCGAGGTTGGTCGTGAGCGTCGCCTCGTAGGCCTCGATCCCGCGCAGGTAGCGGCCGAAGAGCGCCGCCGAGTACGTGTCGACCAGGTTCCAGACGCGCCGGTAGTCGGTGAAGGTCACCGGCGAATCGTCCTCGAGGCGCGTGCCGGTCTTGCAGCCGTCGCCGTCGCCGATGCCGAGCCCGGTCGCGCAGGCGAAGCTGAAGCTGTAGTGCCCGGCGTCGATCACCTCGACCAGGTAGCGCGGACCCGGCAGCTCCTCGTACGCGTCGCGGATTGCCTGGTTCTGCGCGAGGCCGATCGTCTTGTCCTGCGTCGCGAGCATGAGAAACGTCGCCGCGGAGTACGTGTCGGAGATCGGTCCCGCGAGCGCCATCGGCAGCGACGCGGCGATGCGCGCGTCCATGCTCGCGACCGCGAAGCTGGTGAAGGCGCCGAACGAGTGTCCAGTCACGCCGAACGGCAGCGCGGTGTCGACCCAGCCGTGGAACGGGCTCGCCGGGTCGTGCGTGAAGCCGCTGAAGGCGTCGAGCACGTAGATCACGTCGAGCGGCCGCTCGACCGCGATCTGCGACTGCGAGCCGGAGCCGTCGAAGAAGGTGTTGCCCTCGTGGTCGGGCGCGACGACGACGTAGCCGTGGCTCGCGAGGTGCTCGACCTGGAAGGTGTTCTGGAAGCGGATGCCGCCCGAGCCGTGCGAGAACGCGACGAGCGGGAACGGGCCGTCCGGTGAGATCGGCGCCTCGCGCACCGCGACCACCGGGATCGTCGCGTTGTCGGCGAGAAATGCGAGATCCGGTGGCAGGTACTCGCCCAGCGGCGACGGCGGCAGGCCACGCACCGACTCGTCCGCGGGGTACCAGACCTCGGTGAGGAGCGTCCGCCCGCGCGCCTCGTCGCGCAGCGTGATGCGCGTCACGCCGACCGGGTAGGGGCCGGGTGTCGCGGGATCGGCCGCCGTGCCGCCGGTGCCGGACGCGTCGCCGCACGCGGCGAGCAGCGTCGCGGCGAGCAGCACGCGGAGCGCGGCGGTCGCCGCGCGCCCGTCACGCGACCCCTGTGTGCGCGAGCTCAAGCGAAACCCTCCGGACGGACGCGCTCGATCCACGCGCGGTAGTCGCCGTCGAAACCGACCGCGCGCTGGCGCGCGCGCACCTTCTCGAGCAGCCGCGCCGTCGTCTCGGGCGCGCGTCCGCCGTTCGCGGATGCCGCGATCTTCTGCGTCAAGTACTTCGCGACCTGCGCGCTGTGGCGGCGCGACGCGACCAGGTTGCCCTTGCCGGTGATCACGTTGCCGCAGCCGAAGACGTGCTCGTAGTCGGCGACCTTGCCGAGCTCGAGGTCCTCGATGCGCAGCAGCTCGCCCTGCATCTCGAGCCCTTCGATCGGCTCCGGGATCGAGCCGATCGACGACACGGTGAGCTCGGCGCGCACCTCGAACTCCTCGCCGGGCACGATCTCGGGACGCCCGGAGGCGTCGAGGCGCGTGCGCGCGAAGCGCAGCCCGACCAGTCGATCGTTCTCGACCAGCAGCCCGACGGGCACCGACAGCGGTTCGACGGCGAACAGGAACTTGCTCTGCGCCTTCTCGAGGATGCGGCGGCGCACGGTGCCGGCCTTCTCGATCTGCTCGGGACGCGCGTTCGGCGGCAGCTCGCTGAGCGGCATGTCCTCGATGCGCCGGCGGTAGAACAGCGTGCAGCCGCGCAGGCCGAGGTCCTGCCAGCTGAGGCCGTGGCGCGCGAGCGTCTCCGGGATGCCGTCGGCCTCGAGCGCGAGCAGGTCGACCTCGATGCCGTGCTTCGCGAGCGCGTCGCGCGTGGTGACGATCTGCAGCACCTTGACGACGTCGATCGACGCGAGCCCGCCGCCGACCACGATCGCGCCGTCGGGGATCTCGTAGCGCGGACCCGCGTAGCCGGGCTCGTGCTGGTGGTTGAACCAGTAGATGAGCGGGTTCTGGTAGACGAGCCCCTTGCCGACGAAGCGATCCGCGCCCTCGACCGGCAGCGGACGGTCGCGCCACGCGCCGTGCGCGAGCACGATCAGGTCGAAGTCCCAGGACTCGAGCAGCTCACGGAACGAGAGGTCGCGGCCGATCGCGGTGCGCGGCACGAAGTGCACGCCGGGGCGCTGCAGCTTCGCGTCGATGAGGTCGTACTCCTTCCTGCGCAGCGCGGTGTGCCAGAGCGGCAGGCCGTCCTCGACCTTCCCGTAGGGACGATCGTTCTGCTCGAAGACGACGCACAGGGCGCCCTCCGCGGCGAGCTTGTCCGCCGCTTCGGCGCCCGCGGTCGCGCCACCGATGATGGCGACGTGACAGCGGTATGGTGCGGAAGAAGTGTCAGCCATTCGCGCGCAAGCTCGCGTCCGGGAAGGACGCTCGTGGTCGGCCAGCGTGCCGCCGCTGCCGGCACCGCCGGGAGAGGCTGCACAAGGATCGGGCAGGCGCCCGCGGGCACGGTCGTACCGTCCTGGCAGGGGGCGCGCAAGCACCGAAAACGGCGATCGACGTGGCGGGCGAGCCGCGCTGCGGAGCGGTCGATCCGCGGCGCTCAACGGCAGTGCGTCGTCGGTCTCGAGGGCGCGTGCGAACGCGCGTGAGTGCTCTGGGCTTCGCGGCGCGCGCGCCGCGCGGGCTCAGTTCTCGACCGGCTCGGGGATCCGCTGCTCGTCGGCGAGCGTGACCATGCGGCCGTCTGGCGTGACCTCGAAGTCCGCGCTGCCCCAGTGCACGCGGTTGCCGAGAAACGCCGTCGCCCAGATCGCCGAGATGAAGAGGTCCTTCGCCGGGACGAGCCAGAGCTGACGCCAGATCCGCTGCACGCCGAGGATCCGATCCGCGATGATGCCCGCGGCGAGCATGCGGATGCCGACCGCGGCCCCGAACACCGCCCACGCCCCGGCGGTCGCGCCGGCCGCGAGCAGGTAGGCCGTCGCCCAGAGCGTGCTGTGGGTGACGACGGTCGCGAGGTACGACGCCGGGCGGCAGACGCGGTAGGTCCGCGCCCAGCGCAGCTGGTGCTTCGCGACCTCGCTCAGACGGTCGAGGTCGAGCACCGTCTCGACCACCACCGGCGCCAGCACGACGTCGTAGCCGCGTTGCACCGCGAGGTTGCCGATCTGGTAGTCGTCGGCCAGGTGGTCGGCGACGGCGGCGAAGCCGCCGATCTCCTCGAGCACCTTGCGCCGGATGCAGATGGTCGCGCCGAACGCGTACGTCATGCGCTCGACCTGACGCGCGACGGTGACCATCGGACCGAAGTCGGTGTTGATGAACAGCGCCTCGAGCCGGTGCGCCAGCGTGCGGCCCTCGCTCGCGCGGTACAGGCAGGTCACGAGCCCCGCCTTCGGCTGGTCGAGGTAGGGCACGATGCGACGCAGGTAGTCGCGCGGCGCGCGGATGTCGCTGTCGGCGATCAGCAGCACGTCGTGCTTCGCGCGCTTCAGCATGTTGTGCAGGTTGCTGATCTTCGCGTTGCTGCCGATGCGCTCCGGCGACACGACGAGCTCGATGTCGACCATCGGGAAGTCGCGCTTCAGGCGCTTGACGATGGCGATCGCCGGATCGTCCGCGTCGGCGACGCCGAACACGACCTGCAGCTTCGGGTAGTCGAGCATGCAGGAGTTGGCGAGGTTGTCGTAGGTCTCGGGGACGGCGCCGCAGAGCGGCTTGAGCAGCGTCACGCCGGGCAGCGCGTCGTCCGTCGGCAGCGGGCGGGAGAGCTCGCGACGCTGCCAGCGCGCGAACGCCCAGGCGCAGACCAGGCTGAAGAGCTGGTAGCCCGTCGCGACCGCGACCAGCAGCAGGACGATCTGTGTCAGCACGACGTCGCGCCCCCGCCCGCGACGCTCAGGCGGTGGCGGCCGGCGCGCTGGCGCGCGGTCCCTCGGTGCGCGGCGGGCGCGCTTTCGCCTCGCTGCGCCGATGCCACATCGTCTTCAGGAACTGCTTGCCCTCGGCGAGCAGACGCGGACGCTCGTGCGCGTCGAAGACGATCTGCTTGAGCTTCTTCGTGATGTAGCGCGGGCGGAAGTAGAACTCGCGGTACGCACGCTCGACCGCCGCGTAGATCTCGTCGGCCGAGATCTCGGGGTAGCTGACGGTGCACTTCTGGTAGCCGCCGGCGTCGACGAGCGGATCGACCACCTCGTAGCCGTTCTTCTTGACGTAGTCGTAGAACTCCGTGCCGGGGTACGGCGAGGCGAGCGAGACCTGGATCGTCTCGCAGTCCATCTCCTTCGCGAACTCGATCGTCTGGCGGATGGTCTCCGGCGTCTCGCCGGGCAGGCCGAAGATGAACGTGCCGTGGATCAGGATGCCGAGCTTGTGGCAGTCCTCGGTGAACTGGCGCGCGCGACGGATGTCGACGCCCTTCTTGATGTTCTTCAGGATCTGCTCGTTGCCCGACTCGTAGCCGATCACGAACAGGCGGAGCCCGCCTTCCTTCATGATCTTGAGCGTCTCGAAGTCGACGTTGGCGCGCGAGTTGGTCGACCAGGTGTAGCCGAGCTTGCCGAGCTCCTGCGCGATGCGACGCGCGCGCTCGCGGTCCGCGGTGAAGGTGTCGTCGTCGAAGAAGATCTCGCGCATCTCGGGGAAGAGATTGCGCATGTTCTTGACCTCTTCGATGACGTTCTCGGGGCTGCGCGTGCGATAACGGTGACCCGTCGTCACCTGCGGCCACAGGCAGAAGGTGCAGCGCGCGGGGCAGCCACGTCCCGTGTAGAGCGAGACGTAGGGGTACTGGCAGTACGGCGAGTTGTACTTCTTGTAGTCGAGGTCGCGGGCGTAGACCTCGGTCACGAAGGGCAGCTTGTCGAGCTCCTCGCCGGTGAGCTCCGGACGGTCGGGGTTGTGGAAGATCTTCCCGTCGCGGCGATAGCTGATGCCGCCGATGGTGCTCCACTCGCGACCCTCGGCGACCTCCTTCATCGAGTAGTCGAACTCCTTGCGGCCGACGAGGTCGATCGCCTCGGAGGCCTGCAGGGTCTCCATGGGCTGCGCGGTCGCCTGGCCGCCGACCATCGCGATGATCGCGTTGCGATTCTTGGACTTGATCTTCTCGGCGGTCTCGGCGTCCTTGCGCAGCGACGGCGTCGAGGTGTGGATGACGACGAAGTCGTAGTCGGCGGCGATGGCCACCGTCTCGTCCTGGTTGAGCCCCTCGGGCGGCGCGTCGAGCAGCCGGCTGCCGGGGATCATCCCGGCGGGGTAGGCGAGCCAGGTCGGGTACCAGAACGACCAGACCTCGCGCTTGGCCTGGTAGCGCGAGCCGGCCCCACCGTCGAAGTCGTCGTACGACGGCGGATTGAGAAACAGCGTCTTCATCATCGGTTGAGCTCCCCGGCGCCCCTCGGGCGGATCCCCTCTCCGCGTCGTCGCGCGCGTCACGCCCCGTCGCGCGCGCGAATCCCGTAAGAAAGCCGATTATAGCGGTCGGTCAGGCGAAGGCAATCGACCGCTCCGCGCGCGAAAGCCCGAAAATCCGCCGTTTTTCGGCGTCGGGAACCCCTGTCGAAGGCGGCGCGCTTCAGGTACACGGCTTGCCCGATGCGCGAGCCGGAGCGTGGCACCCTGCTGATTTTCCTGGCGCCCGAGGTCGATCCTGCGGCCACCTTCGTCGGGCGCGACCTGCTCGATCGAGCCCGCGCGCTGGCCGAGGTCACGGGCCTCGCGCCGGCGCTGGTCTCGGACGGCCGACCGATCGGCCAGGCGCACGGCCTGAGTCGGCTCGAGCCCGGCGCGGCGTTGCCGACCGACGGCCCGGTCGTGCTGCTGCGCGCCGACGTGGCCTGCGTCGCCGGCGCGGTGCGCGACCTGCTCGCCGCCGACGGAGCGCCGCGCGCCGCGCGCGACGACCGCGGCCGCATCGCGCTCGTCCGCACGACCGCGACCGCGCTCGGGGGACGCGTCCCGTCGGACCTCGAGTCGGCGGCGGTGGAGGCCGAGGTCGACCCGCGCCAGGGCTGGCTCGGCGAGCGCCGCGTGCTGGCGCTGTCGTACGCGAAGCTCGGTACGGATCCCGACATCGCCGCGGTCGAGCGGACGCGCGTCGAGCGCGAGCTGCTCGAATCGCTCGACAACCCGCGCGACGGCTTCCTCGACCGGGTGCTGAACCGTCACCTGTCGCGGCCGCTGAGCCTCGAGCTCATGCGCCGTCCCGTGACGCCGAACCAGATCACGGTCGCCGGCGTGCTGCTCGCGTTCCTCGGCGCGGCGCTGATCGCCTTGCCAGGGATCTTCTGGCCGGTGCTCGGCGCGCTGCTGCTCCAGGCGACCGCGGTGCTCGACTGCGTCGACGGCGAGATCGCGCGCGCCAAGGTGCAAGAGACCGAGTGGGGCGAGTGGCTCGACATCACCTCCGACACGCTGATCCACATCGCGACCTTCCTCGGCATCGCGGTGCACGCGTGGCCCGAGCTCGGCACCGGCAGCGCGTGGGCGCTGGGTGCGCTGTTCGCGTTCGGCGGGCTCGCGTCGTTCGCGGTCGTGACCTACGCCGAGAAGACCGAGGAGCGCTGGAAGCCGCTCGACATCTGGCAGTCGCGCCTGCTCGCGACGATGCTCGCGACGCTCACGACGCGCGACACGAGCATCCTCGTGCTGCTCGCCGCCGTGACCGGGCTCCTCACCGAGCTGCTGATCGGCGCCGCGCTGGGCGCGCAGGTGTTCTGGTTCACCGCGCTCATGCTGCTCGCCGACCTGCTGCACCGCGCCGAGCAGGCGGCGAGCGCGCGCTGACGCGATTCGGCCGCACGTCGCACGCGCGACGCGCGGCGCTCAGCCCGCTTCGTTGACGGCGTCGATCAGCATGCGCAGACGCCCGAAGCCCCTGCGCGCGAAGTGGAAGACGAGCCGCGGCAGGTGCGCGATCTCGGGCTCGCCCGCTTCCTCGGGCAAGGCCTGCGTCTGCTCGATGCGGCCCTTCGCGACGATGTCGCCGAACTCGTCGTTCAGCATCTCGACGACGTGCGGCGGGAGCGGCTCCGTCAAGCGAATCACCAGCCGGTCGCCGACGTAGCGCGACGAGTGGTAGCGCCGGTAGAAGCCGGTGATCTCCGCGATCGCGACGTCGAGGTCGTCGGTGATCTTGAACAGCCGCATGTCGGCCGGCGAGATCAGGTTCTCCTTCAGGAGGTGATCCTCGACGTAGGCGCGCCAGGTCTGCCAGTAGGTGCCGCCCGGCGCGTCGATGAACACGACCGGCACGGGGCGGCTCTTGCCGGTCTGTAGCAGCGTCAAGCTCTCGAACCCTTCGTCGTGCGTGCCGAAGCCGCCCGGGAACAGCGCGATCGCGTCGGCCTCCTTCACGAACATCAGCTTGCGGGTGAAGAAGTACTTGAAGTTCACCAGCTTCGGATCGCGGTGGATGATCTCGTTCGGCTTCTGCTCGAACGGCAGCCGGATGTTGATGCCGAAGCTGCGCTCGCGTCCGGAGCCTTCCTGACACGCGCGCATGATGCCGCCGCCCGCTCCGGTGATGACCATCCAGCCGAGGTCGGCGAGTCGGCGGGCGAACTCGTGTGCTTGACGATAGGTCGGATGGTCCGGCGGCGTGCGCGCCGAGCCGAAGGTCGAGACCTTCCGGAACTGGCGGTAGCGCGCGAACACCTGGAACGCGTAGCGCAGCTCCTTGAGCGCCGCGTTCAGCAGCTTCATGTCGGCGACGCTGACGCGGTCGCGCAGCAGCTTCTGCGCGGTCTCGTTCATCTCCGCGGCGAGCTCGGCGACGATCTCGTCGCGGCTGCGCAGCGCACGCGCGTCGGGCGCGCGCGCCGCGGCCTCGGCGCCGAGCGCGTCCTCGGTCTCCATGCCGACGGTGACCGAGCCGTCGGGGATCGTCGAGCTCGGCTCGAGCGTGTCGTCGCGGTAGACCGCGCCGTCGGTGGCGACGGAGGGGCGTGCGGCCGGTGCGCGCCGCGGGCGCCGGCGCCGCGCGGGACGGCGGCGCTGCGGCGAGGATTCGGGATTTTCTTGACGCACGATTCATTGTCCCAGCGCGGTCGGGAGAATGCGAGTGGGGCGCCGGTTACAGTTTCGTTACAGCGTTCGCGGAACCGCAGCCGTGGAAGCCCGCGCACCGGACGACGTCGCGCTCATCGATTTCACGTTCGTGTACGACGACGGCCGCGTCGTGGTCGTCGACAAGCCACCGCGTCTGCCGTCGACGGGCCGCGACCGCGACGATCCGCGCTCGCTCGAGCATCTGCTCGCGCGCCGGCTCGGGCGACGCGTCTGGGCGGTGCACCAGCTCGACGCCGACACCTCGGGCGTGATCGTCTTCGTGACGCGCAAGTCGCTGGTCGCGCCGTGGGCGCAGCGCCTCGCGCAGCACGGCGAGAAGACCTACCTCGCGATCTGCCACGGCACGCCCGACTTCGACGAGACGCTGGTCGACGCGCCGATCGCACCCACCGGACGGCGCGGGGTGCCGAGCTGGCGGATCGCGCGGCCGGGCGACGAGGGAGCGCGCAGCGCACGCAGCCGCGTGCGCGTGCGCGACGTCGCGGCGGGTCACGCGCTGCTCGAGGTGACGCTGCTCACCGGACGCACGCACCAGGCGCGGCTCCACGTGGCACACCTCGGCCTGCCGCTGGTCGGCGAGCGCATTTACCGAACGCCGCCGTCCGACGAGCACCCGCGTCACGCGCTGCACGCGCACGCGCTCACCTTCGACGACGGACGAGAGCCCGCTCGGCTCGTCGCGCCGCTCGCGCCCGACCTCCGCGAGCTCGCCGCGCGCCTCGGGCTGCGCGTTCCCGAGAGCGCCGTCGCTCGCGCGTAGGAGCGCTGCGCTACGGTCCGCTGCGGCGCCCGCGACGCTCGTGACCGCGTTGCCCGTCCCTGCGCGCGTTGATAGTCGAGAACGAGTGCAAGCGAGCAATCTCGCCGCGGCGCGTGACAAGCTGGCCGCGATCGGGCGTGAGCTCGGACAGATCTTCGTCGAGCGCAACGAGGTGATCGAAGGGGCGCTCGCGGCGCTGATCGCGCGGCAGCACGTCCTCCTGCTCGGGCCGCCGGGCACCGCGAAGTCGATGCTCGCCGACGAGCTCTGCCGACGCATCGAGGGCGCGCGCTACTTCCAGTGGCTGCTCACCAAGTTCACCACGCCGGACGAGGTGTTCGGCGCCGTGAGCTTGCGCGCGCTCGAGCAGGACGAGTACCGCCGCGTCACCACCGACAAGCTCCCCGAGGCGCACGTCGCCTTCCTCGACGAGGTGTTCAAGGCGAGCTCCTCGATCCTGAATGCGCTCTTGACGCTGCTCAACGAGCGCCGCTTCCACAACGGCCGCGAGAGCGTCGCCGTGCCGCTGCTGACGCTCTTCGGCGCCGCGAACGAGCTGCCCGAGGAGGACGAGCTGTCGGCGATCTACGACCGCTTCCTGGTGCGCTTCGTCGTCGGCTACGTGGTCGAGGACTGGCGCTTCCTGCGCATGCTGCGCGCGCCGGCGCCGAGCGTCGGCGTGCGCGTGACGCTCGACGAGCTCGCGCTCGTGCAAGCCGCGGTCGACGAGGTCGACGTTCCGGACGGCGTGCTGCGCAGCATCGGGGATCTTCGTCGCGCGCTCGCCGAGCAGCAGATCGTGCCGTCCGACCGGCGCTTCCGGCAGAGCATCTCGCTGCTGCGCGCGCTCGCGCTTCTGCGTGGCAAGAGCGCGGTCGGCGACGACGAGCTGCTCTTCCTCGAGCACGTCCTGTGGCGCGACCCGGCCGAGCGCGCGACCGTCAAGGACGTGCTGCGCCAGCTCGTGCACGGCTTCGACGAGCAGGTGCAGGAGCTGATCTTCCAGGGACGCGAGCTCGGCGAGTACCTGTCGCGCACCTGGGAGTCGCGCGAGCAGCAGGCGCGCGCCCGCATCGAGGTCGAGACCAAGCTGCGCCGCATCCTCGAGCGGCTCGCGGACATCGAGCGCGCGGCGCGCGAGGCGGGTCGCGAGGTCGCGCGCGCGGCCGAGGCGCGACGCGAGATCGAGGCGCTGCGCCAATCGATCGCCGAGGCCGGCTGATGCGTGCGGGGGACGCGCGGTGAGCCACCCGGAGCGCGGTAGCGGCGCGTCGCTCGACCCGCACGTCGTCGAGTCGGACTCCTACGACCGTGCAGCGATCGTGCGCCTGCGCCGCGGCTCGCAGGCCTGGCGCACGCTCGACGAGGAAGGCTCGCGTCTGGTGCCGCACTTCCCGGCGCTCGTCGAGGACCTGTTCTGCGCGCTCTTCAAGTACAACGTCGTCCTGCTGCCGCCCGAGCGCACCGCGGCGAGCACCGCGTTCAACCGTCGCGTGCTCGCCGGCGTCGCGACCGGCCCGGCGTGGGAGATGCTGCGCCTGCACACGATCCTCGACGAGGCGCGCGCCGGGCTCGGCGCGGTGCTGGTCGGCGAGGCGGTGCTGCGCGCGCTGCGCGAGGATCGCGTGCTGACGAGCGGCGACCTCCTCGACCTCTGGAACCTCGAGCGCGAGGAGGCGAACGCCGAGGAGGCGCAGCGCGAGGCGGAGGTCGGCCGCGAGCTCGCGGAAGAGCTCGCGCGCGGGGACGAGCCGCAGGCCGCCGAGGACGAGGCCGCGGAAGCCGACGGCGACGAGCAGACGGAGGACGCGCCGGCGGGCGAAGCGGACGAGAGCGGCGAGGGCGAGCCGAGCGACGCAGAAGAAGGCGCGCGCTCGCGCACGACCGCGCGTCGGCGTCGCCGCGCCGCGAGCGCCGCCGCGCGCGCGATGCGCGAAGCCGCGCTCAAGGCGAAGCTCAGCGCGCACGGTGTCGCGGCGCAGCGCGAGCAGAAGCGGCGTCGCGTCGAGCGCGCGCTCGACCGCGTCGCGAAGCGCCTCGACGAGAAGCTGTTCAACGCGGCCGCACAGGCGTCCTCTCGCGTCGCCGACCTGCAGGACGCGCTCGCGGCGTGGGGACGCGGCATCGGCGCCGGCGGACCGCGCGACCCGGGGCAGAGCATCGACCTCGGCCGGCGGCTCGCGGACAACGCGAAGATGCGCCGCCTCTTCCAGGTGTTCGGTCGCATGCGCGAGCAGGCGCTCGCGGTGCGGCGGCGCGCGCTCGACCGCACCGACGAGGAGCTCTACGAGATCCGCCAGGGGCGGGGTCTCGAGGACGTCGGCCGGCTGATCCCGCACGAGCTGATGGCGCTGTCGCACCCGCTGCTGCGACGCGACTTCCTGCGCCGCCTGCTCGACGGCGGCGTGCTGACCTACTCGCTGCGCGGTCTCGACCAGCGCGGGCACGGCCCGATGGTGATCTGCCTCGACACCAGCTCGTCGATGGCGGGCGAGAAGGAGATCTGGTCGAAGGCGGTGACGCTGACCTTCGTCGAGCTCGCGCGACGGCGGCGGCGGCGCTGCCACGTCGTCTGCTTCTCGTCCGGCGAGCGCGGGCTGCGCGACTTCGACATGAACCCGGGCGCGTCGTGGTCGGTCGCGCTCGAGCGCACGCTGGATCTCGCCGAGCACTTCCCCGGTGGGGGAACCGACTACATGGCGCCGCTCGACGCGGCGGTGGCACGGCTCGCGGAGCGCGACATGCGCCGCGGCGACATCGTGCTGATCACCGACGGCGAGTGCGAGGTCGATCCCGAGTGGCGCGAGCGCTTCCTCGAGCTCAAGCGCAAGAAGAATTTTGCGCTGTACTCGATCCTGATCGACGTCGCGTCGGCGCGCACGGAAACGGTACGGGCGCTGTCGGATCGCGTGTCGCTGGTCTCGGACCTGCGCGCGGACACGCGGCATCTGTTCGCCGAGCTCAAGCCGCGCCGGCGCGCGGCCTGAGCGGGGCGTCGCGCGCGGCGGCGTCTCGCGTCGTAACCGGCTTCTTTCGCCCCGTGCGCCGGGATATGAGCCGACGTAACCCACGTACGAGCGCCGAACCGCGCGCACCGATTCGGGTGCCCGCGACGCCGACGGCCCACGACGCGACGCTCGCCCGCGGCGACCAGGGAGGTGCTCATGAACACCATCAAGCTTTCCGTCGCGCTCTCGCTCCTGCTGCTCGCACCGTTCGCGGCTCGGGCCGACGTCAAGCCAGGTGACAAGATCGGCCCGCAGAACGTCGCGCAGATCAAGGATCTCGTGTCGCCCGGCATCGTCTGGTGCGTCGAGCACGGCATGCCGATGACGATCGTCGAGACCAAGCCGATCACGCTGCCGCGCGCCTATCGCGAGGCGACCGAGAAGTACTCGGGTCAGGTGAAGCTGTCGGCGGACGGACGCCGGCTCGAGGGCTGGGTCGCGGGCCTGCCGTTTCCCAACATCGACCCGAACGACCCGCTCGCGGCGACCAAGATCGCGTGGAACTTCGATCGCAGGTTCGCGATCACCGACGACTTCGACGCGCGCAACTTCGACGCCGACGTCGGCACGGTCGAGAACGACCGGGAGATGACGATCGAGCGGCACTACCTGCTCGATCACCTGCGTCGGCTGATGTACGTCGGCCGGCTCTACGTCGATCCCAAGCCGGAGATGCCGAGCAAGGAGCAGGTGCAGTACCGCCAGTCGCTGCACCCGATCCTCGAGCCCTTCGACCTCAAGGGGGTCGGCGTGACGAGCTATCGCTATCTCGATCCGGACAAGCAGGACGACAGCTGGCTCTACCTGCCGTCGCTGCGTCGCGTGCGTCGACTGTCGGCCGCGCAGCGCTCCGATGCGCTCTTCGGCCAGGACACCGACCTAGACAGCTACTACGGCTACGACGGCCATCCGGCGTGGATGGACTGGACGTTCCTCGGCGAGAAGGAAGTGCTCGGCGTCATGCACGGGCGGAACTTCCCGGTGAAGTGGGCCGAGGGCCGCGGCAGCTTCGCGTTCGACGAGGACTGGGAGAAGCGCAAGGTGTGGGTCGTCGAGGCGCGCTCGAAGTTCCCGCAGTACGCTTACTCGAAGCGCATCATCTTCATCGACAAGGAAGCCTGGGTCGTCCTGTACTCGGACATCTATGACCGCTCCGGCAACCTCTGGAAGGTGTGGGTGAACGACCACACGTTCCGCAAGGAGACGCCGGTCGGCAAGGTCAAGTATGAAGACGAGATGGCGTTCGGCCCGGCGATCATGATGGTCGACGTGCAGGCGTCGCACGCGACGCGGGCCGCGCTGCCGAGCCCGCGCTTCCCGGGCGAGGAAGGCCTGTACTTCAACCAGGGCGAGAAGTCCGGCACGACCGAGCAGTTCTTCACCATCGCTGCGCTCGTCGAGTCCGCGCGCTGAGCGCCGCCGATCCCGAGGAGGGAGCCATGCGAAGGACCCTGTTGCTACTGGCGGCGCTCCTCGTGGCGCTTCCCGCGTCCGCCCAGACGGGTGAGGACGCGAGCAAGGCGCCGCAGCCGACGCCGAGGGAGATCCGTGGGCTCGGCGGTCTCGCGAGCGACCTCGAGGAGGAGGACGCGATCCGCAAGCTCTACGCGCAGTACACCGAGGCGTGGAACCGGCACGACGTGCCCGCGATGGTCGCCTTCTGGGCGATCGACGGCGACTACATGGAGCCGGACGGCCGCCACGCGAAGGGCCGCGACGAGGTCGCGAAGCTCTTCCAGCAGGAGCACCAGACGGCGTTCAAGAACAGCACGCTCGCGCTGACCATCGAGACCGTCTGGTTCATCACCGAGAACGTCGCGATGGTGGACGGCCAGTACGATCTCTCGGGCGTCGTCGACCTGCAGGGCAAGCAGCTGCCGGTGCGCAAGGGACACCTGACGGCGATCCTGCTGCGCGAGGACGGCACGTGGAAGGTCGCGGCCGGGCGCGCGATGATCCCGGTGCCGCTCGTGTATCGGGAAGGCTGACGCGCGCGAACGTCGCCGCGCGCGCCGCGCAGCCCCGCGCCGATATACCTTCGCGCCCCGCGGCGCTACGCTGTGCCCGTGCACGAGAAGGATCCGCTCGAACCGAAGGACGCCACCGCCGCGACGCGCGCCGCGAACGCCGCGGTGGCGCAGCGTCTCGCGCAGACCGACAGCGAAGAGCTCGCGCTCGCCGAGCGCGGGCGCATCGCACCGCCGGCGAGCGCGCAGGTGCAGCACGCGGCGGGCTATCCGGTGTGGAACCTCGACGACTACGCGTTCCTCTCCGGGGACGCGCCGCCGACCGTGCACCCGAGCCTGTGGCGGCAGGCGCAGCTCAACACGCGCGCCGGCTTGTTCGAGGTCGTCGACGGCATCTACCAGGTGCGCGGCCTCGACCTCGCGAACGTCACCTTCGTGCGCGGCGACAGCGGCTGGATCGTGATCGATCCGCTGACCAGCGAGGAGACCGCTCGCGCCGCGCTCGCGCTCGTCCGCGAGCACCTGGGCGAGCGTCCGGTGCGCGCGGTGATCTACACGCACAGCCACATCGATCACTTCGGCGGCGTGCGCGGCGTGGTCGACGAAGCCGACGTCGCGGCCGGGCGCGTGCAGATCCTCGCGCCCGCAGGGTTCCTCGAGGCGGCGATCAGCGAGAACGTCGTCGCGGGCAACGCCATGGCCCGGCGCGCGACCTACATGTACGGCATGCTGCTGCCGCGCGGGCCGCGCGGCCACGTCGACGCGGGGCTGGGCAAGGGCGTGCCGCTGCTCGCGACCTCGGGTCTGATCCCGCCGACCGAAGAGATCCGCGTGAGCGGCGACGAGCGCACGATCGACGGCGTGCGCATCACCTTCCAGCTCACGCCGGGCACCGAGGCGCCCGCGGAGATGAACCTGCACTTTCCCGAGCGTCGCGTGCTGTGCATGGCGGAGAACTGCACGGCGACGCTGCACAACGTGTAC
Source organism: Candidatus Binatia bacterium (assembly GCA_036563615.1). Lineage (NCBI taxonomy): Bacteria > Candidatus Binatota > Binatia (SeqCode) > Binatia bacterium. The sequence goes on from DATCMB010000018.1 coordinate 212,505, forward strand.
ACGCCGCGCGGCGCCCAGGTGCGCGACGCGCTCGCCTGGAGCAAGTACATCCAGCAGGCGATCGAGCTCTTCGGCGAGCGCAGCGACGTGGTGTTCGCGAGCCACCACTGGCCGCGCTGGGGCGCTGCGGAGGTCCGTCGCTTCCTCGAGAAGCAGCGCGACCTCTACCGCTTCCTGCACGACCAGACGATGCGGCGCGCGAACCGCGGCGAGACCATGCTCGAGATCGCCGAGAATCTGCGTCTTCCCGAGTCGCTCGCCGACGAGCACTTCAACCGCGAGTACTACGGCACCATCAATCACAACGTGAAGGCCATCTACCAGCGCTACCTCGGCTGGTTCGACGGCAACCCGGCGAATCTCCACCCGCTGCCGCCGGCCGAGGCCGGGCGACGCTACGTCGAGCTCGCGGGCGGCCCCGAGGCGCTGCTGCGTGCGGCGCGCGCGAGCTTCGAGGCTGGCGAGTACCGCTGGGTGGCGCAGATCGTGAACCATCTCGTCTTCGCCGACCCGAGCAACCAGGAGGCGCGCGCCCTGCAGGCCGACGCGCTCGAGCAGCTCGGCTACCAGGCGGAGTCCGCGGCGTGGCGCGATTTCTACTTGACGGCGGCGCAGGAGCTGCGCCGCGGCGTCCCGGCGCTCGGCCGCAACGCCATGGGTGGCGACGTCGCGCGCGCGATGACGGTCGAGATGCTGATCGACTACCTCGGCGTCCGGCTCGACGCGGACGCGCTCGGCGGACGGCGCATCGAGCTCACGCTCGACGTCACCGACCGCGGCGAGGTGCACGCGGTCGGCGTGCAGGACGGCGCGCTGCACCACTCGCCCGGCAGGCGCGCCGACGCTCCCGATGCGACGCTGTCCTTGACGCACGAGGCGCTGGTCGCGCTGGTGGTCGGCTCCGCCTCGCTCGCCGAGCTCGAGACGCGCGGCGCGCTCGCCGTCGCAGGTGATCGCGAAGCGGTCGAGGCGCTGCTCGGGGCGCTCGACACGTTCACGCTCGGCTTCGCGATCGCGGAGCCGTGAGGAGGACGCGGTGACGGCCGACGAAGCGGGACGCGAGAGCGCGGCGCACGGCGCTCGACCCACGGCAGCGCCGACGAGCGGCGGCGCGGGCGCGCTCGACGGCGTGCGGGTGCTCGATCTGACCGATCTGTCCGGTGCCTTGTGCGCGCGCCTGCTCGGCGACTTCGGGGCCGACGTGGTGCGCGTCGAGCCGCCGCACGGCGCACAGGTGCGTCGCCTCGGCCGCAGCGCGGGCGACGCTTCGGTCGACGCGCCGGCGGACGGCGACAGCGACGCGCACCGCTTCTTCAACGCCAACAAGCGCGGCGTGGCGATCGACGTCGCGAGCAGCGCCGGCCGCGAGCGGCTCAGAGAGCTCGTCGCCGCCGCGGACGTCGTCGTCGCCGGATCGCCGCCCGATCTGCTGCGCGCGGCGGAGCTCGATCGGGAGACCCTGCTGCGCCGCCATCCGCGCCTCGTGCTGGTCGACGTCACGCCGTTCGGCGGCAGCGGGCCGCGCGCGAGCTGGCGCGGCTCGGATCTCGTGTGCACCGCGCGCAGCGGAATGACCTACGTCAACGGCCACCCCGACCAGCCGCCGCTCGCGCCGTTCGGGCTGGCGGCGTACACCAGCGCGGCCGTGTACGGCGCGATCGGCGCGCTCTGCGCGCTGCGCGCGCGCGAGCGCCGCGGACGCGGTGGCCTGGTCGACGTCGCCATCGTGCAGGCGACCGCGGGCGCGGTCGAGCACGTCACCGGCTTCTACCGTCAGAACGGCGAGGTCGAGCGTCGACGCGGCACGCTGCACTGGAGCCGCTACTTCCGCATCGGACGCTGCGCCGACGGCTGGGTGCTGCACACGACGATGGGCGACTGGACGACGCTCGCCGAGTGGGTGGCGAGCGACGGCGAGGCCTGGGACCTGCGCGACCCGCGCTGGGAGGAGCCCGTCCATCGCAAGGAAGGCGCCGAGCACCTGTTCGACTGCCTCGACGCCTGGGCGCGTCGGCACCGCGTCGAGGATCTGATGGAGCAGGCGCACCTGCGCCGGCTGCCGTACGCCGCCGTGCGCGACCCACGACGGATCGCGGACGACGAGCAGCTCCGCGCGCGCGGCTTCCCGGCGACGCTCACGACCGAGGACGGGCGCACCGCCGTGCTGCCCGGGCCGCCGGTGCTGCTCTCGGCGTCGCCGTGGCGTTTTCGTCGTCCGGCGCCGCGGCTCGGCGAGCACGACGACGAGGTGGCGCGCGATCCGGCGTGGCGCACGGCTCCGACGAGCGCGCTCGAGCCTCGCGATCTCGGCGCGCAGGCCGCCGCTCCAGCGAAAGACGGCGCACGCGTCCTCGACGACGTCCTCGTGCTCGACTTCACCTGGGTGGTCGCGGGGCCCGTCGCGACGCGGATCCTCGCCGATCAAGGCGCGCGCGTGATCAAGATCGAGCGGCGCGACGCGACGGACTTCGGCAACCGGCGCGGCGGGCTCACCGGCAACCTGAACCGCGGCAAGCAGAGCGTCGTGCTGAACCTCGCGCACCCGCGCGGGCTCGAGCTGGCGCGCGACCTCGCCCGGCGCGCCGACGTGGTGATCGACAACTTCTCGCCGCGCGTCATGCGCAACTGGGGGCTCGACGACGAGGGCCTGCGCGCGCTCAACCCGCGCGTGATCGCCGTGTCCATGTCCGGCTTTGGCTTGACGGGTCCGTGGCGCGACAACGTGAGCTACGGCCCGACGCTGCAAGCGCTGGTCGGCTTTCCGTACTTGATGCGCCATCCGGGCGGCGACCCGGCCGGGTGGGGCTACTCCTGGTCGGACATGCTCGGCGGCATGATGGGAGCGCTCGCGACGCTGGTCGCGCTGCGCCACCGCGATCGCACCGGCGAGGGGCAGCTCGTCGACCTCGGCCAGTACGGCAACCTGGCGTCGTTCCTCGGTCCGGAGAGCCTCGCGCTGCTGCGCGGCGAGGAGGTCGCGCCGCCGGGCAACGCGTCGCAGGAGGGCCCCGCCGTGCCGCACGGCCTCTACCGCTGCGCGCCCGAGCCCGACGGCCGCGGCGGCGTCGACGACGACCGCTGGATCGCGATCGCCGTGCTCGCCGACGACGCGTGGCGCGCGCTCGCGCGCGTGCTGGCGGCGGACGGCGAGACCTGGGCCGCGGCGCGCGAGCTCGAGACGCTCGCCGGACGTCTCGCGGCGCGCGAGGCGATCGATCGCGCGCTCGAGCGCTGGACGCGCACGCAGCGCGCCGCCGACGTCGAGCAGAGGCTGCAGGACGCGGGCGTTGCCGCGGGCCTGGTCGCGAACGGCGCCGACCTCGCGGCCGACCCGCAGCTCGCACACCGCGGCTACTTCGCGACCGTCGATGTCCCCGGGGAAGCGCCCGCGACCTTCGATGGCGTGCCGTTCGTGTCGAGCGTCATGCCGGGGCGCGTCAGCGGGCCCGGGCCGCTGCTCGGCGAGCACACCGACCTCGTGCTGCGCGATCTGCTAGGGATCGATCCGGCGGACATCGCCGCCCTACGAGCGGAAGGAGCGATCGGGTGAGCGCGGGACGTGGCGACGGAGACGCAGGCACGACGAGCAAGGGAGCGACCTACGCGGAGACGGGCGTCGACGTGCTCGGGCTCGAGCCGGGGCTCGGGCGGCTGGTCTCGCGTCTCGCCGCGACCAACGACTTTCCGCGACGCGGGCGACCCGTCCTGCCGAACGGCTTCTTCGCCAACGTGCTCGACCTCGGCACCGGGCAGGGGCTCGCGATCAGCACCGACGGCGTCGGCACGAAGCTGCTGGTCGCGCTAGCGCTGCGGCGCTTCGACACGATCGGCATCGACCTGATCGCGATGAACGTGAACGACGTGCTGTGCGTCGGCGCGGAGCCGATCGCGCTCGTCGACTACGTCGCGGTGTCGTCGACCGATCCCGTGCTGCTCGAGCAGCTCTCGCTCGGCCTGGTCGAGGGCGCGCGTCAAGCACGGATCAGCATCCCGGGCGGCGAGATCGCGCAGGTGCGCGAGCTCCTGCGTTCGCATCCACCGGACGGCCGCGAAGGTTTCGACGTGGTCGCGACCGCGGTCGGCCTCGTGCCGCTCGACCGCATCATCGTCGGACGCGACGTCGTGCCGGGCGACGTCGTGCTCGGGCTGCCGTCGTCGGGCATCCACTCGAATGGCTTGACGCTCGCTCGGCGGGTGCTCGGCGGCGAGCACGGCGAGCGCTACGACGAGCGCCCCGACGCCCTCGGCGGGCGCACGATCGGCGAGGAGCTGCTCGTGCCGACGCGCATCTACGTGCGCGAGGTGATGGCGCTGCTCGACGCCGGCGTCGGCGTGAAGGCGCTCGCGCACATCACGGGCGACGGCCTGCTGAACCTGCTGCGCATCGCGGCGCGCGACGTCGGCTTCGTCCTCGACACGCTACCCGAGCCGCAGCCGGTGTTCCGGCTGATCGCGGAGCGCGGCGGTGTGGCGCCGGCGGAGATGTACACGACCTTCAACATGGGCGTCGGGTTCTGCGTCGTGGTCGCGGAGCGCGAGGCCGAGCGTGCGCTCGGCCTGCTGCGCGAGCTTGAGCCCGGTGCGACGGTGCTCGGGCGCGCGGTCGCGGACCGCGAGCGCAAGCTCGTCCTGCCGCAGCCGGGTCTCGTCGGCACCGGGAAGACGTTTCAACCGCTCGCAAAAGCGTGAACCGGCGCTGACAGCGCGTGTCGCACGCCGTTGACCGCGGCGTGCGTGCGTTTTGCGCGGTTGCGACGAGCGACGGACCGACGCTCTCCGCTCTCGCCGCGCGCGAGGGGCGCTCGAGGCCCGTCCCGCGCGCTCTTTCGCGTCCTTGCCGGGACGCTGCTCAGGCAGAGCGCAAGCTTCGCGTCGGTTGCGCCTGAGCGGAATGCAGCTTGCTCGCCACCAGCCGGCGGCTGTCGCGCGCGGGGAGGGCGAGCGCCTGCTCGAGATCGCGCGCGACGTCGTCGGGATTCTCGCCGAGGCAGTGCAACCTGTGCTCGGCCAGCGCGTGAATGAGCCGGAGCGGGATGGTGAGTCGTCCTTCGTTGAAGCCGACGCGGTACGCGATCATCCAGACGACGGCGACGAGCGCCGCGACGGCGCAGACGATCAAGCAAATGACGCTCGCGGAAAGCACGATGTCAGATACAGACGCTGGGGCGCGTCAATCCTGTCGCCCATGGCACCGAACCTTGCCCTTTGCCTTGAGGGGCCGTACAAGGCCTTACCGGCCATGAGCGGTTTTCCGTCCGGTGCCGATCGGGTCGCGAGCCTTCCACCTGCGCAGAGCCCCGAAGGCGTGGACGCGACCACCGAGCTGCTGCAGGGGTGCATACGCGGTGACGTGGAGGCTCGTCGGCGGCTCGTGGCCGAGTACTCCGGAATCGTCTCGTACGGCGTCTCCGTAATTTTTCAGCAGTTCGGTCGTCCATCTAGGAAAGAGGAGATCGAGGACATCTGCCAGGACGTCTTCCTGGCGCTGTTCGACCAAGACGCTCGCAAGCTGCGCCAGTACCAGGGAAGGAACGGATGCTCCCTTGCGAGCTGGCTCAGGGTGGTGGCGAATCGGCTGACCATCGATCGATTGCGGCGCGAGGGTCGAACGGTCTCACTGGACGATCCTAACAACATCGAGAGTTGGCGGCTCCGGGAGGTGCAACCCGACGCGAAGCCGGGTCCCGAGCCGCAGGTAGAGGCAGCGCAGCGTGCGGCGCGGGTGCGCGAGCTGATCGCGCAACTGCCGCCGAAAGATCAGCTTTTCGTGCAGCTATTTTACTTCCAGGGCCTACCGATCGAGGAGGTCGCGAACACGATCGGGATCACGACCAACGCGGCCTACGTGCGCAAGATGCGTCTGCACGAGAAGCTGCGTCGCCTGATCGCGGAGAAGTTCGAGGGTAGGCTCTGATGCGGCATCGGGTCGACTTGGAAGAGCAGCGGGTGCGCGCGGTGGTCCGCGAGGCCATGCGCGACCTCATGCTCTACGGCACCCCCGACGAGCAGGTCGCGGACGCCGCGCAGTCGACTTCGCATCCCTCCGAGTACACCTTCGCGAGCTACATCGAAGGCAACCTCAGCAGCACCGCCGAGGAGAACTTCGAGCGCCACGTCGCCTTCTGTCCGAACTGCGCGCAGGAGCTGGTGCTCGCGCGTCGCGCCGGCGTCGGACGCGAGGAGCGCTCGACGCATCGCGTCTGGAAGATCGCGGCGAGCATCGCGCTCATCTTCGGTGGCCTGATCTCCGCGCTGCTCGGGGCGCGCACCGTCGGCGAGCGGCTCGAGACCGCGGCGATCGAGCGCTTCGAGTCGGCGCTCGGCGGCAAGGCCAAGGTCGAGAGCGTCGCGCTGACCTTCGAGGGCGGTCCGGGTGTCGAGCTCAGCGGGCTCGTGGTCAACGACCCGCAGGGCAGCGAGCCGCTGCTCACCAGCGCGTCGGCGCAGTTCACGGTCGACATCGGCGCGCTCATGCGCGGCGACCTCGAGGGCGTGCTGCAGCTCGATCAGCCGGTGATCAACATCGTGCGCGACGCTTCGGGGCGCGTGAACATCGACGCGCTCTTGCCGCGCTCGGTCGGCGCCGAAGACATCTTCGCCATCGCGAGCGAGCGCGCGGTGCACCGCGTCCAGATCGCGGGCGGCACCGTCCGCGTCATCGACCGCGCCGGCGCGACGCCGCGCGAGATCCGCATGGCGTCGGTCGACGCCGAGCTGCGCGGCTTCGGCGAGGGCACGCCCGTCCACCTCGACGCCAAGGCGGGCTTCGAGTCGACCAAGCACAACGTCAGCGTGTCGGGCGACGTCGGACCGTGGGGGCGCGGCGAGACGCCGAACTACAAGCTCGATCGCGTCGCGCTGAGCTCCGTGCCGCTGCGCGCTTTTCCGGCAGTCGGCGCCGTCATGGGCGGCGGGCTCAGCTTCGACGGCAAGCTCGCGACCGCGGGCGAGACCTGGAACGAGATCACCGGCCGCGTCTCGGGCAGCGGCGAGATGAGCATCGTGTCGGGCGCGATCGCCGGGCACAACTTCGTCGCGGACGTCGTCGGGCCGCTGCTGGGCGACCAGGAGCCGCCGTCGCGCCTGGGGGGTCTGTTCACCGCGACGTCGACGTCGTTCGACGAGATTCGCAGCCCGGTGACGCTCGCCGAGTCGCGCCTGCACGCCAACGAGCTGCATCTCGCGGGCAACGGCTACGAGGTCCTCGGCAAGGGCTCGATCGACCTGAACGGGACGGTCGCCTTCACCGGACACCTGCGGGTGTCGCCCGAGGTCACCCGCGAGGTGATCGCGCTCGCGCCGCTCGCGGGCGCGCTGGTCACCGAGCGCGGCGAGATCTCGGTGCCGTTCTCGGTGTCGGGCACCTGGCCCGACGTGCAGACCACGGTCGATGTCGAGCGCTTCGCGAAGGAGTCGGTGCTGCGGCGCTGGCTCGCGTGGGCCTGGTTCAAGCTGCCGCGTCCCCTTCTCGGCTAGCGCGTTTTCCCTTAAGGTCCGCCGCCATGCACACGGCGACGGCCCCTTCCGACGACGCCCGCAGCGCCGACCTGCTCGCCCTCGTCGACGAGTCCCTGCTCGACGCGACGGTCGCGCACCTGCAACGTCTGATCCGCTTCGAAACCGTCAATCCGCCGGGCAATGAAGCGCCGGCGGTAGCGTACGTCGCCGACGTGCTGCGCCGCGAGGGGCTCGAGCCGGTGGTCCTCGAGTCGGCGCCGGGCCGCGCAAACCTCGTCTGCCGGATCGTCGGCAACGGACACCAGGGGCCGCTGATGCTCGCCTCGCACATCGACGTCGTCGAGGTCGAGCGCGCGAGCTGGCGCCGCGACCCGTTCGGCGGCGAGATCGCCGAGGGCTGCATCTGGGGCCGCGGCGCGGTCGACATGAAGGGCAAGCTCGCGATGGACCTCGCCGCGATGACCGCGCTCGCCCGCTCGCGGCGCCGTCCCGACCGCGACGTCGTGATGGCGGTGGTCGCGGACGAGGAGGCGGGCTGCCGCTACGGCTCGCGCTGGCTCGCGGAGAACCATCCCGAGATGGTCCGCGCGGCGGTGTGCCTGAACGAGGTCGGCGGCTTCTCGATGCCGCTGCTCGGCGTGCGCTACTACCCGATCCAGGTCGCGGAGAAGGGCGTCTGCTGGCTGCGCTTGACGTTCCGCGGCGTGCCCGGACACGGCAGCGTGCCGCGCTCCGACAGCGCGCCCGTCAAGCTCGCGCGCGCGATCGCGAAGCTGGGCGAGACGCGGCTGCCGCTGCACATCACGCCCGAGGCGACGAAGTTCATCGAGTCGCTCGCCGAGCACCAGCCGTTGCCGGTGGCGCTCGCGCTGCGTGGCCTCACCACGCCGTACCTCGCGAGCACGGTGCTCGACTACGGTCTGCGCGACCCGCAGCAGCGCCAGGGCATGGAGGCGATCCTGCGCAACACCGTGTCGCCGACGGTGGTGCGTGCCGGCAACAAGACCAACGTCATCCCCGGCGTCGCGACCGTCGAGCTCGACGGCCGCACGCTGCCCGGACAGACGCTCGAGGACCTGCTGCGCGAGGTGCGCGCGGTGATCGGCGAGGAGTTCGAGGTCGAGATCCTCGAGAGCCTCGAGCCGGTGGTGACCTCGTCCGACACGCCCGAATTCGAGATTTTGTGCTCGACGCTGCGCGACCACGACCCCGACGGAATCCCGGTGCCGTGGCTGATCCCGGGCTTCACCGACGACAAGTTCTGGGCCGCGCTCGGCGCGCGCTGCTACGGCTTCGCGCCGCTCAAGCTGCCGGAGGGCATCAGCTTCCAGACCATGTTCCACGGCCACGACGAGCGCGTCCCGGTCGACGGCTACCGCTGGGGAATCCGCACCTACGTCGACGCCGTGGGCCGGCTTGCATACGAGCACGTCTGACGCGACGGTGACCGGGTGTCTGCTGAGCTGAACCCACCACGCCGCATCCTGCTCGGTCCCGGACCGAGCGACGTCCACCCGCGCGTCCTGCGCGCGCTCGCGACCCCGCTGGTCGGCCACCTCGACCCGGCCTTCGTCGCGCTGATGGAGGAGGTGAAGGAGCTTCTGCGGGCGACCTTCCGCACGCGCAATCGCCTCACCTTCCCGATCTCGGCGACGGGCAGCGCGGGCATGGAGGCCGTGCTGGTCAATCTTCTCGAGCCCGGCGACGTCGCGGTGATCTGCGTGAACGGCGTGTTCGGCGGGCGGATGGTCGAGATCGCGCGGCGCTGCGGCGCCCACGTGGTCCCGGTCGAGGTGCCGTGGGGCGAGGTGATCGACGTCGAACGTCTGCGCAGCGCGCTCGACGCGCTGCCGCAGGGCAAGAAGGCGCGCCTCGTCGCCGCGGTGCACGCCGAGACCTCGACCGGCGCGCGCCAGCCGCTCGAGGAGCTGTCGCGTCTCGCGCACGAGCGCGACGCGCTGTTCGTCGTCGACACCGTGACCTCGCTCGGCGGCACGCCGGTCGAGGTCGACGCCTGGGGCATCGACGCCTGCTACAGCGGCACGCAGAAGTGCTTGTCGTGCCCGCCCGGCCTCTCGCCAGTGACGTTCGGCGAGCGCGCGCTCGAGCGCGTGCGCGCGCGCAAGACTCCGGTGCAGAGCTGGTACCTCGACGTGAGCCTGCTCGAGCAGTACTGGGGCTCGGACCGCGTCTACCACCACACCGCGCCGGTCTCGATGGTGTACGCGCTCTACGAGGCGCTGCGGATCGTGCACGAGGAAGGGCTCGAGGCGCGCTTCGCGCGTCACCTGCGCAACCACCGTGCGCTGGTCGCGGGGCTCGACGCGCTGGGACTCGCGATGCCGGTCGCACCCGAGCACCGCTTGCCGATGCTGAACGCGGTGTCGGTGCCCGACGGCGTCGACGAGGCCGGCGTGCGCAAGCAGCTCCTCGACGAGCACGGCATCGAGATCGGCGCCGGGCTCGGTCCGTGGAAGGGGCGCGTCTGGCGGATCGGCTTGATGGGCGAGTCGTCGACCGCGGGCAACGTCCTGCTGGTGCTGCACGCGCTCGGCGAGACGCTCGGGCGCACGAGCACCGGCGCGCTCGCGGCCGCCGAGCAGGTGCTCGCTTCTGCTTGACGGTGGGGCAGGTCGGCGGCGCCGCCGCGCGACCGGACGAAACCTCGTGAGCCGCGGACGCACGCTCGTGGCGGCGGCCGTGCTGGTCGGCGCGACGGCGCTGGTCGCCGCGGCGGTGGCGCTCGTCACGCCGAGCGACGCGCGCGCCGGCACGTCCTCGTCGCAGTCGTCCGGCAAGCCGGCGTCGAGCGCGCAGACGGAGAGTCCGGAGAAGTCGCGCGCGCAGACCTCGAGCGCACGATCGTCACGCACGCAGACGTCGACCGCCTTCACCGACCACGGCGATCGTGCCGCCCTGCGCCGCGCCGTCAGCGAGGCGCTCGGCAAGCTCGCGCCGCGCGCGGAAGCCAAGGACGCGAGCGCGCAGACGCGAACGGTCGTCCGCGGCCTGCGCGCGCTGCGCGATGCGCTCGCGCGTCCTGACGCCGATCTCGCGAAGATCTTGGCGGAGCGCTTCACCGCGTCGCCGTTCCGCCCGATCTTCGTCACCGGCTACCACGAGCCGACGCTGTCCGCGCGACGCAAGCGCGACGGCCGCTTCCGCTACCCGGTCTACGCGATGCCGCCCGGCGGAACGGACCTGCCGACGCGCGCCGAGATCGAGAACGGCGCGCTCGACGGGCGCGGGCTCGAGCTGTTCTACACCGACGACCCGATCGAGCTCTTCTTCCTGCACGTCCAGGGCTCGGGTCGCCTCGTGCTCGACGACGGCTCGACGGTGCGCGTGGGCTTCGCCGGCAGCAACGGCAAGACCTACCGCTCGATCGGCGTCGAGCTCGTCGAGCGCGGCGTGTTCCGGCCGACGGAGGCGACCGCGCCGGCGATCAAGAAGTGGCTGCGCGAGCACCCCGACGAGGCTCCGGCGGTGATGCGCACGAACCCACGTTACGTGTTCTTCGCCGTGCGCGAGTCCTCGCCGGACGCGCAACAGGGGCCGCGCGGCGCGCTCGGCGTGCCGCTCGTCGCCTGGCGCTCGGTCGCGGTCGACCCTGACGTCGTGCCGCTCGGCAGCATCGGGCACCTATCGGTCGAGCTGCCCGGCGGCGAGCGCTTCTCGTCGCTGGTGATCGCGATGGACACCGGCACGGCGATCAAGGGACGCGGCCGGATCGATCTCTTCTGCGGCAGCGACGAGAAGGCGGAACGAGTGGCGGGCGAGCTGCGCCACCGCGGCCGCATCGCCTGGCTCGAGCCCCGGTCCTGACCGGCTCCCAGGCGCCGCGCGCTTTTCCTCTGGCGACGCCCCACGCCGGGGCGCATGATCAGCGCATCCTCGACGCTGGTCGTGTGTTTGAACCAGGGTCGGTGGTGCACGCCAGGGGCGTCGCGGACCGGCGGCAGGAGCAAGACGATGAAGACCCGGAGCTCTCGATCGGGGTTCCTGCACGGGCGTCGCGCCCGGGCCGGAGCCCTCGGCCTGCTGGCCGCGCTCGGCCTGCTCGTGGCCTCGGGCGGCCTCGCCGCCGCCGCATCCGACGTCGAGCTGACGGACCGACCGAAGGACGAGCCCGGCGTCGCCCGGGTCAGCCTGATCGAGGGCGAGGCGTCGTATCTGCGCGGTGACGCCGACGACTGGACCGGCGTGTCGGTCAACGCGCCGCTCGTCACCGGCGACCGCTTCTACTCTGGCGCCGCGTCGCGCGCCGAGATCCAGCTCGCGCCGGCGGTCTACGCCCGCCTCGCGAGCGAGACCGAGATCGGCATGCTCGAGCTCGGTCCCGACACGACCCAGGTGCGGATGACGCTCGGCCTCGCGACCTTCCGCGTCCGGCGCGACCCGGGTGAGCGCCACGTCGAGATCGACACCCCGGGTGCGGCGATCGTCGTGCGCGAGGCCGGCGTGTACCGCGTCTCGGTCGACCGCGACGGCGACACCGACGTCCAGGTGCGCGAGGGCGAGGCGGCGGTCTACGTCGGCGGCGAGCGCTACCGTCTCACGATCGGCCGCGGCGCCAAGATCACCGGCACCGGCAGCGACGCTCGCCCGAGCCTGTACTCGATCGAGGGCGGCGACGCCTGGGACGAGTGGGAGGCGCAGCGCGCCCGCCGCGTCGAGCAGGCGCAGAGCTATCGCTACGTCAGCGAGGAGATCTACGGCGCCGAGGACCTCGACGAGCACGGCGACTGGGATCAGCACCCCGAGTACGGGCCGGTCTGGCGGCCGCGCGACGTTCCGGTCGGCTGGGCGCCGTACACCGACGGCCGCTGGGTCTGGGTCGATCCGTGGGGCTGGACGTGGCTCGACTACGCTCCCTGGGGCTGGGCGCCGTTCCACTACGGCCGCTGGGTCTACTACGGCGGCTACTGGGGCTGGGCGCCGGGGCCGATCGTCGCGGCCCCGGTCTACGCTCCGGCGCTCGTCGGCTGGTACGGCGGTTGGGGCGGCGGCGTCTCGGTGTCGATCGGCATCGGCTTCGGCAGCATCGGCTGGGTGCCGCTCGGCTGGGGCGAGCCGTGCTTCCCGTGGTGGGGTGGCTGGGGCGGCGTGGTGATCGGCAGCCCGTGGTGGGGCGGCTGGGGCGGCCCGCGCATCGTCAACAACTACTTCATCACCAAGAACATCACGAACATCAATATAAAAGATGTCGAGTTCGTGAACCGGCGCCACCCGGGCGGCTTCTCGAGCATGCCGGTGCCGGACTTCCGGCGCGGCGGCCGCGTCATGCCGGTGAACGCGCGGGACGCGAGCGGCATGCGTCCGGTGGGCGGTCGGCTTCCGGTCGTGCCGACCCGCGACAGCTTGCCGGCGACGAACCCGTCGCGGGTCGGGGTGACGCGCACGGCGCAGCCGCCGCGCGACGCGCTCGACCGTCGCGTGGTGTCGGCGCGCACGCCGGTCGGCGGTCAGCCGAGCTTCGAGCGCAAGCTGCCGCTGGTCGAGCGCAATCAGGGAGCGCCGCTCACGCCGACGACGCTGCGTCAGATGGCGGCCGAGAGCGGTCGCACGCCGGCCGTGCGCAGCGTCGCTGCGGTCGGACGCGACGAAGTCGGCGCGCGCGCGATGCCGAGCGGCCGCGAGGCGCTCGCACGGACGCCGACCTCGCAGCCGGACGGCGGACGCAGCGCGCCGACGCGTCGGAGCATGACCTTCGAGGGCAACGGCGACGCTCGGACCGCGTCGCGCGGGGTTCCGCGTCCGCCGACGCTGAGCCATCGCGGCGACATGCCGGTCGCGCCGCGCGAGGGCGGTGCGTCGCGGCAGCCGTACGTCGCGCAACGTCCGGCGTTCGACGGCGACGCGTCGTCGGGCTCCTCGCGTGGCGCGACCGCGCCGCGCACGACGTCGCGCGAGGGCTCGGTCGGCACGTCGCGCTCACCCGGCTCCCCCAGCGTACGTTCGATGCCGAACGGCGCGCGCGGCGACGTGCGCGCACAGGCACCTTCACGCAGCTCGCGCACGCTGGGCTCGAATCCGTCGGGTTCCCGCACGCTGGGCTCCAGCCCGTCGGTGCGCTCGGCGCCCACGACGCGAGAGAACGCTCCGCGCACCTACTTCTCGCAGCCGCGCACGCTCTCCCGTCCGGACGGTGGCGGGAGGCAGGCGGACGGCTACGCGGCCGTCGCGCCGCGCTCGCTGCCGAGCGGAAGGTCCTACGGCGGTACCACCGCGCCGTCGCGCGGGGCGCCGCAGGTGCGCTCCGCGCCGACGCGCTCGTACGGATCGCCCAGCACCTCTGCGCCCGGTGCGTACTCCGCGCCCCGAACGTCGTCCGCGCCACGGACGTACTCCGCGCCGCGGAGCTACTCCGCGCCCAGCACGTCCTCGGCGCCGCGGACGTACTCCGCGCCGTCCTCGGGCTTCTCGCGCGGCTCGTCCGCGCCGTCGGTGCGGTCGTACTCCGGCTCGTCGATGAGCCGCGGCTTCTCCGGCGGTGGCGGCGGACGCTCGATGGGCCGCAGCATGGGCAGCGTGGGCGGCGGCATGCGCGGCGGCGCACGCGGACGCTAGCTTCCCGATCGACCGCCAGCGACACGCCCGCGCGCCAGCTCACGATCGAGCACGGCACGCGCACGCGCCGACCGCAAAGAATCAGCATTGCCTGCGGCGTGGGGACCTTGATAGCGAGCCCAGGATGCCGGACGACCGTCCGGCCCAGCGTCGGAGGTCCTGAATGCGCCGCTCCCGTATCCTGCTCGCCGCCTTCCTGCTGCTCGCACCTGCCCCTGCCGCGGCGGTCGAGGCGGTCTTCGATCCCAACGGCGTCTCGTTCTACGACATGCCGTTCCCGTTCGAGCTGCGCCGCGACCCGGACGGCACGGTGTCGCTGGCGAACTTTCCGTTCCCGGGCGGCAACCCGCTGATCGGCGCCTATCGCGACTCGCTCGAGCGCACCGAAGGCTTCGGCATCAACTCCGGCGTGTTCTTCAAGTTCGACGGCGACATCGACCCTTCGTCGCTGCCCGCGAATCCGGAGGCGTCGCGCGCGCCCGGCTCGAGCGTCTTCCTGATCAACATCGACACGTCGTCGCGCAATCGAAGGCAGCGCACGCCGCTCTGGATCGAGTACCGCTCGGTCGGCGACGAATGGCGCGACGATCACCTGCTCGGGATCATGCCGGTGCCCGGTCACCCGCTCGAGCCCGACACGCTCTACGCCGCGGTGATCACCGACGACCTGCTCGGCGACGACGCGCTCCCGGTGACGCCGTCGCCGTTCATCGAGCGCATGCGCGATCTCACCGCGCAGGGCGCGTACGAGAAGAAGGCGCTGCCGCTCTACCGCAAGCTCTGGCGGCAGCTCGAGCGCTTCGAGGGGATTCCGCGTGACCGCGTGGTCGCGGCCACCGTGTTCCGCACCGGCGACGCGACGCGCAAGCTCGAGGTGGCCGCGCGCTGGATTCGCTCGAAGGTACGCCCCGTTGCGACGAATCTTGCGCTCGACGTGGCACGCTCGAACGGTCACTACTGGGTGTTCACCGGCCAGTTCCAGGCGCCGCAGTTCCAGAACGGCACGCCGCCGTTCAGCGATCCGGGCACCGGCATCTTCCAGTTCGACAAGAACGGGCGGCCGATCGTGCAGCGCGTGGAGACGCTGAACTTCGTGCTCACGGTGCCCAAGGAGCGAGAGGACGGCACGATCGTGATGCCCAAGAGCGGCTGGCCGATCGCGCCCTACATGCACGGCACCGGCGGCAGCCGGAACAGCTTCATCAACGACGGCACCGCGGGACGTCTCGCGAGCGCCGGCATCGCGTCGCTCGGCATCGACCAGCCGCTGCACGGCCTGCGCGCCGGTGCGACGCCCGACGGGTCGAACTTCTACAACCCGCTGAACCCGGACTCCTTGCGCGACAACCCGCTGCAGGCCGCCGCGGACTCGCTCGCCGTCCACCAGCTCGTGCGGCGTCTGGCGATCGAGCCGACGCTGATCAACGTCGCGCCGGGGGCCGGATTCGTCGCGACCAAGCGCAAAATTCGCTTCGACCGCAAGCGCATCTCCTACATGGGGCACTCGCAGGGCGCGACCACCGGTCCGCTGTTCCTCGCCGTCGCGAGCAACGTGCAGGGTGGCGTGCTGTCGGCAGGCGGCGGTCACCTGCTGGTGAACATCCTGACCCGCGAGCAGGAGTTCTTCGCCGGGCTCAAGCTGCGCGAGCTGGTCTCGCTCCTGCTCGGCGGACCGGTCGACCTGTTCCATCCGGCGCTGCACCTGCTGCAGATGGGCAGCGAGGTGTCGGACCCGGTCGCGTACGCGCCGTTGTTCGCCAAGCGACGCAAGGGCCCGCCGCTGTCGATTCTCTTCACGCACGGCACCGCGGACGCCTACGTGACGACGCCGATGACGGCGTCGATGGTGGTGGCCGCGGGCTATCCGCTGGTCGCGCCGACCTTCCCGCCGATCGCCTTCCCGGAGCTGCCCGGGTACCAGTACCAAGAGGCGTTCGATCTCGCGGGGCTTCCGACGCTGGTGGCGCCGGTGTCGGGCAACCTCGTGAAGGGCAAGCGCCTCGCGACCGGTGGCATGGTGCTCTACGACGGACAGGGCCACTTCCCGGTGTTCAACTTCGCGCCGGCGATCACGCAGTGGACGACCTTCATGCGGACGCTCGCGTACGACCCGGTGCCGACGATTTCGGTGCAGCCGTAACGCGCGCGTTCACCGCGGCGGCGAGCCGATGCGGCTCGCCGCCGAGCGTCGCAGGGTGTAGGCCTGACGCTGGTGGGGAAGGGGTGCTCGCGCTCGCCTGCTGAGGTCCGCGCCCGCGGTGCGACGGACCGCCGGACGCTCCGCGACGTGGCGAGGCTCTGCGGCGTCGTCGCGCTCGTCGGCGCGCTGGCCGCGTGCGCCACGCGTCCGACGCCGCAGCTCACGACCGAGCAATTCGATCGGCTGCAGAAGCAGATCGCGGCCGCCGACCCCGCGCAGGCCGCACCCGCACCGTCGCCGACGCCGGCGTCGGGCGGCAGCAGCGCCGGCGCCGCGACCGAAACCGCGCGGCCGCCGCGCACCGACGCGCAGCGCCGCGCGCGCGCCGCCGCCGCGCTCGCGCCGAACGTGACGATCGTCGACCTCGAGGCGGTCGGCGACGGCACGCGCTGGGTCGTCGCGCTCGTCCGGACCGCGTCGGCGGGGGGCGCGGTGCCGCGGCTCGTGCTGATCGACGTGTCGCGCGAGAAGGGCATGCTGATCGGCGATCACGGCTTCGACGTCGAGCTCGAGCATGCCGGCATGCCGGCGCCGACCGGAATCGGTCGCGCCTTCTCCCTCGACGCGCGAGGTGGCGACCCGGTCGTGCTCGCCGAGCTGCGGACCGGTGAGGGCGACGGCACGACGCTCGGGCTCTGCGGCTGGGCGCTCGCGCCGCGTCTGGAGTTCGTGTGCGCGCCGCGGGTCGGCCCGGGCTCGCGCTGGGAGACGCATGCCGGCGCGCTCGTCGAGAGCTGGACGGTCGACTCGCTCGGCGCGCGCGTCGGCGGCGAGAGCGGCGCGACCAGCGGACGCGTGCTCGTCTACGCCGACGGTCGCTGGCACGAGGTCGACCACTTCCGCTGCCTCGGCAAGCCGCTTCCTGCGGCGTTCACCGAGGCAGGCGAGCAGGGTCTCGCGACCTGGCAGCGCGAGACCGTGCGACGCTTGACGCTGGCGGCGAAGCGCGCGAGCGACGCGCTCGACACCGACGTCGCGATCAGCCGCCTGCGCGACGCGCTGCAGGTCGACGGCTGCGCGCCGGACGTGTGGCGCATCCTCGGTCGCCTCGAGTTCCAGGCCGGGCGACCGACGGCCGCCGCGACGCTCGCGGTCGCCGCGGCGCTGGCGCCGCGTGACGACGCCGTCGTGCTCGAGCTCGCCGACGCACTCGCCGTCCTCGACGTCGCACGTCCCGAGCAGCGGGACGCCTGGCACACCGCGGTCGCCGTGCTCGGCGAGCGGTCGACGACGCGAGCGCTGGTCCAGGGACCGGGCGGCAAGAGCCCGCGCGCGCTCGCGCTCGCGCTGTACCGAGCGTTCCTCGAGCGCACCTCGCCCGCCGACGAGCGGCTGCGTCCGCGTCGGCAGCGCGTCGAGCGCAAGATCGAGGAGCTCGAGGCGCGTCGCTAGCTCGGCGCTCCTTCGCGAGAAGGTTCTCGCTGGAGATGCGTCAGCGCGTGGCGCGTGCGTGCGTCGGCGCCACGTCGGCCGCGGCCGCGAGCGTCGCGTAGGCGTCGTGCAGCGCGCGCACGACCTTGGTCGGCGCCGGCGCGCGCGACGGATCGAGCGTGATGCCGATGGTCAGCTCGTGCTCGTCGTGCTCGAGCGAGGTCAGCGCGAGCCCGATCTGCCAGGGCAGCGCGGCGAGCGGCACGAGCGTCGCCACGCGCCGGTTGCCGAGGACGAACAGCGACTGCGGTGCGCGCTCGCTCGCGACCACGACGTTCGCCGCCTGGAACGCGAGCAAGCCGAGCGCGGACTGCAGCGGCTCGGGCAGGCGCTGCGCGATCGCGGCCATGCGGGCGAGCCCGGTGCCGCGCGCAGCGGACAGGGGATCGCGCGCGCTCGCGTGCACCGACGCGAAGCGCTCGGCGGGCGCGAGCTCGCCGACCGGCAGCGCGACCAGCATCGGGCCTGGACGGTCGGCGCGCGCGTCGTCGGCGTCAGGGGCGGAGGCTCCGGCGCGCGCGTCGTTCGCGTCGGAGGCGGAGCTTGCGCCGCGTGCGTCCGCCGCGTTCGAGGAGGCGCTCGTGTCGCCGCCGCGCGGCTCGGGACGGAACGCGAGC
The DNA here is from genome assembly GCA_036563615.1 of Candidatus Binatia bacterium. NCBI lineage: Bacteria > Candidatus Binatota > Binatia (SeqCode) > Binatia bacterium. The sequence continues at coordinate 230,781 of DATCMB010000018.1, forward strand.
AGCGAGAGATCCATCGTCGGCCGACCGCACGCGCGCAGCAGACGCCCGAGCGCGTCCGCGACGACGGTGAGCCACGCGTCTTGCCACGTGCCGCCGAAGCGCCGTGCGATCGCGTGCAGGCCGTCGAGCGGCAGCGACAGCCAGCACACCGCGCGCTGGTTGCCGAGCGTGCCGTTCCACGGCGTCTCCGGCGCCGGCGACGACACCAGCGTGCCCGCCGACTCCAGCATGCGACCGACCTCGCGCGTCCGCGCCAGCGCGGCGCCCGGGCGCATCAGGTTGCGCACCTCGCTCGCGAGCGCGCGCGAGCCCTCCGCGCCGCGCAGGGCGAGCAGGGCGGCGAGGCGCAGCACGGCCGGCAGGACGCCGCCGCGCGACGCTTCGTCCTCCTCGGCGTCCTGGTCGTCGCCGGCTTGCGGCGCAGCGCTCTTGCTCGCGGTCTCGGCGCCGTCCCCGAGCAGCAGCTCGACCAAGGCTGCAGCGCCACGCGTGCTCAGCGCAGGGTGCGCCTTCACCAGCAGCGCGACACCGAGCCCGTCGCCGTCGGTGAGGACGTCCACCTCCCAGGGCGGACGGTCGAAGCGCAGCGGGCGCTCCCAGAGCGTGCCTGCGGTGCGTGCCACCGCGTGCTCGTCCGCGGGCGCGTCGAGCGCGACCGCGTGCACGTGCCGGCTCGCGCGGAACGCGTCGTCGCGCGTCCAGCCGAGGACCTCGCTCGCGAGCGGCAGACGCGGCGGTCGCAGCGTGAGCTCGCGACGCGCGCGCGCCGCGGCGTCGACGGCGTGCAGCACGTCGTCGTACGACACCGGCTCGTCGAGCCACACGAGCGCGCCGTTGTGCAGCAGAGAGCGCTCGTCCGCGGCGGCGTACGAGGTCGCGTGCCGCGCGTCGGTCGAGGACGAAGGCGCGCTCAATCGAGCAGCTCGAGCACGCGCTCGGAGGGCCGCGCGATCACCGCGCGACCGTCGCGCACCACGACCGGCCGCTCCATGAGCTCGGGGTGCTTCAGCAGGATGTCGACCACCTGCTCGCGCGTCACGTAGTCCGCCGCGTTCAGCCCGAGCTCCTTGAAGCGCTTGTCCTTGCGCACCAGCTCCGCGGGCTCGCCCGGAAGCATGTCCAGGAAGCGCTCGAGCGTCGCGCGGTCGGGCGGTGTCTTCAGGTACTCGATCACCTCGTGCTCGACGCCGCGCTCCTTCAGGATCTCGAGGGCGCCGCGCGACTTCCCACACACGGGGTTGTGGTAGATCGTGACCTTTTGCATGACTGGCTGCTACCGCAGGATCAGTCGATCTGCCAGATGCGGATCCGCGGTCCTGGGCGCTTCATGCTCGAGGCGTGCTGCAGCGGCGCGTAGAACGCGTCGGCCATGTCGAATACCGGCTGCGGCGCGTCGCCGCCGTCGTGCGGATCGACGTCGAGCACGAGTCGTGCGTTGCGCTCGAGGTCGCGCAGCTGCGCGGGCGTCGGACCGCGCGAGTAGAAGCGCAGCGGCGACTCGTCGGAGATGACGAACCGCACGCCGTTGGCGCGCAGCGACGCGACGTCGTCCATCTCGACCAGCGTGTAGCCGGGCGGCAGCTGCGGCTTGCCGTACGGCGTGAGGTGGTCGGTGGCGGCGATCTTCGCCGGGCGCAGCACGTTCTGCTCGATCCACTCGCGTGCGATCGTGCGCGTGTCGCGCCGCGCGAGCAGGCGGTTCAGCTTCCAGTCGCGGATCGCGGACGGCGTCAAGCATAGCGCGAGCAGCGCGGCGGTGACGACGCCGGCGCGCACCGGGCGCACGACCGTCGAGAGCCAGGCGTACGCGTCGCCGACGAGACGTCCCGCGAGCAGCACGAGCGCGGGCAGCGGCACGAGGACGTAGCGGTAGAAGGTGTAGCGGCTGCTCGTCATGCCGACGAAGGCGACCAGGATGAAGGCGAAGAGCGACAGCGTGCCGAGCCGCGGTCGCACCACCGCCCACACGAGCCCGGCGAGCAGGAGCGCCATCAGCAAGAGGCCGAAGCTGTCCGGCATCACCTTGAGGAACAGCCACGGCCAGCCCCAGCCCGCGAGCTCGTTGCCGACGCCGCGCTCGATGAAGCCGCGCTGGTACTCGAAGTCCTTGACGGTCTGCTGCCAGTCGAGGACGAAGTACGGCGTCCCGCACAGGAAGGCGACGATCGCGGCGTACGCGGCGACCCACGGGCGGATGTCGCGGAAGACGCGCCACAGCGAGCGTCCCTCGCGCCAGCGCGCTTCGAGGTGCGCCACCGCGACGCCGATCATCAAGGCGCCCGCCGGATACTTGTTGGCGATGGCGTAGCCGGTGGCGAGGCCCGCGAGCAACGAGTCGCTCACGCGCCCGCGATGGATCATCCGCATCGTCAGCCAGATCGCGACGGTCAGCCAGAACGCGGTCGGCGCGTCGGTCGTCGCGTACTTCGAATCGCGGACGTGGATGGGCGAGAAGGTCAGGATCGCGGCTGCGGCGAGCCCGCTCGGCGGTCCGAACGCGCGTGCGCCGGCGAGGTAGATCATCGGGATCGTCGCCGTGCCGAACGCCGCCGAGGTGCGGCGCGCGATCAGGTAGGCGAGCGCTTGACGGTCCGACGCGTAGACCTCGCGGAAGTTCCGCCGATACCCGACGGCGAGCGCGTAGCCGCGCAGCACGGCGTGCTGCACGTACAGGTACGCGGCCGGATAGACGGCGAAGTGCGGATTCCAGTCGCCCTCGAAGCCGAGCGCACGCGACAAAAGGTACTCCTCGTCCGGTCGATACTTGTCGGGCAGGCCGAAGCTGGTCGACGAGAAGCGAAGCCAGCCGCCGACCAGCGTGAGCAGCACGAGGACGACGAGGTGGACGCGCCTCACGGTGGGATGCGCCACGTCGGCGGCGCGAGGTAGCGCCACAGCACGAGGAGGATGCCGATCGCGACCAGCACGGCTACGCCCTGCGCGAGCGGCAGGCTCGCTCCCGTGCTCTCCTTGCCCGGCGTGCCGCCGTAGACGAACGGCGCGCCCTCGCGCGGCGTGCCCGCGGCGACGACCGAGATGCCGGTGCACTCCGCGGTTCCGGTGTTGAGCGAGCTGTAGCCGCCGAGCCGGCAGGCGAGCGGCAGCGACGTCTCGAGGCTGCCGGTCTTCACCCAGAGCTCGACCATCTGCCAGCCCGTCGTGCCGCGCAGGTCGCGCGAGTTGTGGAACGTGTCCATGATGGACAGGTAGGCGCCCATCGTCTGCGTGCCGACGTTCTCCGCCCGGATCCAGCCGGTCACGTGGTACCAGGTCAAGGGCGACACCGGGACGTTCTGCACCCAGCGCGCGTCGTTCGGGTGCTCGCTGTCGATGCGCAGCGTGCCGACGCCGGTCTCGTCGACCGTCCAGGAGAACTTGCTCGCGGTCGGCGCGTAGCTCTCGTTGCGCCAGTGGTCGGGCTTGCCGTCGCGGCCCTGCGAGAGAAGTCCGTTCTTGACGAGCTCGGTCGACGCCTCGGCGACGCCGACGAGCGCGAGCGCAAGGAGGGCTCCGAGCAGCCTCGGCACGATCACGATCCGGCGGGAACGAAGTCGCGTCATATCCAGTTCCCGAGCTTTGAGCCGGAGATCCACATGCGGGCTTCCCACGCGCGCTTGCTGAGCGGCGTGCCGAGCCAGATCGGCAGGAAGTAGATCGCCACCGCGACGATCGCGACGCAGTACAGAACGACCGCGAGGCGCCCGATGCGGGTCTGGTCGCGCTTGGACGAGAACAGCATGCCCTCGTAGCCGAGCAGCAGCGCGACGAACAGCACCGGACCCCAGCCACCGGTCGTCGCCATCGCGACCGGCAAGATGCTGCCGAGCAGCGCCGCGCCGACGATGCCGCGCTCGACCGCGCTGCCTTCGCCGTGCCACAGGCGGTCGAGCATCCAGGCGAGCGCGAGGAATGCGAACAGCAGCGACGCCATGTAGTGGTAGAGGAACAGCGTGCGTCCGATGCCGACCCACGGCGCGAGGTGGATCACCCAGCCCGCGACGACGAAGACCAGCGCGAGCCGTCGCTCGCGGATCGCGTAGTACGCGGCGAGGATCAGCGCCGGCAGCGCCGCCCACCACACCGGCGGATTGCCCGAGCCCCAGATGCCGACGACGGTCCCGGGCTCCGGCGCCGGGTCCTTCCAGTAGTACCAGACGGGACGCAGCAGCAGCGGCCACGTCCACCACTTCGAGCTGTACGGGTGCGTCGCGTCGTACACCGCCGCCTGGTACTCGGGGACCTTGATCACGATGTACTTGACGAGGTCGAGCGGCGAGTGCCACCAGCCCCAGAGGAAGTGCGGGGCGTAGGACGCGACGTAGACGACGCTCGCCGTCGCCCCGACGACGAACACCGGCCACAGCGCGTAGCGGAACGGAGCGACGCCGCGCTCACGCGCGAAGTTGCGCGCGGTGACGAACAGCGTCCCGAGGATCAGCAGGAAGCTGAAGAACGGGATGTAGAGCTTCGCTGCCACCGACAGCCCGATCAGCGTCCCCGTCAAGAGCAGCCACCACGCGTTGTGGAACTGCCGACGACGCACGAGCCACACCGTCGCCACGTACGCGGCGACACCCCACGTGATGTAGTGGATGTCGATCACCGCGATGCGTGAGTCGACGAGACACAAGCCGTCGGTCGCGACGAAGAACGCGGCGAAGCCGGCCGCGACGCGGCGCCGGAAGAGCAGGCGCGCGAGCAGGTACATCAGCGGCACCAGCGCCGTGCCGACGAAGGCGTTCATGAGCCGCCAGCCGGTCGGTGTGTCGCCGAAGGTGAGGATCCCGAGGCCGATCGTGAGCTTCGCGAGCGGCGGGTGCGGATCCATGAAGTCCTTGCCCTGCAGGTAGTTCCGCCCCTGCTCGACGAAGTAGATCTCGTCGAAGACGAGCTCCGTCGGCTTGTCGATCTCCCAGACGCGCAGGCCGAGCGAGATCGCGGTCAGCACGACGAGGAAGCCGATCTCGCGCCAGGTCCACGCGGGCATCGGGGCGTCGTCGGCGGTCGCGGCTGTAGCCGGCGCTGACGCGGCAGGGCGCGGCGCCGTCGCCGCCGCACGCGACGCCTCGACCGCCTCGCGCCAGCGATCGTCGTCCTCGTCGAGCACGCTCGCGCCGGGCGGCTCGTCGCCGAGCCGGGTGATGCGACGATACGTCGCGTACCAGCCGACGGTCGCGAGCACGCCGAGCACGGCGATCGTCCGCCAGAGCCACACCGGTCCGGCGCTCGCGTCCTGCTGGTAGAGGTAGACGAGCAGCTGGTTCGCGAAGAACAGCGCCGAGAGCACCCAGTAGATCACCCCGACGCGTCCGGTCACGCCGAGCAGACCCGCGAACACGAAGAACGGGTAGAGGTAGCGCTCGTGCATGCGCGTCAAGCACATGAACGCGACCAGCGTCGCGGAAGCGATCAGCGCCGCGTGCAGCGAGCGGCTGCGCCGCTTGAGGTAGGGAATCAGGAACGCGAGGCCGACGGCGAAGCCGATCAGGAAGCCCCAGGTCTGCGCGGTGAGGCCGAGCGTGACCTCTGCGTCGTTGTGGCGCATGCCGAAGAGCAGCGCCGCGAGGTTCATCGCGTTGACCGAGGTCTCCGCGTAGTAGCCGGTCGTGCCGGTGTAGAGCTCGACGAGCCAGCTCCACGGTCGCTCGCCGCGGAACGGGTCGGCGACGACGTAGACCGTCGCGACGATGCACAGCAGCGCCGACAGCGGACGACCGCTCTTCCACCAGCCCCACGGCCAGAGCACGAGCAGCGGCACGATGAGCAACGCCTGCGGCTTGGTCAGCACCGCGAGCGTCGCGAGAATCCACGCGAGCTCGAAGCGACGGTCGCCGAGCGCGAGGAAGGCGAGCAGCGTCAGCAGCGCGAGGACGGAGTCGGTCTGCCCCCAGATGGTCGAGTTCAGGAGCAGCGCCGGGTTGAGCGCGAAGCCCAGCGCCGCGACCCAGGCGAGGCGACGTCCGCCGGGACGCAGCCGCGCGAAGAGCAGACGCGCGACCGCGAGGTCGGCGAGCAGCGCGGGCGCCTTGAGCAGCGCGACGAAGCTCGCCGACTGCCACGACAGGTTCAGCGCGTTGGCGACGAGCCCGATCGCCCAGAGGACGTACATGTAGCCCGGCGGGTAGTCGGCGAAGTAGCCGGGCGCGTAGAAGCGCGCCGGTCCTTCGGCCGCGAGCTTCATCGCCCACGCCGAGTACGACGAGATGTCGACGCGGTACATGAAGTACGGCGCGACGAGCAGCTTGACGACGAGCAGGGCGATCAGCACGCCGTGCAGCGCGAGACGCTCGCCGAGCGTCACCTCGGACGGCAGCTTGCCGTAGAGCCAGAGCGCGAGCGCGAGCAGCGCGACGATGCCCACCGCAGCGGGGACGCCGACGGGAGTGGTGGCCTCGTCGAGCGGCCCGTAGACGAAGTCCGCGTTGAGCGGCGGTCGCCCGATCGCGACCAGCTCGAGGCCCGTGCACCACGCCTCGCCCGACGAGATCTGTCCGTAGTTGCCGAGCCGGCAGGCGACCGTGACCTGGTTCTGGTCGGGCTTGGTCTTGAACCACATCGACACCGGCTGCCAGCCGCTGTCTGCTCCCTTCACCTCGCGGCTGTGCTCGAAGCCGCCGAGGATCGCGAGGCTCGCGCCGAAGCCCCTGCCGGTCACGCCGACGGCGCGCACGTAGCCCGACAGCTGGTACCAGGTGTTGGGGTGCACGCGGACGCTCTGCGTCCAGCGCGCGTCGTTCGGCGTCGGGTTGCGCACGACGACGACGCCGAACCCGCTCGGCGTCCGCTTCCACTCGAAGGTCGTGCCCGCGGTGGGGCTCCACTGCTCGGTCTGCCAGCCGGCCGGCTTGTCGCCCTCACCGTCGGTGAACGCGCCGTTGCGCAGCAAGCTCTGCGCGTGCGCCGGCGACGGGAGCAGGAACCCGAGGAACGCGAGCAGCACGAGCAGCACGCCGAGCGCGCGACGCAGCGACGCGAAAGCAGCGCGTTGAATTGCAGGGGGGGCGTGGCTAGGATCGTCGTTCGACATGGGTACGGCGCGTCGCTCCACGGCAGCCACTTCGGCGGCGCCCGAACTCGGATTCCTTCCCACCCTCGCCCTCATCCTTTCGGTTCTGGGCACCGCGCTGTGCGCGGTGGTGCTTTATATCCATCATCGGATCTCCGCTGGCCAGGGTGGCTACACGAGTTTTTGCGACCTGTCGGCCAGCCTGTCGTGCGACGCCGTCCTGACGAGCTCGTACGCGACGGTGCTCGGAATCCCGGTCGCCGGGTGGGCGCTCGCGAGCTACCTCGTGACCGGCGCGATCGCGCTGTCGATCGCCAAGGGACGCGGCGAGGCGCGCGCGCGCTCCGCCGCGACGCTCGCGGCCGTGACCGCCGCGATGCTCGTGATCTCGATCTACTTCTTCGTGGTCTCGACCGTCGCCATCGGGGTCGCGTGTCCGCTCTGTCTCTCGCTGGACGCCGTGAACGTCGCGCTCTTCGGGGTCGCCTTCGCGATGATGCGCATGCTGCGCGCGCCGGCGCCGCCGGGCTGGACGCCGGCGCGGTTCTGGCTGCCGGCGGGCGGCGTGATGGTGGCCGCCGTCGTCGCGCTGATCCTGCTGCAGGCGCCGCGTGACACGGCGACCGCCGCGGTGACGGTCGAGGAGATCCGCGAGCGCGATCCGCGCTTCTATGCCTGGTACATCTCGCAGCCGGTCGTCGACCTCGGCATCGAGCCCGACGAGGCCGCGGATCCCGACGCGGTGACCCTGGTCGAGTTCTCGGACTTCGAGTGCCCGGCGTGCGCGCGCGCCTTCGCCGACCTCGCACCCGTGCTTGCGCGCGCCGAGGGCAAGGTCGCGGTCGTGCACCGCAACTTCCCGCTGAGCTCGCGTTGCAACCCACAGGTGAAGACCGAAGGCCACGTGCACGCCTGCGAGGCCGCGGCCGCCTACGAGTGCGCCGCGTCGCAGGGGAAGGCCAAGGAGTACGCGCGGATGCTGTTCGAGAACCAGAGCGCGCTCGACCGGCCGAGCCTGGTCGGCTACGCGGCGCGCCTCGGTCTCGATCAGAGCGAGTTCGAGCGCTGCCTCGCGTCGCCGGCGGCGGCGGCCAAGGTCGCGGCCGACGTCGCGATCGGCGCCAAGGTCGGCGTCGAGTCGACGCCGACGTTCTTCATCAACGGTCGCCGCGTGCCGGGCAGCCTGCGTCCCGAGCACTTCCAGTACGCGTTCGCGATCGAGCGGGCGCAGAAGACCGCATCCGCCGCGGCGCGGAGCGGCAACGAGCCCTGACGCGCGGCGCGACCCGGCCTGAAGCGACCGCAGCGACGCGACCAGCGGCGAGCGACGTCGCGTCGCGCTGGCTGCCGGTCGTCGCGTGGGCGTCGCTGATTTGGCTCTTGTCGAGCGACTACTTCAGCGGCGAGCAGACGGGCGGCTTCCTGCTGCCGCTCCTCGAGCTTCTGCTGCCCGGAGCATCACCGGCGACGCTGGAGGCGGTGCACGCGCTCGTGCGCAAGCTCGCGCACGTCACCGAGTACGCGATCCTCGCGATCCTGCTGGTGCGCGCGCTCGACCACCCGGAGCGCGCCGCCCTGACCACGGCGGCCGCGGCCGTCGCCCTCGGGACGGCGTACGCGGCGGTCGACGAGCTGCACCAGACCTGGGTGCCGAGCCGGGTCGGCTCGCCGTACGACGTCGCGCTCGACGCGTGCGGTACGCTCCTCGGCGCCGCGCTCGCGACCGCGCTCAGCGCTGGTCGACGATCGCGAGCTTGATCGCGCGAAGCTGCTCGAGCTGCTCGGCGACGCCCGTCAGCGTCGCGATCAGCCGGTCGACTTCCCCCTTGGCCCAGTCGAGCTCGCGCTGGCTCAGGCGATCGAGGGCCTGTCGCAGCTGGATGTAGCGCTCGATGACGCCGTTCACTCCTCCGAGCCCGCTCTCGACCATCCTGTTTTCCACTTCGCCGGAGAAGCGGAGCAAGGCTTCCGCCTGACGCAACACATCGTCCATCTGGTGACTCCTCGAGGTCGGATCGACTGGCATCAGCGGCTCACCTGATGGCGCTCGATCGCCGCCGTGTCCTTCCGTGGGGGAAACCGTGCCTGACAGAACGTACCACATCCCCGAACGGCGGATGGTGTCGCAAGCGTCATCCTCGCGCAACAGAAAATCTCGTTGCGTCGGGAGCGCGCGACGGCGTCCGATCATCAAGTGGGAGGGAGCGTGTGCGGCGTGAGGCTGTTGGGACGGATGTCGAGGCGCGCGAGCTCGGCGTGCAGGCTGCGTAGCCTGCGTCCGGCGCGCAGCGCGACGCGACGCAGGTCGCCGCGCTCCTCGCGCAGCAGCGCGATGTAGTACTCGCGCAGGAGCTGGTCGCGGCTCAGGTTGGTCGGAACCGTGCGCTCGGCGGCACGCGGCGCGGGCTCGGCGGGCGTCCGCGCGGGCTCGGTGCGCACGCGCTCGCTCGCTTGCGACGCGCCGTACGTGTCGACGGAGCGCAGCCCGCTGCGCTCGTCGTCGCGATCGAAGTGCGCCGCGACGCGCTCGCGTAGCTCCGCGTAGTTGCCGGGGAAGCTCTGGCGCGCGAGCTCGCGGCACCACGGCTGCGCCAGCATCTCGGAGGCGAGCGCCTTGCGCTCTCGCCACATGACGAACGACAGCGCTTCGGCGAAGTAGTCGTAGCCTTCCTTGTCGGGGTCGACGAGCTCACTGCGCCACGTTTCGGCGAGCTCGCGCGCCTCGGTGCGCAGCTCGGGCAGGCGCTCCGCGGGGACGCGCAAGAGGTCGTAGAGCACGTCCCCGATGAACATCTCCGCGTCGCGCGGCCGCGAGCGCAGCGGCGGCAGGCGGACCTCCGTCTGGCTGACTCGCACGAGCAGGTCGCGACGCACGCCGTGCTTGTTCGTCAGCTCGCGCGGCTCGGCCGAGGTCGCGACGATGAACAGCAGATCGCGCCGCCGCGCTTCGCCGTTGAGGAACGAAAGCAGCTCTTCTTGTGCGGATTCGCGGATCTGCTCGAGCTGGCCGATGAACACCGTGCCGCGCTCGGGCATGAGCTGACGCGTCGGCGAGCTGCCGGCGTGGCCGAGCTCCGCGCTCGCGAGCCGCACGAGCGCACCGGGTCGCCCCGCGAGGACGTGCAGCAGGATCGCGAGCTGCTCCTTGCCGACTCCCTCTTCGCCCGCGATCAGCATCGAGCGCGACACGCGCACCTGGTGCAGCGCGCCCGGCAGCGCGGCGAGCACGCTCGGCGGCGCCGGCGGGAAGTCCGGCACGACCATGCGGACCACCTGGTGCAGGTCTTGCAACAGCAGCCAGCGCATCTGCGAGCCGAGGTGCGTCGTCTGCTCGCTCGACAGGCCGTCGATCTCGAAGCGGCTCTCTGACAGGCGCAGCTCCGCGTGCCAGAGGTCGAAGAACCCGCGTGCGTGGCGCCGCTCGAACAGCTGCTTCAGGTACGTACGCCGCTTGCTGACGCAGTACTTGAGGAACCGTTGTTCGCTCGGAAAGCGCATCGCGTACGAGGGCCGGCGCGATGAGGACCGCGGCGGAGAACCCGGCCGCGGGCAGGTTTAGCGGAGAGGGTTGCGCGGCGTCAATTCCTCACGCCGCGCGCATGCGATTCCAACGTTGGAAGCCGCATCGTTTCTTGTCATTCTTGCGGGATGATCGCGAGACTCTCTCTGTGCTTGGGACTGATTGCGGGCTTCGTGCTCGGCGGCTGCGAGCGCGGAGCACCGCGCGACGAGACTCCGGTTGCCGCAGCCTCGACCAGCGCCCCGGACACTGCGAAGCAGACGTCCGCGACATCGGGCTCCGCAGCAGCGAAGTCGAACACGGCGAAGAGCGAGAGCGGTGAGGTCGTCGCGCGCTACGGCGGCAAGGTCATGACCGCCGAGGAGCTGACCGCCGAGCTACAACGCCTGCCGCACCGGTCGCGCACGATGATGGACGCCGAGGCGCGCAAGCGCTTCGTCGAGAACTACGTCCTGAACGAGCTGCTCTTCGACGAGGGCGTCCAGCAGGGCTTCGCCGACGACCCCGACATCGAGCGCCAGGTGAACGATCTGCGCCGCCGTCTCGTGATCCAGCGCGTCGTGCGCAAGCTGCAGGACGCGCCGCCGATCACCGACGAGCAGGTGCAGGCGTACTACGATGCGCACCCCGAGCGTTACTCGACGACGACGATCAAGGCTCGACACATCCTCGTCAAGGACGAAGCCAAGGCGAAGGAGCTGCTCGAAGAGGTCAAGAAGGATCCGAGCAAGTTCCCCGAGATCGCGAAGGCGAACTCCGTCGACACGGCGTCGGCGCGCAAGGGTGGTGACCTCGGCTTCTTCGGTCACGGACGCATGGTGCCCGAGTTCGAGGCCGCCGCGTTCGCGCTCCAGACGCCTGGCGAGATCAGCGAGGTCGTCAAGACGCCGTACGGCTACCACATCATCCAGCTCGAGGAGCGTCGCGAAGGCGAGCAGAAGCCGTTCGATCAGGTCAAGGAGCAAATTCGCGCGACGCTGCGCAACGAGGCGGTGCAGGGGCGCACCAAGGAGTACTACGAGGAGCTCAAGCAGAAGGCGAACTTGACGATCGACGAGGCGGCGGTCGAGCGTATCGCCAAGTCGATTCCCGAGCCGAGCCCGGGCGCGACGTCCCCGGCGATGGCGCACGGCGCGCACTGAGCGGCGGGCGACGCGGGGTGCTGACGTGCGCACGCTGCAGGTGTTCGCGCGTGCGACGTCGGTGCCGGCGCGCGCGTGATCGCGCTCGACGCGCGCGGCTACGCTGGCCGCCGCAGCTTGCGCGCGTCGCCGACGCGAATCGTGAGCGCGATGCTGTCGAAGTACTCGAGTAGCGCGAGCGCGTACTTGCGGCTCGCGCCGAGCAGCGTCCTGTATTCGGCGACGGTGATCTCCGGACGGCTCGCGAGGAACTCGCGCAGCTTGACGCGCGCCTGCTCGAGCGCCGCGCTCGCGTACCACAGGTCCGGCCCGACGCGGACCACGCGGCCCTGACGCTCGAGGACGCGCAGCACCTCGAGCAGCCGCGAGTAGGTCAGGTCGAGATCCTTCTGGATTTGCTTGACGTCCGGCGGGGTGAAGCCGCCGCTCTCGAGCGCGCGCGCGACGCGCGTCGCGACGTCGGCGTCGTCCTGCGCGAGCTCGACCTTGTGCGTCGGCAGCCGGACGAGCGCCTGCTCGCGGACCAGCACACCCTCCGCCTCGAGCCGCTCGAGCACGGGCCGGAAGAGCCGCGGCGGCACCGGCACGCGCAGCCGCGAGCGCAACGCCTCGGCCTCCATGCCGGACTCCAGCGGGTGCACGCGGTGGTAGTGGCGCAGCACCTCCGCGACCAGCGCCGCGAGCTGACGCCACTTGTCGCGCGTCGTGTAGGCCTGCGGATCGTTCGCCTCGGGTAGCGGCACGATCTCCGGAAGGCCCGCGGCCGCGCGACGCACGTCGGCGTCGGTGCGGTTCATCGCCTGCGCGACGTAGCCGACCGGTGCCGCGAACTCGTGGAGCAGTTCGAGGAACGCGTGGATGCGCGGCTGCAGCGCGGGCTCGCGGAGGCGCGCGAGCCGGGCGAGCAGCGCGTCGTCGACCGTGCGGTGGCGCGTCGCGAACGGGTGCAGCACCTCGCCGCCGCCGGTCGTGCGCGTCGCGTTCTCGCTGCGCAGGATGAAGCGGTCGCCGTTCGCGACCATGAGCTCCTCGTCGACGACGATCTGGCAATGGCCGTGCGACTTCGGTGCGAGCTCTTGCGCGCCGAGCACGATGACGCGGCCCATCGTCTCCGCCGTGCCGACGTAGACGCGGACGCGATCGAACGAGCGCAGCGGACGCTTCGCTCCGGGACGCACCTCGAGCCAGCAGTCGAAGCGATCGGTCGGAAACTCGACGCGCGGGTCTGAGAGTACGAGCCCGCGGCGCGCAGCGTTGCGATCGAGCCCGCCGAGGTTCACCGCGACGCGCTGTCCCGCGCCCGCTTGCGTCACCGTTTCGCCGTGCACCTGGATCGTGCGTGCGCGGGTCGTGACGTCGCCCGGACGCAGCGCGAGCGGGTCGCCCTCGCGCACCACGCCCGAGACGGCCGTTCCGGTCACGACGAGACCGTGGCCGTGGATCACGAACGCGCGATCGATCGGCATCCGGAACCAGCCGGACGGATCGCGCGGCGGCAGCGTCGCGATCTGCTCGACGATCGCCGCGCGGAGCTCGTCGAGTCCCGCGCCGGTGACGCTCGACACCGCGCACACCGGCGCCGACTCGTACGCCGTCCCGGCGGCCAGCACCTCGATCTCCGAGCGCACCTCGGCCACGCGACGCTCGTCGACCAGGTCGATCTTGGTGATGACGAAGATCGCGCGCCGCGCGCCGAGCAGGTGCACGATGTCGAAGTGCTCCTCGGTCTGCGGCATGACGCCGTCGTCCGCGGCGACGACGAGCAGCACGAGGTCGATGCCGTGCGCGCCGGCGAGCATGTTGCGGAGGAAGCGGTCGTGCCCCGGCACGTCGACGACGCCGTAGCGCCGGCCGTCGATCTCGTAGAAGGCGAAGCCGAGCTCGATCGAGATGCCGCGCTCCTTCTCCTCCTTCAGGCGATCGGTGTCCTGACCGGTGAGCGCGCGGATCAGCGCCGTCTTGCCGTGGTCGATGTGTCCCGCGGTGCCGAGGATCGCGGCGCCGTGCGCCGTCTTCGTCGCGAGCGTCGTCATGCCGACACCTGCTCGTGGTGCGGAACGAGGTCCGCCGGATCGCGCACCGCACGCACGTCGAGCAGCACCTGCCCACGCGTGATGCGGCCGACGATCGCGGGCTTCGCGTCGCGGAACCAGCGCGCGACACGCTCCTCGCTCCACGATTCGTGAGTGACCGCGACCGCGTAGCTCGGCAGCGCGAGCGTCGGCTGCGCGCCGCTGCCGACCTCGGCCTGCGACGCGACCACCTCGCACGAGAAGCCCGCGGGGAGGGCCGCGCGCAGACGCGCGCACGCCTCGTGCGCGAGCCGCTGCAGCGTCGCAGGATCGCGGCGCAGCAGGGCGAGCACCGGCAGCTCGGACGAGAGATCCGGCGCCGCGCGGTAGAGCGCGAGCGTTGCGGCGAGACCGGCGAGCGTCAGCTTGTCGACGCGCAGCGCGCGCTTGAGCGGGTTGCGCTGCAGCTTCTCGATCAACGACGCGCGTCCGACGAGGATCCCGGCCTGCGGTCCGCCGAGCAGCTTGTCGCCGCTGAAGCTGACCAGATCCGCGCCGGCCGCGAGCGACTCGCGCGGCGTCGGCTCGTGCGGCAGCCCGAAGGCTTCGAGGTCGAGCAGCGCGCCGCTGCCGAGGTCCTCGATCAGGGCGACGCCGCGCTCGTGCGCGAGCGCGGCGAGGTCGCGCAGCTTCGGCTGCTCGGTGAAGCCGGTGATGCGGTAGTTGCTCGGGTGCGCGCGTAGCACGAGCGCCGTGCGCCGGTTGATCGCCGCGGCGTAGTCCTCGAGCCGCGTCCGGTTCGTGGTGCCGACCTCGCGCAGGATCGCGCCGCTCTTGCGCAGCACGTCCGGCAGGCGGAACGAGCCGCCGATCTCGATCAGCTCGCCGCGCGACACGACCACCTCGCGCCGCGCGGCGAGGGTGTCGAGCGCGAGCAGGAGGGCCGCGGCGTTGTTGTTCACCACCAGCGCCGCCTCGGCTCCGGTCAGCGCGCACAGCGCGTCCTGCACGTGCCGGTCGCGCTCGCCGCGCTCGCCGCTCGCGAGGTCGAACTCGAGCGCAACCGGATCGGCCGCCGCGGCGGCAATTGCGTCCACGACGCGCGGTCCGAGCGGCGCGCGCCCGAGGTTCGTGTGCAGGACGACTCCGGTCGCGTTGATCACCCGCGGCAGGCGTCCCGCGGCGGCCGCGTCGAGCCACGCTTCCGCACGGCGCAGGATCGCGTCGGGCGACGCCTCGTCGGTCGCGCGCGCGGCGGCGTCGGAACGTTTCGCACCAAAGCGCTCCCCGTCGCGCGCCGCGCGCCGGGCGTCGTCGAGCACGCGCCGCACCGCTTCGACCAGCAGCGGACGCGCAAAGCGCTCGCGCAGCGCCAGCGCTTGCGGGTGCGCGAGCAATGCGTCGACGCTCGGCAGGGAGCGAGGGTGCATGGCCAGCGGGGGTAGCAAAGCGCGCGCTGCTTCGCCTTGGTTGGCGCGGTGCAACCGTTCGCCGCACGGCATAGAATGCAGCCCTCGGAGGGCACCATCGCGACCGCACGCCGAAGCCGCCAGGACACGAACCGCGCGCCCGAGCCCGCCGTGACGTCGGACGCCCGCGGCCGGCTCGTCACGACGCTCTGGCTCACGCTGTTCGCCGTGCTGTTCGCCGCCCTGCTGGTGCGCAACTACGTGCTCGGCGCGTACGAGCTCGGGATGCTGCGCGTCGGGCCGCTCCGCATCGCGTCGTTCGGACCGCTGGTCTCGCTCGGCGTGCTGTTCGGCATCCACCTCATGCGACGCTGGTCGCTCGCGACGGGGCTGCCGTGGGACGACGTCTTCGGCGCCGTCGGCTGGATGCTGGTGGTCGGCTTCGTCGGCTCGCACGTGCTCGACGTCGCGCTCTACCGTCCGGAGGACTTCTTCGACCCGGGAGTTCTCCTCGACTTCCGCAGCGACTACTCGTCGTTCGGCGGCGTGCTGTGCGGCGGCCTCGCGGCCTGGCTCGCGTTCCGCCGCGCCGGCATCCCGGTGCTGCGCGGCATGGAGTGCACGCTCTACGGCTTCACGGGCGGCTGGCTGTTCGGACGTCTCGCCTGCTTCTCGGTGCACGACCATCCCGGCGTCGCGACCTCGTCGCCGCTCGGCGTCGAGATCGACGGCGTGATGCGCCACGACCTCGGTCTCTACGAGCTGATCTACACCATCGTGATCTTCGCGATCCTGCAGTGGACGACGCAGCGTCGCCGCTACGACGGCTGGGTGATCGCGCTGGTCGCGACGACGTACGCGCCGGTGCGCTTCGCGCTCGACTTCCTGCGCGTGCGCGACGCGACCTACGGCGGGCTCACGCCCGCGCAGTGGGTGTGCATCCCGGTGCTCGCGATCGGGCTCTACTACTGCGCCCGCGGCCGACAGGCGGCGTGAGCGCGCAGCGTCGAGCGCCGTCAAGCACGCAGGAAGCGGTCGCTGAACATCCGCTCAAGCGCCCTGCGCGTGGCTCTGCAGCCGGCTGCGCACCGCGCCGAGCTCGCCCACCTCGACCGGCACGCCGCGCTGAAACGCGATCACCTGACCGCTCGTCGCGGGAATGCGCGCCCCCGGCGTCAGGATGCCGACGAGGTTGAGCGGGTCGCCGGAGCCGATCAGGACCGGCTCGCCGTCGTCGGCGAGGCGTCGCGTCGCGCGCAGCGCCTCGACCGCCTCGGGCAGCGCGAACTGCTCGCCGACGAGCCCGGAGACGAAGCGTCCGCCGCGCACCTCGCCGCGCGCCTCCATGCGTCGCAGCGCGACGAGCAGGTAGCGCCAGGGCGGGGCGAGCGCCTCGCGCGCGGTCAGCTCGCGCAGCAGGACGCCGTAGCGTCGCAGGAGCACGCGGGCCATCGCTTCGCTGGTCTCCTCGACCTTGCGCTCCCACTGCGCGTCGCGCGACGCACGCGCCGAGCGCGCGTCGGCGGTCGCGGAGGTGTCGGCGAGGATCGCGTCGCGCGGACGCAGCAGCGCCCAGCGTCCGACCGGCAGCGAGCGCGCCGACGCGCGACCGCCGCGCAGCGCGCGCAGCCGCCGCTCGGGTCGCCGCTTCTCGTCCGGCGTGAGCAGCGTCCGCAGCCCGGCGAAGCCGTCGCCGGTGACGAGACCGCGCGCGACGAGCTCCCAGAGAGCCTCTTCGGCGGCCGAGGGCAAGAGGCCGGTCGCGCGCGCGACGTCGCCGAGGAACGACGCGCCCTGCCGCGTGAGGACGTCGAGCACGTCGCGCGCGGCGCGCGTCAAGCGCTGGGTCGCGCCCCCGCCGTTGGCGTGCAGCGCTTCGCCAGCACGCAGCGCCGCCGCGTCGAGCAGCAGCGGCAGCGCGTCGCGCAGCGCGACCGCGAGCGGCGCGTTGCGCGTCGGGGCGGTGCGCCGCCGGCGCAGCGGCGTCGTCGCCGGCTCGACCGCGGGGGGCGAGAAGCGACCCCACGCCGCCACACCCGAGAAGCACAGATCGTCGAGCAGGCTCGGCGTGTAGCTCGCGACGCGGGCGGGAAACACGCTGCGCTCCCACGCCGGCGCCGGCAGCTCGAGGCCGTGCAGCTGCGCGATGATGGTCGCGAGGCCGTCGCGGCCGTGCAGCTGCGTGCCGGGCGCGACGTGCTGCCAGCGCAGCAGGAAGCGCATGAAGTCGGCGACCGAGACCGGCTCGATCTCGCGCCGCAGCCGACCGATCGTCAAGCGATGAATGCGCGCCAGCAGGCGACGATCGCACCACTCCTCCTCGGGAGTGCTCGGCGTGAAGCGGCCGCGCAGCGCGACGCCGTCGTTCTCGCAGCGGATGAGCGCCGCCTCGACCGTCGTCGGGCGCAGCCCGAGACGCTGCGCGAGCTCCGCCGTCGAGATCGGCCCGACGCACGCGAGCCAGCCGCGCACCACCGCGTCGAGCGCGGCCTCCTCGTGCTCGGGGACGGGCGAGCCGGGCGGCGCCTCGAGCGGCGTGTCGAAGCGCAGCGACGGCAGCGCCGCGCGCGCGAGCAGGCTGCGCTCGGCGGGAACCACCGACGCGTGCTCGCTGCCGTCGGGCGCGGTCCAGCGCGCGACGGCGGCGCGGCGCGTGGCGACGAGCTCGTCGAGCCACTCCTGCCACGGGCCGATGTCTTTGAGCGGCAGCCAGACGAAGCCGAGGAGCGCGTCGTGCAGCTCGTCGGCGTCGCGCACGTCCGGCCAGGCCTGCTCGCGCACCTCGTCGATCGCGGCCTGGTCGAGCGCGCCGATGCCCTGCGCGAGGCTCGCGTCGGTGCGGCGCAGGTTGACGGCGCGTGCACGCCGCTCCTCGAGCGGCGCGTCGTCGAGGAAGGCGTACGGGTACGCGTTCAGCAGCTCGTGCGCCATCGGCGACGGCGCTGCCGTCTCGACGGCGACGGTGCGGATCTCGCCGCTGTCGATCTTGCGCAGCACCTCGCGCAGGCCGTCGATGTCCATCGCCTCGTGCAGGCAGTTGGCGAGCGTCTCGTTGACCAGCGGGTGGTCGACCGGCTCGATCGGGCCCGTGCGGTTGTCGCCGCAGCCGAGCTGCGCGGGGAAGACCGCGGCCAGCAGATCCTCGGCGCGCATGCGCTGGATGTTCATCGGCACGCGCTTGCCGCCTTGGTGGCGCAGCAGCGCGAGCGCGCGGCTCGCATTCCAGCGCCAGCGCGTGCCGAACATCGGCGCGGCGAGCACCGCCTGGACGAGGTTCTTCTCGAGGGTGTCGAGCCGCACCATCCCGAACACGCTGTCGAGGGGGAAGCTGTGCTGCTCGCCGAGCGAGAGCACGATGCCGTCGTCGGTCGCGGCCGCCTGCAGCTCGAAGTCGAAGCCGAGGCAGAACGACTTGCGCAGCGCGAGGCCGAAGGCGCGGTTGATCGCGCCGCCGAACGGTGCGTGCACGACGAGCTGCATGCCGCCGCTCTCGTCGAAGAAGCGCTCGGCGACGATGCGCTCGCAGGTCGGTACCGTGCCGAGCATCGCGACGGTGCTCTCGACGTAGTTGACGAGCTGGGTCGCGCCGCCGAGGTCCATGCCGCACTCGTCCATCAGGAACGCGATCGCGGCGTCGCGATCGTGCAGACGATCGGCGATTGCTTGACGCAGCTCGGAGACCGCCTGCGACAGCTCCCGCGTGCGCGCCGGCGCCTCGCCGAGCCAGAACGGAATCGTCGGCGGCGCCTGTCCGGCATCCTCGACGCGCACCCTTCCGAGCTCGACGCGACGGATGCGCCACGAGTGGTTGCCGAGCAGGAAGATGTCGCCGCGCATGCTCTCGACGGCGAAGTCCTCGTTGACCTTGCCGACCTTGGCCTCCGTCGGCTCCTCGATGACGTCGTAGTCGGCGGTCTCGGGGATGGCGCCGCCGCTGGTGATCGCCGCGAGCCGCGCGCCGCGTCGCGCGCGCACGCGACCGTTGACGCGGTCGAGGTGCAGCCACGCGGTGCGCCGACCGCGCCGCGTCGCGACACCTTCGGCGAGCATCTCCAGGACGTCGTCGAAGTCGCGCCGCGAGAGCTCCCGGTAGGGGTAGGCGCTGCGCACGAGCTCCCACAGCGCTTCGGTGCCGATCTCGCCCGACGCCGCCGTCGCGACCATCTGCTGCGCCAGGATGTCGAGCGGCGCGCGCGGCAGCACGACGCGATCGAGCTCGCCCTGACGGATCGCGCGCACCGCGGCCGCGGTCTGCACGAGCTCGTCGCGCGTCAGCGGGAAGAAGACGCCCTTCGGCACGCTGCCGAGCCAGTGCCCCGAGCGACCCACGCGCTGCAGCAGCGTCGCGAGCGCGCGCGGCGCGCCGAGGTGGCAGACGAGGTCGACGTGCCCGACGTCGATGCCGAGTTCGAGCGACGCGGTCGCGACCACGACCGGCACCTGACCGGTCTTGAGCTTCTGCTCGGCCTCGAGGCGGATGCGGCGCGACAGGCTGCCGTGGTGCGCGACGACGCGCTCGGCGCCGAGCCGCTCGCCGAGCGCGTGCGCGACGCGCTCGACCAGGCGACGCGTGTTGACGAACACGATGGTCGTGCGGTGCGCGTTCACCAGCTCGACGACGCGATCGTAGACCGCGGCGCGCAGCTCGTGGCTCGCGATCGGGCCGAGCTCGAGGTCGGTGGTCTCGATCGAGAGCTCCATCGCGCGCGCGTGGCCGGTGTCGATGATCGCGCAATCCGGCGTGCCGTCCTCGGCGATGCGGTCGTTGCCGACCAGCAGGCGCGCGACCTCCTCGATCGGCTTCTGCGTCGCGGAGAGACCGACGCGCTGCAGGCGGCGACCGACGAGCGCGTCGAGCCGCGCGAGCGTCAATGCCAGATGCGCGCCACGCTTGTCACCCGCGACGGCGTGGATCTCGTCGACGATCACCGTGCGCGCCGAGCGCAGCATCTCGCGGCTCTTCTCGGCGGTGAGCAGGATGTAGAGCGACTCGGGCGTCGTGATCAGCACGTGCGGCGGGTGCTTGAGCATCGCCTGACGATGCGAGGCGGGCGTGTCGCCCGTGCGCACCGCGACGCGGATGTCTTGCAGGTCGACGCCGGCCTCGCGCGCGCGCTCGCGGATCGCCGCGAGCGGCACCGCGAGGTTCTTCTCGATGTCGTTGCCGAGCGCCTTCAGCGGCGAGACGTAGATCACCGCGGTCGCGTCGGCGAGACGACCCTCGCGCGCTTCACACACCAGCTCGTCGATCGCCCAGAGGAAGGCCGCGAGCGTCTTGCCCGAGCCCGTGGGCGCGGCGATCAGGACGTCGCGCCCTGCGGCGATCTCGCGCCAGCCGGCTTGCTGCGGCGGCGTCGGGCCGGAGAAGGTGTCGGCGAACCAGCCGGCGACGAGCGGGTCGAAGCGAACGCCGAGATCCGTGCTGCTTGACTCCACCCGGTGAGCTTAGCCGTCGCGTCGCGCTCGGGCGAGCGCGAGAGAACGCCGCGACGGGAACGTGAAAATTGCGTCCCTGATTGGCGCGTGCGACGATCCGCGGGTGCAGCGAGCGACGGCGAAGAAGGCCGTTCCGCCAAGCGATCCCGAGGCGCGGCGCCTGTTCGACGTCGCGGCGCGCGTCGTGCGCAAGCTGCGCGACGCGGGCCACGAGGCGGTGCTCGCGGGCGGCTGCGTGCGCGACCTGCTGCTCGGGCGCGAGCCGGCCGACTACGACGTCGCGACCTCGGCGACCGCGGAGCAGGTGCAGCGTCTGTTCCGCCGCACGGTGCCGGTCGGGGTGCAGTTCGGCGTCGTGCTGGTGATCGAGAGCGGCCAGCACCTCCAGGTCGCGACCTTCCGCCGCGACGGCGCCTACCTCGACCACCGCCATCCCGCCACCGTGCACTTCGCCGACGAGCGCGCCGACGCCGAGCGCCGCGACTTCACGGTGAACGGCATGTTCCTCGACCCGGAGACGCTCGAGGTGCGCGACCACGTCGGCGGGCTCGCGGATCTCGAGGCCGGCGTGATCCGCGCGATCGGCGATCCGTACGCGCGCTTCGACGAGGACCGCCTGCGCCTGCTGCGCGCGATCCGCTTCGCGGCCCGCTTCGACTGGCGCATCGAGGACGCGACCTGGCAGGCGATCTGCAAGCTCGCGCCGACCATCGTCGGCATCGCGTGGGAGCGGATCGGCGAGGAGATCGTCAAGATCCTCACCGAGGGACGCGCGCGGCGCGGCTTCGAGCTGATGTCCGCGTCGGGGTTGCTCGGCGTGTTGATCCCCGAGGTCGAGGCGATGCGCGGCGTCGCGCAGTCGGCGGATCATCACCCCGAAGGAGACGTCTTCACGCACACCATGCTGTGCCTCGAGAAGCTCGGGCCGCAGCACGGCGAGGCGCTCGCGCTCGCGGTGCTGCTGCACGACGTCGCGAAGCCGCTCTGCGCCGAGCGTCGCGACGACGGCCGCATCACGTTCTACGGGCACTGCGAGAAGGGCGCCGAGATGACGCTCGACATCGTGCAGCGTCTGCGTCGCAGCCGCGACACCGCCGAGCGCGCCGCGATCCTGGTCGAGCAGCACCTGCACCACGTGCAGGCGCCCGCGATGCGTGTCGCGAAGCTCAAGCGCTTCCTCGCGCAGGAGCACATCGACGACCTGCTCGAGCTCGTGCGCATCGATGCGCTGTCGGCCTCGGGCAACCTCGAAGCGTACGAGTTCTGCCGCGCCAAGCAGGCGGAGCTCGCGCGCGAAGCACGTCTTCCCGATCCGCTGCTGCGCGGCCGCGACCTGATCGAGCTCGGCCACCGTCCCGGGCCGCGCTTCCGCGAGATCCTCGAGCGGGCCTTCGACGCCCAGCTCGAGGGCGAGATCACGTCGCGGGAAGCGGCGCGTGCGTGGGTCCTGGGCCACTACCCGCCGGCCGAGCCGGACAGCGCGACGTGAGCGCGGCGTACCTCCTCGAGATCGAGGGCGTGCGCAAGCGCTTCGGAGCCGTGCAGGCCCTCGACGGCGTCGATCTGCGCTGCGGCCCGGGAACGATCCTCGCGCTGCTCGGCGAGAACGGCGCCGGCAAGTCGACGCTGATGCACGTCGTCGCCGGGCTGCACGCGCCGGACGCGGGGACGATCCGCTTCGCCGGCCGCGAGGTCGTGTGGCGCTCGCCGGAGCAGGCGCGCGCCGCCGGCATCTCGATGGTGCACCAGCACTTCATGCTCGTGCCGACGATGACCATCGCCGAGAACGTCGCGCTCGCCCGCGGCGACGTCGGACCGTTTCGCGCGGCGCGGCTCGCCGACGAGGTGCGGGAGCTCGCGCGCTCGCGCCGTCTCGACATCGGCAACCCGCTGCGCGTCGTCGAGGAGCTCTCGGTCGGCGAGCAGCAGCGGGTCGAGATCCTGAAGGCGCTGGTCGCGCCGACGCGACTCCTGATCCTCGACGAGCCGACCGCGGTGCTGACGCCCGACGAGGTGCAGGAGCTGTTCGCGCTGCTGCGCGAGCTCGCCGCCGCCGGCACGGCGATCATCATCGTCACCCACAAGCTGCGCGAGGCGCTGTCGCTCGCCGATCACGTGACGGTGCTGCGGCGCGGGCGCGTGTCGGGCAGCGGTCCGGCGTCGCGCTTCGACGAGGACGCGCTCGCCGCACTGATGGTCGAGGAGCCCGAGGCGCTGCGCCGCGCGGGCGGCGAGCACGTGCCGCCGCCCGCACGCGACGCCGAGGTCGTGCTGCGCGTCCAGGGGCTCTCCGCGCGCGACCGGCGCGGTGTCCCCGTGCTCGACGACGTCTCGCTCGAGGTGCGCGCGGGCGGCATCGCGGTCGTCGCGGGGGTCGAAGGGAACGGGCAGACGGAGCTGGTCGCGGCGCTCGCAGGGCTCGCGTCCGAGGAGCTCGCGGACGTGCGCGGCGAGGTCTCGGTGTGCGGCCGGAAGGTGCGGAGCGCGGCGAGTGCGCGCGCCGCGGGCCTCGCGGTGGTTCCTCCCGACCGCGCGCGCGACGGTCTCGTCGCGAGCCTCGAGCTCTGGGAGAACCTGCTGCTCGCGCAGGACGAGCTGCGTGCGGCCGCGCCGCGCGGCGTGCTGCCGCGACGCTCGATCATCGCGGCTGCCGCGCAGCGCCTCGCCACGTTCGGCGTGCGCCCCGGCGATCCGACGCTGCCGGCCGGCGCGCTCTCGGGTGGCAACCAGCAGCGCATGATCCTCGCGCGCGAGCTCGGTCGACAGAACCTGCGCGCGGTCGTCGCGGCGAACCCGAC
This sequence comes from Candidatus Binatia bacterium, assembly GCA_036563615.1. NCBI lineage: Bacteria > Candidatus Binatota > Binatia (SeqCode) > Binatia bacterium. The sequence goes on from DATCMB010000018.1 coordinate 254,104, forward strand.
GCGTGGGCTCGATCTCGCCGCGACCGTCGTCGTGCACCGTCGGCTGCGCGAGCTCGCGGCGCGCGGCGTTGCGGTGCTCGTGCTTTCGTGCGACCTCGACGAGGTCGAGGCGCTCGCCGGCGACGTGTACGTGCTCTACCGCGGTCGTCTCGCCGGTCCGCTCGCGCCGCCGCTGCGGCGCCTGGACGTGGGCCGGCTCATGGCCGGCGTCGGAGTCGCGGCCTGAGCAGGGTGTCGTCGTTCGTCGCGCGCGTCGGCGTGTCGGCGCTGGTCGCGCTCGGAGTCGCGGTCGGGTGCGCGGCGGCGCTCGCGCACCTCGGCGGCGCCGATCCGTGGCTCGCCGTGCGCGCGCTGTTCACGGGCAGCGTCGGTTCGACGGCGAACCTGACCGCGACGCTGCTGCAGGCGACGCCGCTGCTCCTCACGGGCGCCGCGGTGATGCTCGCCTTCAAGAGCGGCGTGCTGAACATCGGCGCGGAGGGACAGTTCCTGGTTGGCGCGCTCGCGGCGACGGTCGTGGGCACGGCGCCCGGACCCGAAGCCGGACGCTGGATCCTCGTGCTGCTCGCCGGTGCGCTCGCGGGCGCGGCGTGGGCGGTGGTCGCTGCGGGGCTGCGCATCGCGCGCGGCGTGAACGAGGTGATCACGACGATCCTCCTGAACTTCATCGGGCTGTACCTCGTCTCGTGGGCGGTCGACGGTCCGCTGCAGGAAGCGGCTAGGCAGTACCCGCAGTCGGATCCGCTCGTCGCGGGCGCGATGCTCTGGCGTCCGATCGTCGGCTCGCGGCTGCACCTCGGCGTCGCGCTCGCGCTCGTCGCGACCATCGCTGCCGGCTGGCTCTTGTCACGCACCGCGCTCGGTCTGCGTCTGCGCGCGGCCGGGTTGAACGCGCCCGCGGCGCGGCTCGCCGGCTTCCCCGTGCGGCGCGACCTCGCGATCGCGTTCGCGCTCTCCGGCGCGCTCGCCGGGCTCGCGGGCGCGATCGAGGTCGCGGGCGTCACCGGACGGCTCTACGAGCGCATCTCGCCGGGCTACGGCTACACGGCGATCGCGATCGCGCTGCTCGGCGGTCTGCGCACGGGGGGCGTCGTTGCGACGGCGCTCTTCTTCGCGGCGCTCTCGGCGGGCGCGACCGCGATGGAGCGCACGGCGGGCGTCGAGTCGGTGCTGGTGCTGGCCGTGCAGGGCGCGACGCTGCTCGTCATCGCGATGCTGAAGCTCGACACGCTCCGTCTCGTCCTCTCGCGCGCCGGCGAGGCGCCGTCCGAGGAGGCCGCGGATGCTGCTTGAGGCGTTCCTCGCGGCGGGGCTCGCGCTCGGCACGCCGATCCTGCTCGCGGCGCTCGGCGAGCTGCTCGTCGAGCGCACGGGCGTGCTCAACATCGGCGTCGAGGGGATGATGCTCGGCGGCGCGTTCGCCGCGGCGCTGTGCGCGGCGACGACCGGCAGCGTCCTGTGGGGCTGCGTCGCCGCCGCGGTGGTCGGCATGCTGCTCGGGCTGCTGTTCGCGCTCGCGGCGATCCGGCTCGCGGCGGACCAGATCGTCGTCGGCGCGGCGATCAACCTGCTCGCGCTCGGTGCGACCGGCGCGCTCTACCGCGCGCTGCTCGGCGCGACGGGCGCGGCGCTCGTGCTGCCGACGCTGCCCGCGGTCGGCGTCCCGTTGCTCGATCAGATCCCCGTGCTCGGACCCGTGCTCGCCCAGCAGCACGCGCTCGTGCTGCTCGGGCTCGTCGCGACGCCGGCGCTCGCGTGGTTGCTCGCGCACACCGGGCTCGGTCTCCGGCTGCGCTCGCTCGGCGACCATCCGCTCGCGGCGGCGAGCCTCGGGCTGCGTGTACGCGCGTACCGGACGGCGGCGCTCGCGGTCGGCGGCGCGCTCGCCGGGCTCGGCGGTGCGGCGCTGACGCTCGCCGCGACCAACACCTTCGTCGAGGGGATCACCGCGGGGCGCGGCTTCATCGCGCTCGCGGTGGTCGTGTTCGGTCGCTGGTCGGCGTGGGGCGCGCTCGCCGGAGCGACGCTGTTCGGGCTCGCGAGCGCGCTGCAGTTCCAGTTCCAGGCGGCGGCGCTGGAGATCCCGTACCAGGCGTTCCTGATGCTGCCCTACGTGCTCACGCTGCTCGTGCTGCTGCTCTCGCCGGGCGCGGCGCGCGCGCCGCGGGCGCTCGGCGCACGCTACGAGCGCGAGTGACGCGTCACTCCGCGGGCTGGTCGCGCGACTCGGCGGGCTCGCCGGGGGACGCGTCGGCGCGCCTGCTCCAGAACGTCCCCTTCGCGAGGTACCAGACGAAGGCGCCGGCGGCGGCGTACATCAGGACGCCCTCGAAGAGCCCGAGCCCGCCGCCGAAGACCAGCACGCTGACGACGAGGATCGTCGAGATCACCGCGACCACCTGCTCGATGCGCGTCTCGCGATCACGCTGCTCGGCGACGAACCGAGCGACGTCCGCGCCGCAGCTCGGGCAGCGTCCGCCGGGTTTGCGGACGAGCTTGGCGCCGCACCCCGGGCACGGCGGATAGTGGTGGACCGGCATCGACGGCGTCCTGCGGACGCCGTCGATTGTAGCGCGTTTCGCCGCGGCCGGCAGCGGCGAGCGCGGCGTCAGCCTGCGGCTGCGACCTGGGTCCGTTCCACGCGTCGCCGCGGGTCGCCGAGGTGACGCGCCTCGATGCGGACCGGATTGTTGCGATGCTGCTCGAGCCAGCGCAGGAGCCCGCTGCGCAGGCAGTCGGGATCGATGTCGAGGACCTCGCACACGGTGGTGAAGGAGAACAGCGCGTGGTCGTCCGACTCGATCCAGTCGCGCTCGACGTCGAACAGCTCGCGTCCGAGCGGATCGGTCGCGAACGCGTACTTCTGGAAGTTCTCGATGCCGTCCTGCAGCACGGCCGCCATGAGCCGACGCTCGCCGTCCTGCCAGGACCGTCGACGAAGCAGCCCGAAGAACTGCTCCGGGGTCATGACGTCGGGCTCGAGGAGATCGGAGCCGTGCTCCTCACGGGGCAAGGGAGAGTATTCCATGCCCGCATTGGACGGGGGGTCCACGGGGCTATTCGACGCCTGATGGCGTCAGTGCGTCATTCGCGGCTGCCCGCGGGGAGGGTGGCGCCGCTGCGCACCTGCGGGCTCGGCTCGCTGGTCGTGCTCGCGTCGCTCGTCGTGGTCGCGACGCCCGTCGTCGAGGCTTCGCCTGCCGCTGCAGCGTGATGCACAGGGCCTGCGAGGTCGTAGAGCTTGGTCGCCGCGAACAGCTCGATCAGGCGACGCTGTCCCTCGGCCCAGACGTGGTGCATGCCGCAGGTCGGGCTCACCGAGCACAGGTTGCGGTCGCCGACGCACACGTTGAGCGTGATCGGGCCTTCGACCGCCTCCATGACGTCGCGGAACGAGATCTCGCTCGGGTCGCGCGCGAGCGCGTAGCCGCCGTGCGCGCCGCGTCGGGAGACGACCAGGCCCGCGTGGATCAGGTCCTGGATGATCTTCTCGAGGAACTTGCGCGGGATCGCTTCCTGCAGCGAGATCTCGGCGACCGAGAGGGAGCGTCCCGGGGTCTGACGGGCGAGGTGGATCGCTGCGCGCAGCGCGTAATCGACGCGCCGGCTCACCTGCATCAGCGCCATGGGTACGACTCCTTCCTCACTCCGGGATCTCCACCGTGACGTCGCCGGAGACGACGGCCTGGCAGCCGAGGCGCGAGTAGGGCGTCAGCCCGGGGGCCTGGTCGAGCTTGTCCTCCTCGCACTCCTCCATCTCGGAGAGATTTTCCGCACCTGCGCGAACGATGACGTGGCACGTCGTGCACGCGCAGTTGCCACCGCAATTGTGCTCCAGCGGAATGCCGTGTTCGAGCGCGATGTCGAGGATCGAGCCCGGCTTGCCGTGATCGCCGTAGGGGTAGTCGCGCTCGTCGACCTCGACGGTCACGTTCATCGGCAGGAACGTCACCTTGTGGCTCATCGCGCGATCTCCGCGACGCTCTTGCTCTCGAGCGCGCTCTTGATCGACGCGTCCATGATGCGCTGCGCGAACGGCGTGCCCGCCTGGTTGAGCGCCTCGATCAGGTCGCGGATGCGGTTGTAGTCGGTGCCCTGCACGGCTTCGCGCAGCTCGTTCGCCGCGCGCTCGATCGCCTCGCGCTCCTCGTCGGTCAGGAGCTGGGCGTGCAGGTGCTTGGCCTTGTCGGTCGCGTGCAGGATCGATTCCGCCTCGACGCGCGCTTCGACGAGCTGACGCTGCGCAAAGTCCTCCTCCGCGAGGTCGAACGACTCCTCGAGCATGCGCTCGATCTCTTCCTCGGTGAGGCCGTAGCTCGGCTTCACCTCGATCGAGTGCTCGCGGTTGGTGCGCACGTCGCGCGCCGACACGGAGAGGATGCCGTTCGCGTCGATCAGGAAGGTGACCTCGATCCGCGGCAGCCCCGCGGCCGCGGGCTCGATCGGGATGCGGAAGCGCGCGAGGCTGCGGCAGTCCTTCGCGAGCTCGCGCTCGCCCTGCAGGACGTGCACCTCGACGTGCGTCTGGTTGTCGACCGCGGTGGTGAACTGCTCGCGCGCCGCCGCGGGGATCGTCGTGTTGCGGTCGATGAGCCGCGTGAAGACGCCGCCCATGGTCTCGATGCCGAGCGACAGCGGCACGACGTCGAGCAGCAGCATGTCGGTCGAGCTGCCCGAGAGGATTCCCGCCTGCACGGCGGCCCCGAGCGCGACCACCTCGTCGGGATCGATCCCGGCGAGCGCGGTCTTGCCGAAGAACTGCTCGACGCGGCGTCGCACGAGCGGGATGCGCGTCGCGCCGCCGACCAGGATGACGTGGTCGATGTCGCTGGTCTCCTTGCCGGCGTCCTTCAGTGCTTGACGGCAGCGGGCCAGCGTGCGCTCGACGAGGTCCTCGGTCGCGGTCTCGAACGCCGGGCGCTCGATCGTCGCGACCCGCGTGCCGCCGCTCAGCGCGAGCTCGATGCGCACGGTGTCGCTCTCGGTCAGCATGCGCTTCGCGCGCTCGGCCGCGTCGCGCAGGATCGCGAGGTCGTCGCCGCTCGTCTGCGCCGGATCGAGGCCGACGTTCTCCTGCAGCATCGCGATGAGGCGCGCGTCGAAGTCGTCGCCGCCGAGGCGCGTGTCGCCGCCGGTCGCCAGCACCTCGGAAAGCCCGGCGCGCAGCTGCAGGATCGAGACGTCGAAGGTGCCGCCGCCGAGGTCGAAGACCGCGACCAGCGCTTCCTCCGTCTTGTCGAGGCCGTAGGCGAGCGCTGCGGCGGTGGGCTCGTTGACGAGACGCAGCACGTCGAGCCCGGCAAGGCGACCCGCGTCGCGCGTCGCCTGACGCTGGCTGTCGTTGAAGTACGCCGGCACGGTGATCACGGCGCGCGTGACCTCCTCGCCGAGCGCGGCCTCCGCGCGACGGCGGAGCTCGCGCAGGATCAGCGCGGAGATCTCGGGCGGCGTGAGCTGCTGCGTGCCGCCGGCGCCGTCTTCGAGCACGATGCGCAGCGCGCCCTCGCCCTCGGCGAAGCGCACGCGCTCGCGGTCGTTCGCGTCGACGTGCTCGAGCCCGACGCCCATGAAGCGCTTCACCGACAGGATCGAGCTGCGCGGGTGCAGCGCGGCGCGGCGTCGCGCGGCCTCGCCGACCAGGAACGTGCCGTCGGGAAGCAGCGACACGGCCGACGGCAGCAGGCGCGCGCCGCTGCGGTCCGCGATGATCTCCGGCTTGTCGCCGCGCATCACCGCGACCAGGCTGTTCGTCGTTCCGAGGTCGATGCCGACGATGCGGGCCACCTAAACCTCCGCTCCGGCGCCCTCGGCGAGGGCGGCCTGCACGTCGCGGTCGAGCGTGCGCAAGTAGGACAGCTCCGAGAGCAGCGCCTTCAGCTCGCGGACGGCGGCGGCGCCGCGCTCGTCGCGCGTCGTCGGCTCGCCGTCGTCGCCGACCGGCCAGCCGCGCAGCAGCTCGGCGAGCGCCGCGCGCTCACGGTTGCGACGCTCGGTGAGGTCGCGGTGCGTTTCGGACAGCTCGCGACGCAGGCTCGCCGCACCGCCGTTCGCGCTCGTGCGCAGCTCGGACATCTTCTCCTGCACGTCGAACACGTACGCCGCGAGACGCGGCGGTACGCGGTTGTTGTCGCGTCCGAGGTCGTCGCCGCAGCGCGTGAGCCAGTAGCGTCCGCGCGCCTCGACGTCGCGCAGCGTGCGGTATGCGGCGTTCAGCAGCGCGGTCGCCTGCAGGCTCGCGCGCTGCTCGTCGGCCGAGCGCGTCTGGAAGCGGTCGGGGTGCAGCTTGCGGCTCAGCGCGTAGTAGCGCTCCTCGAGCTGCTGCTCGTCGACCGCCGGGTGCGAGGGAAAGCCCAGCACCGTGAAGTAGTCGGTGTCCTGCGGCAGCAGCTGCAGCGCCTCGCAGCTGCGGCAGAAGAAGGTCGGAGTCTGGACTTCGCCGCAGCTCCGGCAGCGGATCTGCATCGTCAAACTCCGAACGACGCCCCGCAGCCGCAGGTTCGCTTGACGTTGGGATTCCGCAGGTTGAAGCCAGCGTGCATCAGGTCGTCGGCGTAGTCGAGCTCGGTGCCGTTCAAGTACAGGTAGCTCTTGCGATCGACGATGATCCGGGCACCGTCGCGCTCGAACACGCGGTCGCCGTCGCGCTTCTGGTCGAGGTCCATCTTGTAGGAGAGACCCGAGCAGCCGCCGCCGACGACCTTGACGCGCAGTCCACGCTCTGCACGCTGGTCCTCTGGAACCAGCGAGAGGATCTTCTGAACCGCGGCGTCTGTCATCGTGATGCCCGTTGCTGCCATCGTGCGTGCGTTCCTCGTCGACGAATCGGGATGCTGATCAGGCGGCCGCAGGGTCCTTGCCGGCGCTGGACTTGGCCGCGGCCTTCCGCTCCTGCCAGTCCTTGATGGCTGCCTTGATCGCGTCCTCGGCGAGGACCGAACAGTGGATCTTGACGGGCGGCAGCGACAGCTCCTCGACGATCACGGAGTTCTTGATCTTCGCGACCTCCTCGACGGACTTGCCCTTCACGAGCTCGGTCACGTAGCTCGAGCTGGCGATCGCGCTGCCGCAGCCGAACGTCTTGAAGCGCGCGTCCTCGACGATGCCCTCGTCGTTGATCTTGAGCTGCAGCTTCATCACGTCGCCGCACTCCGGTGCGCCGACGATGCCCGTGCCGACGTTCTCCTCGTCCTTGGGGAACGAGCCGACGTTGCGCGGGTTGCTGTAGTGGTCGATGACCTTCGGGCTGTACTCGGCCATTTTCTCTTCGTCTCCGTCCCGCAGCCGCTCAGTGCTGAGCGCCCGCGAAGTAATTCTTCAGGTCGATGCCTTCCTTCGCCATCTCGTAGAGCGGTGACAGCTCGCGCAGGCGCTTGACCTCGGCGATCACGCGCTGTGCGACGTAATCGACCTCCTCCTCGGTGTTGAAGCGGCCGAGGCCGAAGCGGATCGAGGTGTGCGCGAGCTCGTCGCCGACCCCGAGCGCCTTCAAGACGTATGACGGCTCGAGCGTCGCCGAGGTGCAGGCCGAGCCCGAGGAAACCGCGATCGCCGGCAGGTCGGCGTGGGCCGAGCCGTTGAGGCCCATCAGCATCGACTCGCCCTCGATGTAGGCGAAGCTCAGATTCAGGTTCCCGGGCAGGCGGTGGACCGGGTGTCCGTTCAGGTAGACCTCGTCGAGCTCGTCGGTGATCAGCTTGTGCAGGCGGTCGCGCAGCGCGCCGACACGCGCCGACTCGGTCGCCATCTCGGCCTTGGCGATCTGCGCCGCCTCACCGAGGCCCACGATGCCCGGCACGTTGAGCGTCCCGGAGCGCATGCCGCGCTCGTGACCGCCGCCGTCGATCTGCGCCGTCAAGCGCACGCGGGGGCCCTTCGAGCGCACCCAGAGGAAGCCGCAGCCCTTGGGGCCGTAGATCTTGTGGGCGGTGCCGGAGAGCAGGTCGACGCCGAGCTCGTCGACGTTGAGCGGCAGCTTGCCGAAGCCCTGCGTGGCGTCGGTGTGGAAGAGGATGCCCTTCTCCTTCGCGATGCGGCCGATCTCCGCGATCGGCTGGATCGTCCCGATCTCGTTGTTCGCGACCATGATCGAGATCAGGATCGTCTTGTCGGTGATCGCCTCGCGGACCTGCTCGGGGTGGACGCGGCCTTCGCGGTCGACCGGCAGGTAGGTCACCTGGGCGATCTTCTTGCGCTCGAGCGCCTTGCAGGTGTCGAGCACCGCCTTGTGCTCGGTCGCGGCGGTGATGATGTGGTTGCCCTTGTCCTTGTAGAACTCGACGATGCCCTTGATGGCGAGGTTGTCGGATTCGGTCGCGCCCGAGAGGAAGATGATCTCCTTGGCCTTGCCACCGATGACGTCGGCGACCTGCTCGCGGGCACGGTCGACCGCCGACTCCGCCTCCCAGCCGAAGGAGTGGTTGCGGCTCGCGGCGTTGCCGAAGTGCTCGCGGAAGTAGGGCAACATCGCCTCGAGGACCCGGGGGTCCATCGGCGTCGTCGCGTGGTAATCCATGTAGATCCGCTTCGGAATGCTCATCTCGTCTCCGGGTGAGAGCCGGGTCGGCTCGCTGCGGGCAGACAACGACTAATCAGACCTGGCTAGTATGATTTAGTAGGGGACCGGGTACGGGGAGTCAACCCGGCCTCCCGAAGCCTCGAGACGTCCGCTCCGACCGCGCGTCGGGGCCTCCGGAGCGTTCGGTCGGTGGCGGTCGCGGACTTGCCGCACGGGTCCTTACGCATTGCGCCACCGAGGCCCGCTGCCTAAAGCCGCAGCATGTCGGACCGCGCGCCGTCGTCGTCCCTCCCCATCGTCAACGTCGCGGGCATCGGCGCCCACGCGGGCCAGGTGGTGACGCTGCGGGGCTGGCTCCGCGGCCGTCGCTCGAGCGGCAAGCTGCTCTTCCTGCAGGTCCGCGACGGCACCGGCGTCATCCAGTGCACGTTGTTCAAGCCGGACGTCCCGCCCGAGGTCTTCGAGGCCGCGGAGCGTCTGCCGCAGGAGTCGTCGCTGATCGTCGACGGCGAGGTGCGCCCCGACGCGCGGGCGCCTGGCGGCTACGAGATCGCCGTGCGCGACGTGCGGGTCGTGTCGGTCGCGCAGGACTACCCGATCGCGCCCAAGGAGCACGGCACGGCGTTTCTCCTCGATCACCGTCATCTCTGGATCCGCTCGCCGCGGCAGAACGCGATCCTGCGCGTGCGGGCGAGCGTCGAGCGCGCCTGCCGGGACTACTTCGACAGCCGCGGCTTCACGCTGCTCGACGCGCCGATCTTCACGCCGGCCGCCTGCGAGGGCACGACGACGCTCTTCCAGGTCGACTACTTCGGCGAGCCCGCATACTTGACGCAGAGCGGGCAGCTCTACCTCGAGGCCGGCGCGATGGCGCTCGGCAAGGTGTACTGCTTCGGCCCCACGTTCCGCGCCGAGAAGTCGAAGACGCGCCGCCACCTCACCGAATTTTGGATGGTCGAGCCGGAGGTCGCGTGGCTCGATCTCGAAGGCGACATGGACCTCGCCGAGGACTTCCTGGTCGAGGTCGTGGGGCGCGTCGTCGAGGAGCGGCGCGAGGACCTCGCGACGCTCGAGCGCGACGTCACGGCGCTCGAGCGCGTGCAGAAGCCGTTCCCGCGCATCACCTACGACGAGGCGGTCGAGCGTCTGCGCGCGGCCGGCAAGCCGATCGAGTGGGGCGACGACTTCGGCGGCGACGAGGAGACCGAGCTCGCGCGCCAGTTCGACCGTCCGGTGCTCGTCCACCGCTACCCGGCCGCGTGCAAGGCCTTCTACATGAAGACCGATCCCGCGGATCCGCGCCTCGCCCTGTGCGTCGACGTGCTCGCGCCGGAGGGCTACGGCGAGATCATCGGCGGCGGCCAGCGCGAGGACGATCTCGCGACGCTCGAGCGCAAGATCGCGGAGCACGGCCTGCCCGCGTCCGCCTTCTCCTGGTACCTCGACCTGCGACGCTACGGCTCGGTGCCGCACGCGGGCTTCGGCATGGGCATCGAGCGCATGGTCGCCTGGCTGTGCGGCCTGCACCACGTGCGCGAGACGATCCCGTTCCCGCGCATGCTCGAGCGCCTGACGCCGTAGGCTCAGCGGCGGCGCCCGCGCGAACGTTCCCCGCTTCGCTTGCGCCTGCGGCGAGGGGTTGCCAGACAGGAAAGCATGCTCGTCATCGGCCTGGTCGGTGGCATCGGCTCCGGCAAGAGCACGGCGGCGGCGATCCTCGCCGAGCTCGGCGCCGAGGTGATCAACGCCGACCTGATCGGGCACGAGGTGTACGAGCCCGGCAAGCCCGGCTTCGACGCGATCGTCGCCGAGTTCGGTCCCGAGGTCGTCGGCCCCGACGGCCGCATCGACCGCAAGCGCCTGGGCTCGATCGTGTTCGCCGACAGCGCGAAGCTCGCGCGCTTGAACGCGATCGTGCACCCCTTGATCCGCGCCGAGATCGAGCGCCGCATCGAGCGCGCCCGCGAGGAAGGACGCGTCCGCGCGGTGGTCGTCGAAGCCGCGATCCTGCTCGAAGCGGGCTGGCGGTCGCTGGTCGACCAGGTGTGGGTCATCTGCGCGCGGCGCGACGACGTGGTCGAGCGGCTCGCTGCGCAGCGCGGCATGGCGGAAGAGGAGGCCGCCGCGCGCATGGCGAAGCAGATGTCGGACGCCGAGCGCCGTGCGGCCGCCGACGTGGTGATCGACAACGACGGCTCGATCGACGACCTGCGCGCGCGTCTCACCGGCCTCTGGCAGACGCTGGTCCCGCGTTGACGTTTCGCGTTGACACGGACGGCCCTGCCCTTAAGTTGAATTCGAGCGCCCTCCATCCGGCCTCGGGTCCGTTCCGTGCGCCTTCCCGCGCACCGTTCGCCGCGAGAAAACCGGCCATCCCGTCGCGTGCGGATCTTCCCGACACGGGTGGTACGTGCGCATCGTGAAACGATGAAGAACGTCAAGTTCTCGCTGTGGTACCTCCCCGCGGCGCTGCTGCTCGTGCTGCTCGCGCAGACGATCTTCGTGGCGCCGCGTCCGGTCGAGGTGAGCTACAGCGAGCTGCAGCGCCTGGCGAACGCGAACCAGATCGAGCGGGCGCTGATCACCACCGACGAGGTCCGCTTCCAGCTTCGTCCGGACGCCAAGATCGATCCCGAGCTCGAAAGGCAGATCGAGAAGTCGCGCGGCGTCGTGGGCAGCCTCTCCGACCAGCGCCCGACCTTCGTCGCGACGCGTCCGCCCGGCCTCGATCTGACGTCGCTGGTGAAGGTCCTGACCGAGCACGACGTCACGTTCTCCGGCGAGATCGCGGACAACTTCTGGCGCACGCTGCTCCTCGGCTGGCTGCTGCCGTTCGCGCTCATCATGCTGATGTGGAACCTGATCGCGCGGCGGATGGGGCCGGGCGGTGCGGCGGGCGCGCTCTCCTTCGGCCGCAACAAGGCGAAAATCTACGGCGAGAACGACGTCCAGGCGCGCTTCAGCGACGTCGCCGGGATCGACGAAGCGAAGGCCGAGCTCGAGGCGCTGGTCTCCTTCCTGCGCAATCCGCAGCGCTTCCAGCGTCTCGGCGGCCGCATTCCGAAGGGCGTGCTGCTCGTCGGTCCCCCGGGTACCGGCAAGACGCTGCTCGCGCGCGCGATCGCGGGCGAGGCCGGCGTTCCGTTCTTCTCGATCAGCGGCTCGGAGTTCATCGAGATGTTCGTCGGGCTCGGCGCGGCCCGCGTGCGCGACCTCTTCGAGCAGGCCAAGGCGAAGGCGCCGTGCATCGTCTTCATCGACGAGCTCGACGCCGTCGGGAAGTCGCGCGCGGGCGCCGGTCTGCAGATGGGCCGACACGACGAGCAGGAGCAGACGCTCAACCAGCTGCTGGTCGAGATGGACGGCTTCGACGCGTCGAAGGGCGTCGTGCTGCTCGCGGCGACGAACCGTCCCGAGGTGCTCGATCCCGCGCTGCTGCGCGCCGGGCGCTTCGACCGGCGGATCATCGTCGAGCTGCCCGACCGTGCGGGACGCGCGAAGATCCTCCAGGTCCACCTCAAGAACGTGAAGGCCGCGCCGAACGTCGACGTCGACGATCTCGCGGCGCGCACGCCCGGGCTGTCGGGCGCCGACCTCGCGAACCTGGTGAACGAGGCGGCGCTGCTCGCGGCGCAGCGCGGCGCCGACGCGGTCGAAACGGAGCACTTCCTCCTCGCCGCCGATCGCCTGATGACGGGTCTCGAGCGGCGTAGCCGCGTGCTGCGTCCGGAGGACCGCGCGCTGGTCGCGTACCACGAGTCGGGTCACGCGCTGGTCGCGTCGCTGCTGCCGCACTGCGATCCGGTGACGAAGATCACGATCATCCCGCGCTCGATCGGCGCGCTCGGCTTCACCATGCAGCTGCCGACCGAGGACCGCGTGCTCATGCGGCGCAGCGAGCTGATGGACCGGCTCGCGGTGATGCTCGGCGGACGCGTCGCCGAGGAGCTGATCTTCGGCGACGTCAGCACGGGCGCGCAGGACGACCTCGAGCGCGCCTCGCAGCTCGCGCGTCAGATGGTCTGCCTGTTCGGCATGAGCGAGCGGCTCGGGCCGCTGAGCTATGGACGGCGCGAGTCGCTGTTCCTCGGCGAGTCGCTGCTCGGCCGTCCGCAGGCGGCGAGCGAGGCGACCAACGAAGCGATCGACGCCGAGGTCGCGGCGCTCGTTCGCGGCGCGCACGCGACCGCGCGCCAGCTGCTCTCGGAGCGTCGCGAGGGGCTCATTCACCTCGCACGCACGCTCGAGCGCGAGGAGACGCTCGAGGGCGAGAAGCTGCGCCAGGCGCTCGACGAGGCGCGGATCCGCGACGTCGAGCGCGTCGCGCCGAAGGCTCCGGCGCGCGATGTCGCTTGACGTCGGCGGCGCGGCCTCGGGCTGCTCGGTCTGACGCTTCGGCGTGGCGCGCCGTGGCGCTCGAAGCTCATCGACGCCGCGCGCGCGAGCGCTCCGACGCGACCGCGCCGCGCTCGATCGAGGCTCCACGCGGCCGCGGCACGCGACCGCGACGCTCAGGTGCGCAGCGCCTCGCTCAGCGCGTCGATGACCAGCGCGCGGAACTCGCCCCAGCTGCGCCACGATCCGGTGCACGAGCGCAGCCGCTGGGCTGCGTCGCCGAGCCCGTGCAGGTCGGCCTCGAGCCAGCCGGTGATGCCTTCCTTCGGATCGCGCGGCGCCAGGACGCCGCCCTGCTCCTCGAGCAGGAAGAGGTAGGTCGCGAACGTCTGCCGCGTTTCGGCGGATCGGTAGTTCAGCACCGCGACGAAGCGGCTCACCTCGACGTCGAGTCCGGTCTCTTCCTCGGTCTCGCGCAGCAGCGCGTGCTCGATCCCTTCGCCGCGCATGATGCCGCCGGTCGGCAAGCGAAAAGTCTGGCTCGGGTAGCGGTCCTTGGTCTGCAGCAGGTAGAGGCCGTTGCGTCGCCGGATCGCCATCGCGACCTCGGCCGTGCGGCTGCGGTTGATCGGCGAGCGACGGAAGGAGGGAAGGTCGTGGACCGTCCAGCGGGGGCGTCCATAGCGTCGTGCGAGCCGGGCAATCTCGCCTTCCATCACGACGTCCTCACGATACTTGACGCGCGACCTCGGGCGCGATTCGGTCTGCGACGACCTCGGCGAGGGCGCGCGGGAGCTCCGGAATCATCGCACCCGCGGCGGGCGGGTGTCCGCCGCCGCCGCAGGCTTCGGCGAGCTTCGACAGATCGAGGTCGAGATCGCGCGAGCGGCGGAACGACAGCGCCTGGGTGCGCACGTCGAAGAAGCAGAACACGGTGCGCGGGCTCTCGCGGCCCCAGTCCTCGGCGACCTCGCCGGGGTAGCCGTCGCACAGCGCCGTGACGAGCTTGACGCCGTCGACGGTGCGCTCGGCGCGCGTCGCCTCGGCAAGGCGGCGGTTGCGCGCGAGCTCCTCGCCGAGACGCTTGCGCGCCGCCGCCATCTCGGGCGTGTCGAGCACGCGCTCGTCGAGCTCGAGCAGCGAGCGGTAGGCCTCGCCGGGAAGCATCGCTCGCAGGACGAGCCCGAGCTCGTGCGATCCCGGAATGCGGTGCAGCCAGCGGTCGTTGTCGTCCGCCATCTCGACGACGCGGGCGAACTTGCGGAACCTCTCCGGCACCGACGTGCCGCCGCCGTTCGTCGCCTCGGCGGTGCGCGCGAGGTGGTCGTACACCAGCTTCGCCGCGGAGTACTCGTCGGTGACGACCTTGGTCTTGAAGGGGAGGTCGTAGCCGCCGTGGCGCAGTCGATCGATCGCCGTGCGGTGGTGATCGAACCAGTGCACCTCGACGCCGGCGTCGATCAGCTGCCGCAGGTGCTTCTCGGTCTCGGGATCGGTCCACGAGACGTCGGTGATCCACAGCTGCTCGCCGGGCTTCGCGTCGACCTCGCGCAACGCGCGGTCGACCTCCTCGTTCGCGACGAAGACCGGCCGGACGTCGGCGCCCTCGTGAAAGCGCGCCACTGCCGCAGCGGCCGCGACCCCGTCGAGGCAGTACGGCCCGTGGCTCACCACGTGCAGCACCGGGCGTCCCATGCCTCACCTATACGCGACGCGCGGCCTTGGACAAAAGAAGGTGCCGCGCCGTCGCGAAGCTCACGCGTTCGGTGGACGACGATCGACGCGCAGCGCGTACGAGGCAGCCCACACGCCGATCGCCAGCATGGCCGCGTGCGTCAAGATATCGGTTCGCACCGCGAGCGAGATCTTCGACAGGTCGCCGCTCACCACGTGGTGCGCGAGCCCTTCGATGGCGACCACGATCAGCGCCCCCGCGGCGAGCGCGACGAACAGCGCCGCGCGGCTCTGCGAGCGGAGCACCAGGCGAGCGGCGAAGGCGGTGACGAGCGCAAGGAACAAGTGCGGCAGCGAGTGCGACATCGTCCAGTTCCACGCCGCCTGACCCTCGGGCCGGACTGCACCCGTGATCATCAGCAGCCAGTAGACGACGATGCCGCCGGAGACCGCGAGCAGCGAGCGTCCGAGCCAAGCGGCTTCGCCGGCGAGCTCCGGATGCGTCGACGGAGCGACCTTGCGCTCGATGCGGGTTGCCCTGCCGCGTGGCTTCGGCGTGTGGTCCCGGAGATAGACCAGCTTGCGAGGGGTCTGTTCTCTGTCCGTCGGCATGGGCAGCCGCTCAGACTTGGGGCGCGCGGCAGGCGGCCCGTTACGGTCTGGCGGCCGGTCGAGCACCGCAAGTCCGAGCCGATGTTACTCGCCTCCTCCGATGCAGACAAGGCGTTGTCGTGTGTTTTGACGCCGCGCAGGACGCTGTGGCGACCGTCGACGGCCGGCGGTAATGGACGGGCGTGGAGCGCCAGGCGATCTGGAGCAGACGCATCGCCGACGAGCTGTGGTCGGGCGCGGTGACGCCGCTCACCTTCACCTTGCTCGCCGATCAGATGGCGGAGCACATGGTGCGCCGACGCCTCACCAACGCCGGGCTGCCGGAGCTCGCGACGCGGCCGGTGTTCCGACTCGCGCACGGCCACGTCTACGTGAACGCGACGCTCGTCGCCGAGGTGATGAGCGAGGTGCCCTCGGTGTTCCTCAGCGAGGGGCTGCTCGAGCTGCTGCCCGAGGAGCTGCGTGCAGACGTGCGCGACAAGGGTCGCTGGCTCTGGTCGCCGCAGACCGTGTCGATCCTGCTCAACCTGACGCTGCGCGAGCGCGGCTGGATGCCGTGGTCGCGCGCCGCCGTCTTCCGCAGCGCCGCGAGTCGCGTGGCGCCCGAGCTCGAGCGGCTCGACCTCGCTCCCGACGCCCCCGACGCCGCCATCGCCGCGACGATCGCCGACGTGCAGAGCTGCCTCGCGAGCTACCTCGAGACGGTCAGCTGGGGGATGATCTACGCGTACGTCTTCTTCCACCTGACCTCCGAGCTGCTCGAACGGTGGGCACCGGGGTACGCCGAGTCGATCGCCGAGCTGACGGTCGGCCTCGACGGCATCTGGACGTTCGCGATCCACGACCACCTCGTCCGCTGCGCGGCGCTCGCGGACCGCGACGCGCAGCTCGTGCGCGCGATCGAGGAGACCCCGGAGGAGGTCGCGCGGCGTGCGCTTGACGGCGGGCTCGGCGCGTTCGGCGCGTCGGTGCGCGACCTGATCCAGCGGCACGGCCATCGACTGGTCGGTCGTGACCTCTCCTACCCGACCTGGCGCGAGCGTCCGGCGGTCGTGATCGGGATGGTGCACAAGCTGCTGCAGGCGCAGTCGCTCGAGAGCGCGGCGGCGCGCCGCGCGCGACGCGAGGATCTGCTGCGGCGTGCGTCCGAGCGCATCGGCAGCGGCGTCGGGGGCACGGCGCGGCGCTTCGTCTTCGAGCGCTGCCTCGACTGGTGTCAGGAGTACTACGCGCTGCGCGAGAACATGCGCTACCACGCGGACCTGTTCCTCGCGTCGCTGCGCTCGCTGGCGCTCCGATCGGGCGAGCGGCTCGCGGCGCGGGGCGCGCTGCACGATCCCGAGGACGTCTTCTATCTCGAAGCGGACGAGCTGCAGGCCGCGCTGCGCGAAGGCGCCGTGACCGCGGCGCAGGCCGCCGAGCGCCGCGCCGCGTACGAGACGCTGCGTGACGCCATCGTGCCCGCCACGCTGCACGGTGCGGACGACGAGGGACCGCGCGCGATCGCCGACGCGGTCCCTGCGGAGATGCCGGCGCGCGAGCTGTCCGGGCTCGGCGTCTCGCCGGGGCGCGCCGTCGGTCCGGCGCGCGTCGTGCGCTCGGTCGACGACCTGCGCGCGCTGCGCGCGGGCGAGGTGATCGTCGCCGCGTCGACCGATCCGAGCTGGACCTCGCTGCTCGCGCTCGGCAGCGCGCTCGTCCTCGAGATGGGCGGGCTCCTGTCGCACGGCGCGATCGTCGCGCGCGAGCTCGGCATCCCGGCGGTGGTCAACGTCGCGCACGCGACGCGCGTGCTCTCGACCGGCGACCGGATCGTAGTCGACGGGCGCGCGGGAACCGTCGCGCTCGCGTGACCCGCGGCTAGGGCGTCTCGAGCCCGGAGTAGCTCTGCAGCTCCTCGATGCTCGCGGCGGCGTCGGAGCCGGTGCTCGTGCGGGTTTCGCGCTTCACGAGACCAATGCCGCGCACGTACCACTCGAGGGTCTGCTGCTTCGCGTAGCGCGCTTCGTCGCCGCGACGCAGCGTGAGCGTCTGCACCGAGGCGACGCGCAATGCCTCCGGGAACGTGCCCGCCGGTACGGTGACGCTCTCGATCCCCTCGACGCGGCTGCCGCGCGTGCCCGAAGCCACGACGCGCGTGCCCGCGTCCATCGTCTCGACCTCGCTCTCGCCGCGCCAGGCGAAGCCCGGGACGAGGTCCTTCGCCGGCGGTAGACCGGGGAGCTTCGCCTTGATGACGCCGGACGTCTCTCCAGCGACGCCGGCCGAGCCGTCGACCCACATCGTCACGCCGCTCGCATCGCAGCGCACCTTGGTGATCGCCTGCCCGGCGACGACGCCCGGCTCGCCGGGCAGCGTCACCTCCTGCATCAGCTCGGCATCGGTGACGCCGTCGTGCGTCGTCGACGACTTGACGGTGATCGTGCGCTGCATCTTGGCGGGTGAGCCGCGCTGGCCTTCGGTGTAGACCCAGCGCGCGCCCGGACGCAGCGGGAAGTACGCGTTGCACTCCGTGGACGCGCTCTCGGCGTGCGCGCCGCCGGCGCGCAGCAGCGCGAGCGTACCGGCGGTCGCAGCGAGCATGACGAAGCGCGCGACGAAGCGCACCGCACGAGCGCGCGGACGGCGACGCGCGTCCGTCGCCGAAGAGCGGATTGCGGCGACTCTCACAGGTGCGCGGGGTCGCGGTACTCGCCGAACACCTGCCGGTACACGTCCGAGATCTCGCCGACCGTGCAGCCTTCCTGCACCGCGCTGACGAGCACCGGCATCAGGTTGTCGTCGGACTCCGCCGCCGCGCGGACACGCTTGAGAGCGTCCTTGACGCGGACGTGGTCGCGCGACTGCTTGAAGCGCCGCACGCGATCGATCTGGCGCTCCTCGACCTCGAGCGGGATGCGCAGGATGTCGACCGGCCGCTCCTCGGGCACGGTGTACTTGTTCACGCCGACGATCACGCGCTCGCCGCTGTCGAAGCGCTGCTGGTCGCGGTACGCCGCTTCGGCGATCTCGAGCTGCGGGTAGCCCTGCTCGATCGCCTTCACCATGCCGCCGCGGCGGTCGATCTCCGCGATGTAGTCGGCGGCTGCCTTCTCGATCGAGTCGGTGAGCGCCTCGAGCGCGTAGCTGCCGCCGAGCGGGTCGACGATGTTCGCCACACCGCTCTCCTCGGCGATGATCTGCTGCGTGCGCAGCGCGACCATCACCGATTCCTCGGTCGGCAGCGCGAGCGTCTCGTCGAAGGAGTTGGTGTGCAGCGACTGCACGCCGCCGAGCACCGCGGCGAGCGCCTGCAGCGTGACGCGGACGATGTTGTTCAGGGGCTGCTGCGCGGTGAGCGTGACGCCCGCGGTCTGCGCGTGCATGCGCAGGCGGCAGGCCTCGTCCTTCGTCGCGCCGAAGCGCTCACGCATGATCTTCGCCCACAGTCGACGCGCGGCGCGGAGCTTCGCGATCTCCTCGAAGAAGTCGTTGTGGACGTCGAAGAAGAACGACAGCCGGTGTCCGAAGTCGTCCGCCTTCAGCCGACCGCGGCGCAGCACCTCGGCGACGTAGGCGATGCCGTCGGCGAGCGTGAAGGCGAGCTCCTGCACCGCCGTCGCTCCCGCTTCGCGGATGTGGTAGCCGCTGATCGACACCGGGTGCCAGCGTGGCACCTCCGTCGCGCAGAACTCGATCATGTCGGCGACGATCCGCACCGACGGCTCGGGCGGCGAGATCCACTCCTTCTGCGCGATGAACTCCTTCAGCATGTCGTTCTGGATCGTGCCGCCGAGCTTGGTCCAGGCGATGCCGCGCCGCTTGGCGATCGCCAGGTACATCGCGAGCAGCACCGACGCGCTGCAGTTCACCGTCATCGACGTGGTCACTTCGTCGAGCGGGATGCGGTCGAACAGGCGCTCCATGTCCTCGATCGTCGACACGGAGACGCCCTCGCGTCCGACCTCGCCGCGCGAGCGCGGGTGGTCGGCGTCGTAGCCCATCAGGGTGGGCATGTCGAAGGCGGTCGAGAGGCCATTTTGGCCTTGACGCAGGAGGAAGTGGAAGCGCTGGTTGGTGTCCTCCGGCGTGCCGAAGCCGGCGAACTGGCGCATCGTCCAGCGCCGGCTCAGGTACATCGTCTTGTACGGACCGCGCAGGAACGGGTACTCGCCCGGCTCGCCGAGCGCCGCCTGCGCGTCCTCGGGCCCGTAGACGGGCTTCAGCGGGAGGCCGGACTGCGTCGTGCGCGGGGCTGGTTCCGAAGCCGGCGGCGCCACTGGCTGCGCGAGATTCTGCGTCGCCCCAAGCCCAGACCGATTGCGCACCGTCACGACCTCCTCAGTAGGCAAGCGGCGCAGCGGCGCTCGCCGCCGCCGGCCGCGCGTCTTCCTCGTTGTCCCGCAGCGCCTTGACCAGGACCTCCGGGTTCACCTGCTTCTGCTCGATCTTGGCGATCGCGTCGCGGGTGAGCCGGCGCAGCGTCTCGTCCGTGGTGGTCTCGCCGATCGTCTTCAGGTGCGGGACGCTGCTCGGATCGCCGATCTCGCCGAGCGCGAAGATCGCGGTGCCGCGGGTCTCGGCGTCGGTGTCGCGCGCCAGGAAGTCGGCGATCGGCCGCGCTGCGCGCATGTCGCCGATCTTGCCGAGCGCCACCAGCACGCGCCGCTTGAGCCACGGCTCGCTCTCGCGCATGTACAGCATCTGCACGAGCACCGGTGTCGCGTCGGCGGCGCGCAGCGTCCCCAGCGCGTCGATCGCCTTGAGCTTGACGCGCGGGTCGAGGTCGGCGGTCGCCTCGATGAGGTGCTCGACCGCCTTCTTGTCCTGCGAGGTGGCGAGCGCCTTGACGGCCTCGAGACGGGTCGCGGCGTCCTCGTCGCGCATGTTCTTCGCGGCCTCGTCGACGTCGCTCGAGCCGGGGTTGCTCTGGCGGGTCGAGCGCTGGTTGCCCATGCCGGGCAGGCCGAGCTGGGCGTAGGCCGGCGTCGCCAGGCAGGCGGCCGTCAGCGCAACGAAAGCCATCCGCACGAAACGCTTGCCGTGTGTGCTCACGTCTCGACTAACGACAGAAACGGTCGCTGCGCGCAAGGTTGCATCCCGTGCGCCGGGAGGCGCGAGAGGGGTGAGCGACGCGGCGGCTCGGGAGAGGCGGGGCGGGTTTCGGAAACGAAAAAGGGCGCCCGGATTTCTCCGGGCGCCCTTCGTCTCTCGTCGTCTGTCGACGATCAGTCGAGCAGGGTCGACGGCGCGTCGACGAACGCACGCGACGCCGACGGCTCCTGGTACAGAACCTTGGTGCTCGAGCTCGCACCGAACGGACCGACCGCCTGGCCGATGATGCCGTACAGGTAGCTGGTCGGGGTGAAGCCCGCGACCGGCTCGAGGCGGATGATGCCCGACGTCGTCACGTTGATGTTCGCCGGGATCAGACCAGCCGGGCCACCCGGCTCGCTCGACACCGTGGTGAACTTGACGCAGCCCACGGTCTGGTCGGGCAGCGAGGTCGGGATCTCGTTGATGTCGTAGAAGGTCGTCGCGAAGCGGATCGCGGCGTTGCTCGGCTCGACCTGGCCGACCGGCTGCTCACGCAGGTGCGAGAGCACGACCACGCTCGCCTCGACCGAGGTCGGGTCGAAGGTCTGGATGTTGAACGAGTCGACGATGCCCGACTCCGGCAGCTCGACGCGGGTGCCGGTCACGTCGAGGCCGAGGCCGAACGCGTCGTTACCGAACGCGTAGCCGACGCTCGTGTCGGCGAAGGTGAACGTGCCGACGATCGCGTTGTCGATCAGCTGCGCGCCGGTGCTCGAGAAGTCACCGCAGACGTTGTTGGTCTCGTACGCGGTGACGGTGACGAGGCCGCGCTGACCGGTGAGGTTGATGACCGGGCCGAACTCGCTGTTGTCCGGGCCAATCGCACGAGCGTTGGTCGGATCGACCACGACCGTGTCGTTCAGCGTCAGACAGATCGAGAAGTTCGCCAGCTCGTTGCAGTTCGACGACCAGAACGTCCAGTGGGTCGTGATCTGCGGACCACCGGCGGGCGACGTGCCACCGATGTTGCTGACGATGAGGAAGGACTCCTTACCCTCCGTCGCGTCGAACGGCATCACCAGCTGCGCCGCCGGCTGGATGTGGGAAAAGTCCTCCTCGACCAGAGGAAGTATTTGCGCCGAACTCGTCCCGGCGGTCCCGAGGACGAACGCGCTCGCCATCGCCAGGGCGGCCAGAATTCTCCTCTCGCGCATCACCTTCATCAGCTCCTTTCTCCCCGCTCGCTGCAAAGCTCACGAGCCGCAGGAACGCTCACTCGTGCCTGCCTCGCTTCAAGTAGTCCCTGATTCAAGATCTCGCGACGCCATGCCGCGAGCTCCTCTCTGCGCAGGGAACGCCCCGTCATGCGGCCGACCGGCCGCAGAACCCCCAAAAAAAGACTCGCCACTCCTACCAACTCGCGCTGCGCATTACAACAACTCCGGGCTCAGCGCGGCCCCCACGGACCACGAGTCGTCCTCCCGTCCGTGTGGGCTCTAGAGAACGACGGACCGAGCCGTCGGAACCTTACGTCCGGACGTCCGGTCCGCGCCGCTCAGCGCATCTGGCTTGCGCGCTGCGGGACGGGAGCAGCCGCCGGCGCATAGGCCGCGCGCGCGACCGGCCGGCGCATGTCGAGCCAGCCGTCGCCGGGCCAGCGCATCGCCGGGACCGGGGCGGTGGCGTCGGGGCGCGGCAGCTCGGGGCCCACCTCCTCCGGGCGGGCGGGAGCGGGCGCCGCCCCGAGCGCCGTGACCGTGGCGTCCTTGCTCACGTACCAGCCGCGGCGCTTCAGCTTCTCGAGCAGCGTCGTGCGGTTGACCTGCAGGAGCCGGGCGGCCTCGCGCTTGCTACCGCGGGCGAGCTGCAGGGCGCGGTCGATCATCCGGCGCTCGAAGCTCTCGAGCTCGTGGTAGAAGTCGGTGCCCTCGGGACCGAAGTCCCAGGGGATCTGGGTGCCGGAGGACGCCGGGTGCTGCGGGCTCGCGAGCGGTGCGGGCTTCCTCTCCCCTTCGTCGAGGACGCGGCCCGAGCCGATCGGTGCGGGCAGGTCGCTCGGACGCAGCACGCCGGGCTCCTCGCTCAGAAGGACCGCGCGCTCGAGCACGTTGCGCAGCTCGCGGACGTTGCCCGGCCAGCCGTACGACATCAGGGCGTCCGCCGTTTCCGGCAGGAGCTCGGCCGGCTGCTGGCGGCAGCGCGCGGCCACCTGGTCGAGGAAGTGGCGGGCGATCACGGGGATGTCCTCGCGGCGCTCGCGCAGCGGCGGCAGGTGGATGCGCACGACGTCGAGCCGGTAGAGCAGGTCCTCGCGGAACGTTCCCTCGCGTGCCCCGGCGTGCAGGTCGCGGTGCGTGGCCGCGATCACGCGCACGTCGGCGTAGCGGGTCGCGGCGCTGCCGACCGGGTCGAACGTCCCGTCCTCGAGGACGCGCAGCAGCTTGACCTGGAAGCGCGGGCTCATCTCCCCGATCTCGTCGAGGAAGATCGTGCCGTGGTGGGCGAGCTGGAAGCGGCCGGTTCTCGACGCGATCGCCCCGGTGAAGGCGCCGCGGACGTGGCCGAAGAGCTCGCTCTCGAGGAGCTCCTCCGGGATCGCGCCACAGTGGACGGGGACGAAGCTGCGGCTCGCGCGGCTCGACACGTTGTGCAGAGCGCGAGCGACGAGCTCCTTTCCGGTGCCGCTCTCCCCCGTGATCAGCACCGGGACATCGGACGGGCCGACGCGCCGTACGATGTCGAACACCTTACGCATGCTCGGATGATCGCCGAACATCCCCATGAAGCCGGGAAGGGCTCGGGCACTGGTCGGTAGGGTCCCCTGGCGCATGACGCGATTCCTTTCCCCTGGCCGTGACTCCACCGGCACGGCGCGGCGGATGCGCCGCATAGCAAGTGCGAAGCCACGACGTGGTGCGTCGGCCGCGCGCCTCGGAAAGGGCGCGAAACTCTAGGGATTTCTCCTTGAAAGGCGGGGTGCGGAGGGCGCACCCGAGCGCCGCGGCCGGCTCCGGGCGGCACATTTTTGACGATTTCCCCGAAGGGCCGTTCAAAAATGGCAGTCGACGTGCCGCCCCGCCCGGCCCGCCGCGGGGCGTCCTCGTCGACGCCGGGAGGGCATCCTTGCCGACCCCGGAGACGGGTGCTACCGACCCACCCACCATGCCGCGGGTCGTCAAGCGATATGCGAACCGCAAGCTCTACGATACGACCACGAGTCGTTACGTCGCCCTCGACGACATTGCCGCGTTGATCCGGAGCGGCGAGGAAGTCGAAGTCACGGACAACGAGACGGGCGCCGACCTCACGGCCGTCACGCTTGCGCAGATCATTCTCGAGGAGGAGCGCCGCCACAAGAGCCTGGCGTCGCTTCCGCTGCTGCGCGAGCTGGTGCGCTACGGCGGCGACGCGATCGCCGGAGTGACCTCGCGCGGCATGGAGGCCCTCGGCGAGATGCGCGAGGCGGCCGAGCGTCGCGTCACGGAGCTCGTCAACGAGAGCCGCATCGACGAGGTCCTGACCACCTCGAAGCGCCGCATGGAGGAGCTGCAGCGGCGCATCGACCAGGGGATCAAGGGCTCGATCGAGAAGCTGCGCAGCTACCCGGGCATCGGGCTCGAGGTCGAGCGCCTCGAGAGCCGCGTGCGCGAGATCGAGAACCGGATCCGCAAGCTGCTCGCCCGCGAGAACGGCACGACCGTCGAGTCGAGCGGCGAGAAGCCGGCCGAGACGCCTGCCCAGGCGCCGGCTCCCGAGGCGTCTGCGACGCCGCCGTCGACCTCGGGCGAAGAGCAGTAGGCGCGGCGAGCGCCGCCGAGCCGCTCGGTCAGCGGTTCAGGAACACCGGGCAGGGCGCGTTGCGCAGCACGTACTCGGTCGTGCTGCCGAGCACGAGCTCGATGATCCGCCCGTGGCCGTGCGACCCCATGAAGACGAGGTCGTAGCCCTTCTCCTTGATCTCGGCCGGGATACGCTCGTAGGCGTGGCCGGTCACGACGCTGAAGCGCGCCTCGAGCGGATAGGACGCAAGGTAGCGCCGCGCCTGGTCGATGACCTTCTCGCCCTGCTCCTCGTCGCGGCACACCGTCAAGACCGACAGCGGCAGCTTGAGCTGGCTGCAGACCTCCGCCGCGACCTGCATCGCCGCGCTCGCGCGCTGGCTTCCATCGTACGCGAGCAGCGGCGAGGTGATCTCGCGGAACTCGAGCGGCGTCACGAGCACGGGCTTCGGGCACTGTCGCGTGACGCTCTCGGTGGTGCCGCCGAGCAGTCCGGTGGAGAAGCGTTGATTGACGCCGCGGTGTCCGATCACGACGAGATCCGCTTCGCGCGCCCGCTCGCAGATCTCGCTCGGCACGATGCCGATCTGCAGCGCGGTGTCGAAGCGCACGCCCTCGCGCGTGCAGGTCGCGCGGAACTCCTCGAGCAGCGCGTTGCCGCGCTCGTGCAGCGCCTCGCGCATCTTCGACGTGAAGTCGAGGTACGGCTCGAAGCCGAGTGAGCCCGAGATGTCGTGGAAGAACGAGCCCTCGATCGAGACGATGTCGACGACGTACAGACCCGTCACCGTCGCGTCGAGCCGTCGGGCGAACCAGGTGGCGTAGCTGAGCGCCGTTCGCGCGTGCTCCGAGCCGTCGATGCCGACGAGGATGTTCTTGATCATGCCAACCTGCCCTTCGGACGTCGGACGGAAACCTTTACAAGCCGGCGCGCGCGCGATACTAGCGCGGCCCGATGTCGACAGCCAGCGCCCGACGAAACGTGCGTAGCTCGCGAAGCGGACGCGGCGGCCGGCGCATGACGCGCCCGGGGGCGACGGCTTCGTCGCCGAAGCGTCCCAGCGCGCGCGCGGCGCGCCTCGCGGCGCTGATCGCGGAACTCGAGAACGCGGCCTGCGCGATCGGCATCCGCGTGCGGCGCGAGCGTCTGATGCGCGAGGTCGGGTATCACGCGCGCAGCGGGCTGTGTCGCGTCGACGGGCAGGAGGTGCTGTTCGTCGATCACGACCTGTCGCCCGACGACGAGATCGAGCTTTTGGCGTTGACGCTCGAGGGGCGGGACCTTTCGGGGGTCGACATCTCCCCGGAAGCCCGTCGCTTGCTCGCGCGCGCGCCGCGGGATGCCGTGGTTGACAAAGAACCACGGCGTCCGTAACGCTCGTTCATGCTGTCGCGCGCGGAGCGATTCGCCGCATTCCGCAAGGCGCTCAAAGAAAAGAATCTCAAGTCCACCGCGCAGCGCGACGACATCGCTCATGTCTTCTTCGGCGGCCACCGCCACATGAGCATCGACGACCTCTACCGTGAGGTCCGCAAGATCAACCCGCGCGTCGGCTACGCGACCGTCTACCGGACGATCAAGCTGCTGAAGGAGTGCGGGCTCGCCGACGAGCAGCACTTCGCCGACGGTCAGACCCGCTACGAGAACGCCGACGTCGGGGATCAGCACCACGACCACATCATCTGCGATCGCTGCGGGCGGATCGTGGAGTTCTCGGACGACCAGCTCGAGCGCCTGCAGGAGGACATCGCGACGCGCCTCGGGTTCGTGCTCGCCCGGCACCGCCTCGAGCTCTACGGGATCTGCCGCGAGTGCCGCGAGGGCGTGCGGCCGAGCGCCAGCGTCGATCGCGTCGCCACCACGTCGCGGCGCTGATTCGTCCCCGCCGCCTCAGCGGTCGGCTCGGACCGGCGTGCCGGTCGCCACGGGGGGTCGTGCGCCGCTCATCCCGATCCGGAGAACGCGCGGCGGAACCTACTCCGCGACGCGGCCACGACGCGCACCACCCGCGGTGCTTTTCGCCACGCCCACCTTGACATCAGGCATTGAAAATGATGTTCAATTTCGCCCCCGATGAGCGAGCCGTCACCATCTCGGGACGCCGGCCACGCCGAGCACGAGCGGCGCTGCGCCTGCGGTAGCCTGCTCGCGCGCCTGCGCGCGACGGGCGTCGAGCTCAAGTGTCGGCGCTGCAAGCGGGTCGTCGTGATTCCCTGGGCGACGTCCGCGAGCTGGCACGGCATCGACGTGGAGTGGGACGGCGCGGGAGCGAGCGGGGGAAGTTGATCTGAGTCGAGCCCAGCGGCCAGCGGCGCACGCCCAGAGCCCTTCGACAGAGTCCGGTTCTACCAGCAGAGGAGGGATGCATGGTGCGAAGGCTCGTCGCCGTGCTGGCGATCGTGGGCTGCGTGATTCCGTTCCCGACCCGGAGCTACGCGTCCAGTGAGCAGCGGATCCGCGAGCTCGAGCAGAAGCTTCTCGAGATGCAGAAGGAGCTCGAGGCGCTGAAGGCCGAGCAGGTCAAAGAGGTCGAGGAAGTCAAGGCGAAGCAGCAGGAGAGCGAGCGCAAGACCAACGTGCTCGCCGACGCGGTCGACAAGATCCGCACGCAGCTCACCATCCCGGAGGAGCTCGAGCTCAAGGGCGAGTACGGCATGGGCCCGGCGGCGTCGAAGATCTACCGCACGTCGCGCGGCCTCTCGATCGGCGGCTACGGCGAGGCCAAGTTCACCGGCTACGTGAGCGACAAGGGCCCGAACGACCGCAACCGCGCCGACCTCGAGCGCCTGGTCCTCTACACCGGCTACAAGTTCAACGACTGGATCGTGTTCAACTCGGAGATCGAGTTCGAGCACGCCAGCACGAACGCGAACGAGAGCTCGAGCGGCGGCTCGGTGGCGGTCGAGTTCGCCTACCTCGACTTCTTCCTGAAGGAGTACGCCAACGGGCGCGTCGGCCTCGTGCTCGTGCCGATGGGCTTCATCAACGAGTGGCACGAGCCGGTGTTCTACTACTCGGTGAACCGCCCCGAGGTGGAGCGTCAGATCATCCCGTCGACCTGGCGTGAGCTCGGCTTCGGCCTGTTCGGCGAGATCATCCCCGGGCTCAACTACCGCGCGTACCTGATCAACGGCTTCAACGCGAAGGGCATCCGTCCGCAGGGCTTCCGCGACGCCCGACAGAACGGCAACCGCGTGCTGTACGAGGACGTCGCCTTCACCGGTCGGCTCGACTACAACCCGATCCCGAGCCTGCTGCTCGGCGCGTCGGTGTACACCGGCAACTCCGGTCAGGATCAGGTCGTCGACGACGTCCGCATCCCGAAGACCAGCACGACCATCTGGGAGGTCCACGGCCAGTACCGTGCGTACGGCCTGCAGGCGCGCGCGCTGTTCACCATGGCGAACCTCGGCGACGCGCGCTCGCTGACCCTCGCGCTGCGCGAGATCGGCGAGATCTCCGAGAACGCGACCATCGCGGGCCGCATGATCGGCACCTACTTCGAGCTCGGCTACGACGTCATGCAGTGGATCCTGCCGGACTCGGAGATGGCCCTCGCGCCGTTCGCCCGTTTCTCGTACCTGAACACCCAGGATGAGACTCCCCCGGGCCTCGGCAAGAACAACAACCTGCAGCAGCGCATCTGGGAGGTCGGCATCGACTACTGGCCGATCCAGAACGTCGTCTTCAAGCTCGACTACCGCACGTTCAACGTCGTCTCGGGCACGAAGCCGGACGAGATCAACCTCGGATTTGGCTTCGTGTTCTAGCTCGGCGTGGGGGCGCGGTTCTCGCGCCCCCGTTCGTTTCCGCTCGGCGGCGCTCTGCGTGCGCGCCGGGCTTCGCACCATCCTTGGCTTCGTCGCGACGGTCGCGCTCGTGCTCGCGGGCGCGACCGTCGCGTCTGCGAAGGTTCACTACGCGCGCAACGAAGCCCTGCAGCTCGCCTTCCCCGGCGCGGATCGCGTCGAGAGCAAGAACTTCTTCCTCACCGACGAAGAGCAGGCGCGCGTCGAGGAGCTCGCCAAGGCGCCGCTCGAGTCGCAGCTCGTCACGGTGCACGTCGGCGAGAAGGACGGCGCGCCGATGGGCTACGCGTTCATCGACACCCACATCGTGCGGACGCTGCCCGAGACGCTGCTGATCGTCGTCGCGCCGGACGGCTCGGTGGCGAAGCTTCTCCTGCTCGCCTTCTACGAGCCGCCGGACTTCGAGCCCTCCGAGCGCTGGCTCGAGCAGTTCCCGAACCGCAAGCTCGACCCGGCGATGCGCGTCGACCGCGACATCCACGGCATCGCCGGCGCGACGCTCACCTCGCACGCCGTCACGTCCGCGGTGCGCCGCGCGCTCGCGCTCCACCAGGTCTTGATCGAGAAGAAGTAGCCCATGCGCTTCGTGATCACGGGAGAGTGGAGCCGCAATCGCCTCCTGCAGGCGATCATCCTGATGTTCGTGCTCTACGTCGTGGTCCTCTGGCTCACGAACGCGGCGCTCTTCTTCAACAAGATGGGGCTCAGCTACCAGTCGGTGGTCGACTACTACCTCGGCTCCGAGGAGCGCTTCCTGCAGCCGCGCAGCTACCAGGGCATGCTCGAGGTCTCGCACTTCCACTTCTTCGCGATGGGACTTCTGCTCTTGACGCTGACGCACCTGATGCTGTTCGTGCCGCTGCGCCCCGACCTGAAGCCGTGGTTCATCGTCGTCCCGTTCGGCGCGGCGCTGCTCGACGAGGGCTCCGGCTGGCTGGTGCGTTTCGTGAGCCCGTGGTTCGCGTACCTGAAGATCGCGAGCTTCCTCGCGCTCGAGACGAGCCTCGCGGTGCTCGTCGTGGCGTGCGTGTGGGCGGTGTTCGCGGGCTCGTCGGCGGCCTACCGCGGCGACGCCGAGGACGACGAGGACGAGGAGGAAGAGGAAGAAGAGGAGTCGGAGCGCGCCGGGCTGTGAGCGTCGCCCGCGTCGCCACGGCCGCTCTCTGGCTGCTGCTCGTCCCGGGCGCGTCGGCGCTCGCCTCGGCGCGCGAGCCCGTCGTCGTCAGCGACTGCGTGCGCGACGGTCGCTACGTCATGGGCACGATCCTGCAGGTCGAGCTGTGCACGACCGACGACCGCGGCCCGCTCGACGCAGCCGACGTGTGGGCGATCGCCGAGCGCCTCGACGCTCTCCTCACCACCTGGCGTGCCGACGCGCCGACGAGCCGCTTCAACGCGCACGCCGGCTCGGGCCTGCAGCCGCTGCCGCCCGAGGTGATCGAGGTCCTGGCGCTGTCGCGCGAGTACTCGGTGCTCACGCGCGGCACGTTCGACGTCACCGTCGGGCCGCTCGTCACGCTGTGGCGTGACGCCGGACGCCGTGGCGAGCTGCCGGCGGCAGACGCGCTCGCCGCGGCGCGCGCGCGCGTCGGCAGCGAGCACATCGTGCTCGCGCAAGGCGGCAGCGCTGCGGCGCTCGACGCTCCCGGCACCAGCGTCGACTTCGGCGGCATCGGCAAGGGGTACGCGCTCGATCGCATCGCGGGCGCGCTGCGCGCGCGGGGCGGGACGAGCGCGCTGCTCGACTTCGGCCGCAGCAGCATCCAGGCGATCGGCGCGCCGCCCGACGCGGACGGCTGGCGGCTCCTGCTCGCGCACCCCGCCGGCGCGTCGCTCGGGGTCGTGACGCTGCGCGATCGTGCGCTGTCGGTCTCGGGCAGCTTCGGCCAGACGAGCGAGATCGCGGGGCGTCGCTTCGGGCACGTGCTCGACCCGCGCACCGGCTGGCCGATGGAGCGCGACCTGGTCGCCGCGGTCGTCGCGCCGACGGGAGCTGCGGCGGAGGCGCTCAGCAAGGCGCTCTTGCTGCTCGGCGAGCGCGACGGCATCGCGCTGCTCGAAGGGCTCGACGGCATCGAGGGACTGCTCGCGACCGCGGACGGTCACACCTGGACGACGCGCGGCTGGGACGCGACCGTCGCGTTCGAGGCGATGCCGACGCTCGAAGCCGCGCAAGCGCTCGAGGCGTCGCGCGCGCCCGCGTCGTAGGAGCCGCTTCCGCGCCGCCGCGTTCGGCGCCGTAGCGGTCAGCGCGCCGTCGTCAGTGCGTCGCGGGGAGCCCGAAGATCGCGGTGGCGTTGTGCGTCACGGCCGCGCAGAGCTCCGCGAGGTCGTCGCCGCGCACCTCGGCGAGCCGCGCTGCGGTCTCGACCACGAACGACGGCTCGCAGCGCTTGCCGCGCAGCGGCACCGGCGCGAGGTACGGCGCGTCGGTCTCGACCAGCAGCCGGTCGCGCGGGATGACGCGCGCCACCTCGCGCAGCGCGTTCGCGTTGCGGAAGGTGACGATGCCGCTGAACGAGATCGAGAAGCCGAGCTCGAGCATTGCCTGCGCTTCCTGCAGGTTGCCGGTGAAGCAGTGCACCACGCCGCGCAGCCGCGGCGGGCGGTCCTCGTCGAGCACGCGGAAGAGATCGGCGTAGGCGTCGCGGCAGTGGATCACGAGCGGCTTGCCGACCTCGGCCGCGATCAGCACGTGCGCGCGCAGCGACGCGACCTGCGCTTCGCGCGGCGAGTTGTCGTAGTGGTAGTCGAGCCCGGTCTCGCCGACCGCCGCGACCAGCGGATCGCGCGCGAGCCGGGCGACCTCCTCGAGCGCGCGCCGGTCCGCGTCCTTGGCGTCGTGCGGGTGGATGCCGACCACCGCGCGCATCCGGTCGGGATGGCGGCGGACGAGCTCGAGCGCGGCCTGGTTCGACGCCGAACCGCCGCCAGCGCCGACGATCACCGCGCCTGCGACGCCGACGTCGAGCGCGCGCTGCCAGACGGCGTCGCGGTCGGCGTCGAACGCCTCGTCGGCGAGGTGGCAGTGCGAGTCGACCACCCGGACGCCGGGTGGCAGCGGATGCGGCGCGCTCAAGAGCGAGGCTGCTTCTTGCCGCCCTTGGCGGCGTTCCCGACGCTCCCGCCGCGCTTGCCCTCGCCATCGGTCTCGATGCGCGGGAAGAGCGCGACCGGCTCGCCGACGCGGTGACCCGGCGGGAACGCCGCGCCCCAGGCGAGGTGCAGATCGCCGAAGCGGGTTTCGTCGAGTCCCAGCGCGACGCGCAGACGCTCCGCGGTGTCGGGCATGAACGGCGCGATGAGCTGCGCGGTCACCCGCAGCGCCTCGAGGCAGTTGTGCAGGATCGCGCCGACGCGCGGCATCTGCGCCGGATCCTTCGCGAGCGTGAACGGCGCCGTGGCGACGATGTACTTGTTCGCCGCGTCGAGCGCGCGCCAGAGCGCTTCGAGCCCGCGGTGGAAGGCGAGGGCGCGCACGTGCGCGTCGAGCTCGCGGCTCTCGCGCGCGTAGGCCTCCGCGAGCTCGCGGTCCGCGTCGTCGCTCGGCTCGAGCGGCTGCACCTCGCCCGCGAAGTAGCGCTTCATCATCGCGAGCGTCCGGCTCGCGAGGTTGCCGAGCCCGTTCGCGAGATCCGCGTTGATGCGCGTGATCAGCGCCGCTTCGGTGAAGTCGGCGTCGCTGCCGAAGGGCGCCTCGCGCAGCAGGAAGTAGCGCACGGCGTCCATGCCGTACTTGTCGCGCAGCACGAGCGGCTCGATCACGTTGCCGAGCGACTTCGACATCTTCTGCCCGCCGCTCGTCCAGTAGCCGTGCACGTTCAGGTGCTGGTAGAGCGGGTAGCCCGCCGCGAGCAGCATCGTCGGCCAGAAGATCGCGTGCGGCTTCAGGATGTCCTTGGCGACGAAGTGGTTCGCGTACGGCCAGAGCCGCTCGCGCAGCCCGCGCGCTTCGAGGCCGCTCACGTAGTTCAGCAGCGCGTCGAACCAAACGTAGGTGACGTAGTTCGAGTCGAAGGGCATCTCGATGCCCCACGTGAGCCGCGCCTTCGGACGCGAGATGCAGAGGTCGCCGATCGGCTCGCGCAGCATCGCCAGCGCTTCCGAGCGATAGCCCTCGGGACGGATGAAGTCCGGGTTCTGCTCGATGTGGCGGCGCACCGCGTCCTGGTACTTCTCCATGCGGAAGAAGTAGTTCGGCTCCTCGATCTCGACCGGCTTGGTGAGGTGCTGCGGACAGAGCCCGTCGACGAGCTCCTTCTCGGTGTACAGCCGCTCGCAGCCGACGCAGTACAGACCCGAGTACGAGCCGAAGTAGATGTCGCCCGCGTCGTAGATCCGCGCCAGCACGTCCTGCACGAAGCGCACGTGGTGCGGATCGGACGTCCGCATGAAGTGGTCGTAGCGGATCCCGATCGAGTCCCAGACGGCGCGGAACTTCGCGCTCACGTCGTCGACGAACTCCTTCGGCGTGCGCCCGACGGCCTGCGCGGCCTGCGCGATCTTCTCGCCGTGCTCATCCGTGCCGGTGAGCAGGAAGGTCTCGACGCCGCGCTGCCGGTGGAAGCGCGCGAACGCGTCGCAGACGACGTTCGTGTACGTCGAGCCGAGGTGAGGCTCGGCGTTGGCGTAGTAGAGAGGCGTGGTGATGTAGATCCGCTCGCTCATGTTCTCGCGCTGGCGCTGGCTCAGGACGTCGCGTCCGGACGCCGCTCGACCAGGTCCTCGAGGGAGCACTCGACGACCAGCCCGTCTTCGTCGCGGCGCACGAGCACGCGCTGCTTGAGCGTCAAGTGCTTGATGACCTCACCGTCGCCCTTGACGCTCTGCACGCGTTTCCCGACCCGTGGAAGCTCGCGGCGCAAGGCGAGGTACGTGTCGTACTCGTAGCGCAGGCAGCACTTGAGCCGCCCGCACATCCCGGCGAGCTTCGACGGGTTCAGCGACAGGTCCTGCTCCTTCGCCATCTTGACGGACACCGCCGCGAACTCGCGCAGCCAGGACGCGCAGCACAGCTCCCGCCCGCACGGTCCGACGCCGCCGACGAGCCGCGTCTCGTCGCGCGCGCCGATCTGGCGCATCTCGATGCGCGTGTGCAGCGCCTGCGCGAGGTCGCGCACCAGGCCGCGGAAGTCGATGCGCGTCTCGGACATGAAGTAGAAGACCGCCTTGCCGCCGTCGAAGCGGTAGTCGACGCGGATCAGCTTGACGTCGAGCTTGTGGCGCGCGGCGAGCGACACGAAGACGTTGCGCGCGCGCTGCTCCTGCGCACGATTGTGCTCGGCGCGGCTCAAATCGCGGGCGTCGGCGCGACGCAGCACGCGCGGCAGCGTCACCCCCTCCTCGGACTCCCAGCGCGGGCGCGGGCCGGCGATCACCTCGCCGAGCTCGGGGCCGCGCTCGGTCTGCACGATCACCAGGTCGTGGCGCTGGAGCGGCAGCGTGCCGGCGTCGAAGGCGCGCGCGCGCCCCGCGACCCGGAAGCGGACGTCGACGACCGCCGGAGCGGGCGCCGCGGCGGCCGCTGCTTCGGGCTCGTGCGGGATCTCGGTGCTCATCGATTGCGCCTTCGTCGCGCCTTCAGGCTCGGCCGCGCTCGCCGAGCTGGAGCAGCAGCTTGTCCCAGGCGAGATGGGCGTTGGCGTTCCGCTCCAGGTCGCGGACGGTAGCATAGGCCAGGGCGAGCTGCTCCCGCGCGCGTCGCACGGGTGCGAGGCGCTCGAAAGCGTCTTCGCCGCCCTTGGTCGACGCCTCCGAGGCCGCCGCCACCATGCGCGCGCGGAAGAGCTCGAGCAGCGTTGCCGTCGTGAGCCCCTGCAGCGCGCGGTTGCGCTCGCCGCGCGGCGACAGCTCGGCGGCGAGGTCGAGGCGGTCGGGGATCGACAGGCGGCTCGCCCGCTCGAGCCGCGCCCGCAGCTCCTCGGCGCGCGCCCAGCCTTCGCTGCTCGCGAGCTCGCGTGCGCGGTCGAGGCTGCCGCCGGCGAGCGCGGCGGCGCGGCCCGCGACGGCGGGCTCGATCCCCGAGCGCTCGAGCAGCGTCGCCACGAGCTCGTCCGCGAGCGGCGCGAACAGTAGCCTCTGGCAGCGCGAGCGGATGGTCGGCAGCAGCGCGTCGAGGTTGGTCGAGATCAGGATCAGCGTCGCCTGGCCGCGCGGCTCCTCGAGCGTCTTGAGCAGCGCGTTCTGCGCGTCCTGCGTGAGACGCTCGGCCTGGTCGATGATGCCGAGCTTGCGCGTGCCCCGCACCGGACGGAGCCCGAGCGCGGCGCTGACGCGTCGCACCTGCTCGATCGACACGAAGCTCGCGCTCGCGCGCTCGGCCTGCGCGGACGCGAGGTCCTCGAGCACCACGTCGGGATGGGTGCCGGCCGCGACCAGGTGGCACTCGACGCACTTCCCGCAGCCCTCGCCGGGCGCCTCGCTGCACAGCACGGCCTGCGCGAGCGCGAACGCGGTCGCGCGCTTCCCGACCCCCGCCGGTCCCGCGAACACGAACGCGTGCGCGAGGCGGTTCGCCGCGAGCGCCCGGCGCAGGAGGCCGATCGCGCGCTCCTGGCCCTGGATCTCGTCGAGCGTCACGCCGCAGCCGCGAGCCGCGCTCGCGCCAGCTCGGCCATCCGCTGCGCGAGCTCTGCGATGTCGAGACGCGCGTCGAGCAGCACGACGCGCTCGGGCTCGGCGGCGGCGATGGCGAGGAAGCCCTCGCGGACGCGGCGGTGGAACTCGAGCGTCTCGCGCTCGAGGCGATCGGCGGGTCCGACCGATCGTGCCCGCGCGAGCCCCTCTTCGGGTGGCAGATCGAGGAAGAAGGTGAGCGCCGGCGACACGCCGCCGCGCGCGAACGCGTCGAGCCGACGCACGGTCTCGAGCGGGATGCCGCGACCGTAGCTCTGGTAGGCGATGGTCGAGTCCGAGAAGCGGTCGGCGATCACCAGCGCGCCACGCTCGAGCGCGGGCTGGATCAGCCGCCGGACGTGCTCGGCGCGGTCGGCGAGGTAGAGCAGGAGCTCGGTCTCGGGCGTCGGTCCCGGCGAGTCGTCCTCGAGCAGCATGCGGCGCAGCGCGCGTCCGAGCTCCGTGCCGCCGGGCTCGCGCGTCACCACGACCTCGTGCCCGTCGCGGCGCAGCGCATCCGCCAGACGCGTGGCCTGGGTGCTCTTGCCGGCGCCTTCGACGCCATCGATCGTGATGAGGACCGACATTCGTTCGGGATGTGCTTTACGCCGCGGCGCCCGCCGTGGCACGGCCGGCGAGCGACGCGAGCAGGCGGTCCGTGGCGGCCTCGCCGCTCGCGACGCAATCGGCCAGGCCGACACCATGGTAGGCGTTGCCCGCGAGCGCAAGTCCTCGCAGCTGCGCCGCGCGCGCCTCGATCGTCGCCACGCGCTGCGCGTGCCCGACCGCGTACTGCGGCATCGACTGCGGCCAGCGCTGCACCCAGGTCAGCGACGGCTCGCTCGTGATCCCGAGGAGATCGCGGATCTCCTCGCGCACGATGCGCATGATCTCGTCGTCGCCGAGCTGGAAGAGCTCGGGCTGCAGCGCGCCGCCGACGAAGAGCCGCATCAGCACCGAGTCCTCGGGTGCGCGGCCCGCATACTTGACGCTCGAGAACGAGCCCGCGATGATCCGCCGCCCCTCGATCGCGGGCACGACGAAGCCGAACGCGTCCGGGACGCGCGGCACCTGATCGCGGCGGTACGCGAGCGACACCACGGCGCTCGACGCGTAAGCGATCCCGCCGAGCGCGTCGGCGAGCTGCGCGTCGAGCGGCGCGAGGAGCCGCGCCGCGGCGTGCGCGGGCAGGGCGACGACGACCGCGTCGGCTTCGATCGCGGCGCCCGTCTCGGGCACGACGCGCCACGCCGGTCGTTCGGCGCTCGCCGTCACGTCCGTCGACGCGGGCTCGAGCGCGCGCACCGCCATGCCCGTGCGCACGGCGCCCGGCGGCAGACGCTCGACGATCGCCTCGACCATCGAGGTCAGACCGTCGGCCAGCGTGACGAAGAGCCCGAAGCGCGCGCCGCTCGTGCCGCTGGCCGCACCAGCCGCCTTCGCCTGCGCGCGCAGGCCGAGGATCACGCTGCGGTAGCGGCGCTCGAGCTCGAGGAAGCGCGGCATGGTCGAGGCGAGCGACAGCGTCTCCGGATCGGCGATGTAGATGCCGCCGACGAGCGGCTGCGCAAGACGCTCGAGCACCTCGTTGCCGAGCCGGCGGCGCACGAAGTGCGCGAGGCTCTCGTCGCCACCCGGCGGTGGACCGCCGCGCGGCAGCACCAGATCCTTCGCGGCGACGAGCTTGCCGCGCCGCGACAGCACCGGCGACAGCAGGAACGGCAGGAACCGCGTCGGTCCGAGGAGCTGGAAGCCGTCCGGCAGCGGGATCAGGCGTCCGTCGCGCACGACCAGCGTGCGCCGGAAGCGGTCGTTGGTCGGGATCAGGCGGCCGCCGAGCCCGAGCCGCTTGCAGAGCTCGATCGCCGCGGGCTTCTCGCTGATGAAGGAGTCCGGTCCGCCCTCGACCAGGAAGCCGTCGCGTCGCTGGGTCGTGATGACGCCGCCGAGGCGGTCCTGCGCCTCGAGCAGGATCACCTCGACCTCACCCGGTCGCGTGCGCTCGACGGCGCGGTGCGCGGCGGCGAGCCCGGTGATGCCGCCGCCGACGACGACGAGGCGCGCCGGACGCCGTCCGGACGACGGGCCGCCCACGGCGCTCACGCGTCCCGCGCGGCGGCCTCGCGCACCAGGGTCGCGAGCATCCCGATGAACTCCGGATGGTCCGCCACCGTTCCGGCGCGGAGCAGCTCGATGCCGTGGCGCTCGGCGGTCGCGCGAGCTTCGTGGTCGAGGTCGTACAGCACCTCGACATGATCGCAAACGAAGCCGATCGGCGCGACGACGACACGACGCTCGCCGTCCGCCGCGAGGCGCTCGAGGACGTCGTTGACGTCGGGCTCGAGCCACGGGTCCTCGGGACGTCCGCTGCGGCTCTGGTAGGCGATCTGCCAGCGTCGGCAGCCGCACGCCTCGGCAACGAGCCGGGCAGTCTTCGTGTACTGCTCGACGTACGGCGACCTCTCGGCCATCGCCGTCGGAATGCTGTGCGCCGTGAAGACGAGCGGGATCGTCGCGCGCTCCGCCTCCGGCACGCGCTCGAGCACCTCGCGCACGCGCGCCGCCGCGGCCTGCACGTAACCCGGTCGATCGTGCCAGCCCGGCGCGAACGTCACCTCGGGGCAGCGCTCGCCGGCCGTGAGCAGCTCCTCGCGCGCCGCGGCGACGTCGGCGACGTAGCGGTGCCAGCCGGCCTCGGACTCGTGCGCCGAGAGGATGATGCCGAGCGCGCGCCGCACGCCGTCGCGCGCCATGTCGCGCAGCGCTTCGGCGAGGAAGGGGTGCCAGTTGCGCATGCCGACGTGCACGGGCAGGTCGGGGCCCTCGTCCGCGAGCCGGCGGCGCAGCGCATTTGCTTGACGGAAGGTCAGCTCGTTGAACGGCGAGCGCCCGCCGAGCAGGTCGTAGTGATGCGCGACCTCTTCGAGACGCTCGGGCGGGATGCGTCGTCCGCGCGTCACGTTGGCGAGGAACGGCCGCACCTCGTCGGGCTTGGTCGGGCCGCCGAAGGCGATCAGCAGGACCGCGTCAATCACAGGCGCTCCCCCCGGGCGCTTCGCAGGCGCTTGCGGCGACGCGTCGTGTGCTCGGGAGCGCCGCCCGGCCGCTTCTCGCCGCGCGCGTCGCTCATCCCGAGGTGCCGCGCGTGCTCAGCTCGTGCACGGCGTCGACCAGGGCGCGGACGTTGTCGCGCGGCGTCTCGGGCAGGACGCCGTGGCCCAGGTTGAAGACGTGCCCGGGGCGTCCGCCGGCGCGCTCGAGAAGCTCGCGCACGCGCTCGCGAATGACCTGACGCGGTCCGAGCAGAACGCCGGGATCGAGGTTGCCCTGCACCGCGCGGTGGTGGCCGATGCGCTGCCAGCCTTCGTCGAGCGTGATG
The DNA here is from genome assembly GCA_036563615.1 of Candidatus Binatia bacterium. Classification (NCBI taxonomy): domain Bacteria; phylum Candidatus Binatota; class Binatia (SeqCode); species Binatia bacterium. The sequence goes on from DATCMB010000018.1 coordinate 291,839, forward strand.
CGCCAGTCGAGCCCGACGACGTCGCCGCCCGCCGCCGCGATCAGCTCGATGAAGCCCGACGTCCCGGTGCTGAAGTGGATCGCCGGCACGCTCGGGTCGAGGCGGTTGAACAGCTCGCGCATGTGCGGCAGCACGCTCGCCCGGTAGTCGTCCGGCGCCAGGTTGCCGACCCAGCTGTCGAACACCTGCACGGCGTCGACGCCGGCCCGGATCTGCGCATTCAGATAGTCCGCCGTGACCTCGACCAGGCGCGACATCAGCGCGTGGAACGCCTGCGGGTGGCCGTAGAGCAGGCGCTTGGTGTGCACGTAGTTGCGCGAGCCGCCGCCCTCGATCGCGTACGACGCGAGCGTGAACGGAGCGCCGGCGAAGCCGATCAGCGGCACCCGCTTCGGAAGTTGTGGCTTGACGAGGCGAATCGTCTCGAGGACGAACGAAAGCGCGTCCTCGACGTCGACCCGCGGCAGGCGCTCGGCCTGCTCCGCCGTGCGTACGGGGTGCGCGATGTGCGGACCGTCGCCCTTGGTGAACGACAGGCCGAGCCCGAGCGGCTCGAGGACGAGCAGGATGTCGGCGAACAGGATCGCCGCGTCGACGCCGAGGATATCGACCGGCTGCAGCGTCACCTCGGCGGCGGCGGACGGCGTCTTGCAGAGCTCGAGGAACGAGAAGCGCTCGCGCACCGCGCGGTACTCGCTGAGGTAGCGCCCCGCCTGGCGCATCAGCCAGACCGGGGTGTACGGCGTCGGCTCGCAGCGGCAGGCGAGGAGAAAGGGTGCGAGCGACGGCATCCCGCGGATCCTAGCGTTTGGGCTGCGGTGGACAAGCGACTTCCGCGCGCTCGCCGCGCTTGCGCGCCACGAGCCGCGGCGCCTGCTCGGCGATCGCCACGGCCAGCGGACCGAGCTTCGGGTGCTCGGGCACGACGTCGGGCTCGAGGCCCGCCTCCGTGAGCGCCTCGGCCGTCGTCGGTCCGATCGCGGCGACCACGATCGCCTCGCGAAGCGCGGCCAGCACCGCGTCGGCGCCGCCGGGCTGCTCGTCGGCGACCCGGAGCAGGTGCGCGACCTGCACCGCGGTGGTGAAGACGGCGACGTCCACCGTGCGCGCCGTGATGCGGGCGATGGCGGTGCGCAGCGGAGCCAGGTCCTCCGGCAGCACCCAGCGGTAGACGGGGACGCGCAGCACATCGGCGCCGCGCGCGGCGAGGCCGTCGAGCAGCGCGCGGTTCGGCTGGCCGTACTCCTGGACCGCGACGCGCAGGCCGCGCACCGGCAGCTCGCGGTCGACCGTCTCGAGCAGCTCCCGCCAGGTGTTGGGCTCGGGCACCCGCACGGTCGGCTCGAGGCCGAGCGTGCGCAGCGCCGCGACCGGCTTCGGACCGCGCGCGACGATCGGCACCCTCCGCAGGAGCTCGGCGAGGCGCTCGGGCGCGCAGCGCTCGCGCACCGCCTCGACGAGCGCCCGGGTGCCGACGCCCGTCGTCAGGACGACGACGTCGAGCTCGCCGCGCTCGAGGCGCTCGACCAGCTCGAGCGCCGCCGGGGTCGCTTCGAGCGGCACCTCGCGCAGCGCCGGCGCGAGCAGAACGTCGGCCCCGTGGCGCGTGAGCAGGCGCTCGATCTCCGCCGCACGCCGGCTCTCGAACGCGACCACGCGCAGGCCTTCGAGCGCCCCGCGCTCGCCCGCCGTCTCGTCCATGACCTCGCTCCTAGCGCGCGGCCGGGCATCTGCACGTCCGGCCGTAGGTCTCGGCGCCGGCGGCGTCGCCGCGCGCAGGCGCCAGGCGGCGGCGAGACTTCAGGACGAGGGCGCGAAACGCTAAGCTTCGCTCGATGCGGGTCGTCAAGTGCCCACAGTGCGGAACCGACGTCGACTGGGCCTCGGCGCCGTACCGCCCGTTCTGCTCCGAGCGCTGCCGCCTGATCGACCTCGGCGCGTGGCTCGACGAGAAGTACGTCATCCCCGGTCCCCTCGAGGACGAGAGCGTCGACATCGAGGAAGAGGCGGAGCCCGCCGGGCGCGCGAACGGGCATGACGACGACGACTGACGCGCGACGTCCCCCGCAGGTCGACCCGCGCGCCGTCGTCAGCCCCGACGCCGTCCTCGGCGACGGCGTCACCGTGGGGCCGTTCGCGATCATCGAGGCGGGCGTCGTGGTCGGCGCGCGGACGCGCATCTGGCCGCACGCCTACATCTGCTCGGGGACGACGCTCGGCCGCGACAACGTCGTCCACATGGGGGTCGTGCTCGGTCACGAGCCGCAGGACAAGGCCTACGACGGCGCCCCGACGCGGCTCGTGATCGGCGACCGCAACGTCTTCCGCGAGGGCGTGCAGGTGCACCGCGGCACGGCGGCGGGCAGCGAGACCGTGATCGGCAACGACTGCTACCTGATGACCAACGCCCACGTGGCGCACAACTGCCGCCTCGAGGACGGCGTCATCATGGCGACCGGCGCCGTGCTCGGCGGACACGCCAGCGTCGGCGAGCGCGCGTTCATCTCGGGCAACGCCCTCGTCCACCAGCACACGCGCGTCGGACGGATCGCGATGCTGCAGGGCGGCTGCGCGGTGTCGAAGGACGTGCCGCCGTTTTGCACGACGCGGATCGGCAAGAACACGGTCGCTGGCGTGAACGTCGTCGGGCTGCGGCGCGCGGGGTTCTCGCGCGAGGCGATCATGGCGATCCGGCGCGCGTTCCGGACGCTGTTCCTCGGTCGGCCGAACCTGTCGCTGGCGCGCGAGCGGCTGATCGTGCAGGAGGAGGAGCGCGGCGGTCTCGCGCCGGAGGTGCGCGAGATGCTCGACTTCATCGCGAGCGCGCGCCACGGCGTCTGCGCCGGTCCGCGTCGGGAAGCCGCGGACGACGAGGACTGATCGTCCGTGGCGGACGCCTGGGAGACGCTGAGCCCCGAGCGCAGGACGGTCTATCGCCTCGCGGACGATCTGCTCCTGGTGTTCAAGCCGCGCGGCCATCGCGAGGAGGAGCACGCGCACCCGCACGGCCAGCGCCTGCGCGTTCTGCGCGGTACGCTCGTCGTCCGCAGTGACGGTGCGGAGGTCACGCTCGACGCGCAGAGCGCTCCGTTTGTGCTTGACCCCGGACGCCGCCACGCGACCGAGGCGCTCGAGGACACCTGGCTGGTCGCGGAGCGGCTCGCCGAGCGCGCGAGCTGATCCGCTGCGTCGGGCGGGCCGCGGTGACGGACGCCGTCGCCGCGCGCCGCTATGCGCTCTTCGCCTGCGCCTGACCGCGCCGCTCGATCTCCTCGAGCGAAAGATCCTCGACGTGCGTCGCGAACCACCACTGGTTGCCCGCGACGTCGACCACGCCGGCGCTACGGTCGCCGTAGTACTGGTCCGCGGGCGCGCGCAGCGACGTCGCGCCCGCGGCGAGCGCGCGCCGGTACGCCGCGTCGCAGTCCGGGACGTAGACGTGCACCATGCACGGCATGGGCGGGAAGTCGGCGTTGGCCTCGCCGATCATCACCACCGAGTCGCCGATCTTGACCTCGGCGTGCTGGATCTCGCCGTTCGGCCGCGTCGCGCGCATCAGCTCCTCGCCGCCGAGCGCGCTCTTCATCATCTCGATGACCTTCGCGGCGTGGCGCGTGACGAGGTACGGCGACACGGTCGAGTGTCCCTCGGGCACGTAGTTGACGGCCATGGTCGGTCCTCCCTTCGTCGCGGACGTTACGGGGCACGCGACGAGGCGTCTTGGAAAAAAGTCCGCCCTGCGGACCTGGCTCCGTACTCGGTCAGAACTCGACCGCCGTCGTGCTGCCCGGGTAGTGCGCGGCGAGGAAGTCGCGCGGCGTGAGCCCGCCGAGCTCGCGGAACTCCGTCGTCATGTGCGACTGGTCGTAGTAGCCGGCCTCGAGCGCGACGTCGGCGAGCGAGCGCGCGCCGGCGTCGAGCAGCGCGAGCGCGCGGCGATAGCGCACGATGCGCGCATAGACCTTCGGCGCGACGCCGATCTGCTCGCGAAACGCGTTCGCGAGCCGCGTCTTCGAGTACCCGGTCGCCTCGCGAAGCTCGGCGATCGGCACGCGACCGCCGGTCTGCTCGATGCGACCGACGCTGCACGCGACCGCGGGATCGAGGCCGCGCGAGCGCTGGATGCGCTCGACGATCCAGTCGGCCGCGATCTGGAAGCAGCGCTCGATCGTCGGCGCGTCGTGGCAGCGCTCCGCGAGCTCGTCGCCCGCCTTGCCGAGGAGGTCGCGCAGCTCCACGGTGCGGTCGCTCACCTCGCGCATCGGCATCGCGAGCACCGCGTACGCGCCCGCGGGATGGAAGCGCAGCCCGAGGACGCGGTGGTAGGTCGGGTGCTCGATGATCATCGGGCGCGTCAAGAGCCCGGTGATGCAGACCTGCAGCAGCGGCGGGCCGCTGCCCTCGACCAGACGGTGCGGTCCGCCGAGGCAGACCGCGAGCTCGACGAGGCCGTTCGGCAAGATGCGCTCGCGCGGCGCGACCGACGTCCCGGCGCTGTACCAGAAGCGCTCGACGAAGCCGGCGAGGTGCGGCGGACGCCAGCCGGCGTACGTCCAGCGGCCGTACTCCGAGTCGATCTTCTCGACGACGATGCGCGCGCTCGGCTCCTGCGGCAACCGGCGGGACCTCCGTCCGCCACGCCTACCACACCGGCGCGGCCGGAAAGAGCCCCCGTCGTCGCGCGTCGAGGCGACGCCGTCGGCGCCGCCTCGGAACGTCCTCTAGCGGCGCGGCCGGCGGGCGACGAACATCTCGTGCCGTCCCTCGGGCACCTCGCTGTGCACGAGCGGCACGCACTCCGGCTCGAAGCCGACCTCGCGCAGGAGTCGCATCCAGTCGGCGCGCGCGAACAGCCCGACGACGTGCCGGTCGTGCACGACGCGCGGCGTGCCGGACGCCTCGCGCAGCAGGTAGGCGAAGTCCGCGACGTAGGTCGAGTCCTCGGGGTCCGGGTCCCAGATCCACTCGAGGTAGCGCAGGCTGCGCGTCACGCCGTCGTGGCCGCCCGCGTGCGTCGTCGGCCGGAACGTCTCGCGGACGGCGTCGGGCGCGAACAGCGCCGCGCCGCCCGGACGGCAGTGGACGAACGCGGTGCGCATCGCGCGCTCGAGATCGGCGAGCGTCGTCATGTAGGCGATCGCGTCGTGCACGAACACGGCGTCGAACGTGCGGCCGAGGCGCACGTCGCGCATGTCGCCGAGCACGTGCTCGCACTCCGGGTTGAGCGCCTGGCTGACGTCAAGCATACCGGGAGAGCGCTCGACCAGCGTCATCGTGAACCACGCCTTCAGGTGGCTCGCGTTGTTGCCGCCGCCGCTGCCGAGCTCGAGCAGCGAGCGCGGCGGCTCGTCGCAGGCGGCGATCATCAGGTCACGGTAGATCGCGGCTTCCTCCGCGTAGTGCTCGGGGGGCGACAGCAGCGGCCACCACGAGGCGAGCTCGCCGTAGAGCTTCTCGAAGCCCTGCTCGTCCGGTTTCATCCGCTCTTCTTAGCAAGCGCGACGGCCGCAAGCGCAGCACCACGCTCGCCTGAGCGTGCAGCGTCGAGAAGGCGCACGTTGCACGCGTCCTTGTAGGAATTGCCCGTCCCCGGCGGCGCGCGCGTCGAACGCGGCCTCGGCGCCGCGCACACGCTGAACGCAGCTCGCGAATCCGCCGATTTCGCGCCGCGGTACGGTTCCTGCTGCCGACACGCGCGCAGGAGGATCCGCACATGATGAAGTTCGCAATGCCCGTCGCCGCCGCCGCGCTGCTGCTCGTCGCCGCTCCCGCGTTCGCCGACAGCGAGACCCGCGTCGAGGAGACCTACGAGGAGCGCGACGGCTTCGATGAGCGCAGCGCGCAGCGCTCGCTCGAGATCGAGCGTGAGAAGGACGGCGACACGCGCTCCGTCGAGCGCAAGGAATCGATCGAGGCGGACGACGGTCAGGTCGAGCGCCGGGTCGAGGAGAAGGTCACCAACGAGGACTGACCGCGCACGCGGACTGAACTCGGAAAGGAGGAAGGCACATGCCGATCATTCTCTGGCTGCTGGGCGTACCGCTCGGGCTGGTGATCGTCCTCATGCTGATGGGCGTCATCTGAACCAAGACTCTTCCGCGCCTCGGGCGCGCATGGCGTGCCCGAGGCGGTTCGGCGAGCGCACACCGCTCGCACCGCAACGGTGTTTCCGATGACCGTCTCCGAGCGCATCGCCGACGTGATCGATGCCGAGCGCGAGAGCATCCTGCGTCGCTGGCGCGACGAGGCGCGCAACGCGCCGCCCGCCGCGCAGCGGGCGCTGACCGACATCGACCTCGAGGACCATCTGCCCCAGCTGCTGCGCGAGCTCGCGCGCACCATGCGCGGCGAGCCGACGCCGCAGGTCGAGCACGACGGTGCGCAGCACGGGCGTCAGCGTCGCGAGCTCGGCTACGAGGTCGACGAGTGCCTGTGCGAGATGCACCTCTTTCGCACGGTTCTGCTCGACGTCGTGGAGGCACGCCGCGATCTGATCGCCGGCAGCCCGGGCGACGACCTCGTCGCCGCGCGCCGCAGGCTCTTCGAGTTGCTCGACCGCAGCGTGCAAGCGTCGGTGCGTCAATACACGCGCGACGCGGAGGACGAGCGCGACGACGCGTACGCGCGCCTCACCGAGGCCAACGACGAGCTGCACTCGGGCCACCGCGAGAAGGACCGCTTCTTCGCGGTGCTCGCGCACGAGCTGCGCAACCAGCTCACGCCGATCGCGACCTCGGTCAACCTGCTGCGGGTTCCCGACTTGACGTCCGACCGGCGCGACCGCGCGCTCGGCATCATCGAGCGTCAGATGCGGCAGCAGAAGCGGCTGATCGACGACCTGCTCGACGTGAACCGCATCGCGCACGGCAAGGTCGAGCTCGAGCGCACGCTGGTCGACCTGCGCGAGGCCGCGCGCCACGCGAGCGAGTCCTGCCTGCAGGCGATCGAGACGAAGGCGCAGCGCCTGCAGATGACGCTGCCGGCGGAGCCGGTGCTCGTCCTCGCCGACGTCGGACGCATGACGCAGGTGCTGACCAACCTCGTCGGCAACGCGAGCAAGTTCACGCCGGACGGCGGCGCGATCTTCGTCGATCTCGCGCAAGACGGCGAGCACGCCGTGCTGCGCGTTCGTGACGACGGCGCCGGCATCGACCGCGACATGCAGGCGCGGATCTTCGAGCTCTACGCGCAGGCGGAGTCGTCGGTGCGCCACAAGGAGGGCGGGCTCGGCATCGGGCTCTGGCTCGCGCGGACGCTCGTCGAGCTCCACGCCGGCACGCTGCACGTCGAGAGCGAGGGTGTCGGCAGGGGAACGTCGTTCGTCGTCCGGCTGCCGATCGCCGACGAGCAGGCGCAGCAGGCGCACTTCGCGCACGGCCGGCCGCTCATCGCGGTGGTCGAGGACAACGAGGACGCGCGCACCTCCATGGTCGACGTGCTGTCGATCTGGGGCTACGACGTGGTCGAGGCCGTCGACGGCGAGGAAGCGCTCGCGGTCGCGCGAAGCCGCGAGCCGACGGTATTTCTACTCGATATCGGGCTGCCGCGCGTCGACGGCTACGAGGTCGCGCGACGCCTGCGCGCGATGAACGGCAGCCGGCGTCCGCTGCTGATCGCGCTCAGCGGCTACGCGAGCGGCGACGACCGGCGCCGCTCCCTCGAGGCGGGCTTCGATCACCACCTGTCGAAGCCGGTCGACGTCGATCGGCTGCGCGAGATCCTCGAGCGATCCGTGCGCAGCGAAAGGAGGACGTGATGAACGGCGTGCTCGCAGGTGTCGTCGGGGGCGTCACCGCGACGCTTCCCATGACCGCCGCGATGGAGATGATGCACGGCGCCTTGCCGCTTCCGCAGCAGCACCCGTTGCCGCCGCGACGCATCACGGAGCGCCTCACCGACGGCGGCGTTCCCGCGCTCGGCGAGGGCGGCGACGTCGCGACGACGATGCTCCTGCACTTCGGCTACGGCGGCGCGATGGGCGGTCTCTACGGCGCCGTCGCGGATCGTCTGCCGGGACCGGCGCTCGCGAAGGGCGTCGCCTTCGGTCTCGGCGTCTGGGCCGCGAGCTATCTGCTCGGGCTGCCCGCGCTCGGCCTCGAGCGCAACGCGCTGCGCGAGCCCGCGGAGCGCAACGTCCTGATGATCGCCGCGCACGTCGTGTGGGGCGCGATGCTCGGCGCGACCGTCGCGCGCCTGCACGACGACGATCGCGTGCGTCCGGTGTCGCGCTCGGCGATCCGACCGCGTCCGGCAAAGAGCAGGGTGCAGCGTGCGGACGGTCGGCGCTGGCTGTCGCTGGTGCGGCGCGCGGAGGCGTGAGCGCGCCTGGTCCTCTCGCGTCGCTGCGCTGCGTTCGGGCTCCGTGCGCAGAGCGCGGCAGCGCTCAGCCGCACGACCCGGCGCGCTTGAGCGGACCGCTCGCCTCCGCGGCGAGCCGCGGCAGCCGCACGCGAAACACCGTGCCGCGGTCGCGACCCTCGCTGTGCACCTCGACGTCGCCGCCGTGCAGCTCGACCAGGTGGCGGACGATCGTGAGGCCGAGCCCGAGCCCGCCCTGCTGACGCGCCGCCGTCGACTCGGCCTGCCAGAAGCGCTCGAACACGCGCGACAGCATGTCCGGGTCGATGCCGCGCCCATCGTCGCGGACCTCGATCACGGCGTCGTTGCCGACGCCGCGCAGGTGCACGCCGACCACGCCGCCCGCCGGGGTGAACTTGACGGCGTTCGAGAGCAGGTTCCACACGACCTGCTGCATCCGGTCGGCGTCGCAGACCACCAATCCGACGTCCGGCTCGAGCACGCTTTCGAGCTGGACCTGCTTCGCGTCCGCGGAGAAGCGGACGGCGTCGAGCGCGCGCTCGATGACCGTGCGCAGGTCGGTCGGCACCGGGTCCAGGCGGATCTTGCCGGACACGATGCTCGACACGTCGAGCAGGTCGCCGACGAGCTGGTGCTGCTGCTGCGCGTTGCGGTGGATCGCCTCGAGCGCCTCGCGACGCTCCGGCTCGTCGAGCTTGTCCTCGAGGAGGATGCCCGACCAGCCGAGGATCGGTGAGAGCGGCGCGCGCAGCTCGTGCGAGAGCATCGCGAGGAACTGATCCTTGGCGCGGTTCGCCGCTTCCGCCTCTTGGCGCGCCGCCTTCTCGCGGGCGAGCAGCAGCTCGCGCTCGGCCTCGAGCGTGCGCTGCTCGGTGACGTCGAGCATCGCGCCGATCAGGCGCCGAGCCTTGCCGGTGGCGTCGCGCTCGATGAAGGCACGGTCGACGACGTTGGCGAAGCCGCCGTCGCGACGCCGGAAGCGGTACTCGGCGGCCCAGCCGGGCGCGTCGCCGTCGATCGCTGCGTGAATGTCCGTGAGCACCTGCGTGCGCTCGTCGGGGTGAATGCGATCGGACCACCAGCTCGCGTCCTCGTCGACGTCCTCCTGGTGGTAGTCGAACAGCGTGCGCAGGCCGTCGCTCCACTGCACGGCGTTGGTGTCGAGGTTCCACTCGTAGACCGCGTCGGCGATCACCCGCGAGACCAGGCGGTAGCGCTCCTCGCTCGTACGCAGCGCCGTCTCTGCGCGCCGTCGCTCGGTGACGTCCTCCATCGTGACCACGGCGAATCCGGGCTCGTCGTGCAGCGCCGCGGCCTGCACCGATGCCCAGACGGTCGAGCCGTCGCCGCGCGTGAAGCGGCCCTCGCACGCGAAGCGCGGGATGCTGCCGCTCGCGAGCTGGCGGAAGAGCGCCGCGAGCGCCGCGCGGTCGTCGGGGTGGGCGAGGCCGACGATCGTCCGCTCGAGCAGCTCGTCGTGCTCGTAGCCGAGCAGACGACACAGCGCGGGGTTGGCGGCCAGCGTGCGGTCGTTCGCGAGGCCGACGCGGGCGTTGCCGACGCCCGATTCCTCGAACATCGCGCGATAGGTCACGTCGTTGGCCGGCGTCCGCACGGAGATCAGCCGCCGTACGGCGGCCGCGCAAGCGGACAGCACCGCGAATGCCCGGTTCGCGACGGCCGAGCGACGCATGCCACGCTCATCGGCAATTTGCTGCCGGATCACGAGACGGCCCACCCGAAGCCGTCTCAATCGAATTTTTTGATGCAATCGTCAACTAGATTCTGGATCCGCCGTGCGCCTTCTCGGCGGCCGGGCGAGCGAGCCCGACCTCGATGCGACCGTCGCTCCGACGCACGGGAAACGTCGGCACCGGACGGCGGACCGGAGGGGCCGCGGGGCTGCCGTCGCGGACGTCGATCTTGCCGCCGTGCAGCGGGCACTCGAGGAGGAAGCCGCACAGCCGTCCGCCGGAGAGCCGCGTCTTCGCGTGCGAGCACTCGTCGCGCAGCACGAAGGGCGTGCCCTGCGCGTTGCACAGCACGAACGCCTCGCCGTCGAGCGTGAAGCCGCGCGTGCGTCCGGGCTCGGGCAGCGCGACCGGCACTGCGATCCATGCGAGCTCGTCGGCGAGAGCGTCGCTCATCGCCGCGGCTCCTCGCCGACGTAGCGCATCAGCGTTTCGTGGAAGTGGCGGATGCGGATCTCCTGCGTGCCGAGGTGCAGCTCGCGGAAGGCGAGCGAACGCATGCCCTGCTGGATGCGCGGCAGGTTGTAGAGGTCCTCGTCGAGCAGGTTGCCGCCCTCGATCAATCCCTCGAAGCGATCGCCGTCGGCGGCGCGCAGGCGGAGCTTCTCCGGGCGCGGCACGTCCTGTGCGGGCGTGTTCACGAGGTTCAGGAAGTCGAAGTACATCTTGTTCGGGTCGTCGGGGTGCGGGCGGTGCGTGAACACCCAGACGAACAGCGAGTGCGTGTTGAAGGTGACGTTCGGGAAGATCGTGTAGTGCCAGTCGTCGCAGAGCTGCGACTCATTGAGGCGAGAGACGTCGGCGCCGAGCATTGGCGCCATGGCGCGGATCGCCTGCGCGAACGCGGCGCGCGCGTCTGCCTCGCTGCCCTCGAAGTCGCGCACGCCGACCCGTTCGAGGAAGAGCTCCTTGATCTCCGGCGTCACCGTGCCGGCGCCCGGGTGACGCAGGCTCGCCTGCAGCTCCGGGTAGATCATCCGCGAGTGCTTCTCGAAGCAGTCGTAGCGCGTTCGCGTGTCGTCGCTGAACGCGATCGTCCACGGGTGCGTCGCGGAGATGTGGTAGGCCTCGTTGAACGCGTCGACCGAGGTCTTCCAGTTGCAGTCGATCTCGATCGTGCAATCGAAGGCGATCTTCCAGCGCTCGAAGCCGTACGGCGCGAGCTGCTCCGCGACGACGCCGAGGTAGCTCTCGAGCGGCTCGACGTTCGGATCGAGGCAGACGAAGACGAACCCCGCCCAGGTCTCGCAGCGCACCGGACGCAGGCTCAGGCGATCCACGGGCACGCCCTGCGGGAAGCACTCCGGGTCGAGCGCGGCGATCAGCGTGCCGTCGATCGCGTAGCGCCAGCCGTGGAACAGGCAGGCGAACTCCTCGGCGTGCCCGCGTCCCGGCTCGCGCAGCCGGTTGCCCCGGTGCATGCAGACGTTGTGGCGCGCGGCGATCCGCCCGTCGGGCAGGCGGATCACCAGGATCGACTCCGGGCCGATCTCGAAGGTGAAGTAGTCGCCGGGCTCGGGGATGTCGGATTCACGGCCTGCGAGCAGCCAGACGCGCGTCCACATGCGCTGCCACTCGAGCTCTGCGAACTCACGGCTCGTGTAGCGCTCCTTCGGAATCGGGGCGGTTCCGAGGTCGGCTGCCGTGACGGTCGTGCGGTTCACCGGCGGGGACTCCTGCCGGCACCGTCCGAGAGATCGGCGCGGGAGTCAAGGTCGCCGGATGTGCGCTGGCGGCGGCCTACTTCTCGGCCGGCCGCGGCCGGTCGACGAGCTCCTTCGGCGTGAAGGTGACCTTGCCGTTCTGCAGCTCGACCTCGAGGTAGTCGCCGGGCGTCAAGTCGAGCTCCTCGACGATGCGCTTCGGGATCACGACCTGGTGCGTCGCCCCGAGCTTCACCGCCTGCGGCCGCCGCTCGATCCGCTCTCTTCGTCTTCGACGATCCATCGAAAGTCTCGGGAAAGTTCGCGTCGGCGCGCGCGGGTGCGCACGACGCCGACGGAGAGGACGCCCACGCAAACTCGGGGCCGTGCGCGAGCGCACGACGGAGCGTGCGCGATTCGTCGCGACGCGAACGACGGCGGCCAAATCTACAGAGCTACAAGGGCGGTACTTACATAAACCGTACGCCCGTCGTCGCCGAACTTGCGACGTTTGCTCGCGGCGGGCTTGGCCGCGGGCTTGCTCTCCGCGGGGCAGGGGGGAATGGTCCCGCTTCCCGTTTGGTTGGAGAGAATGATGAACGCCAGTGAGCCGACGCGGCGATCGCACCGCGACGTCGAGAACCTGCTCGAGCCGCGCGACGCGCAGCTCGAGCAAGGCTTCGCCATCCGCGTGGCGAGGCTGTCGTGAGGGCGCTCGGCCGCGGAGGGTCGGCGATGTCGAGCGACGTCAGCAGGAATCCCGTCGCCGGCCACGGCAGCATGCGGCTGCCGTCGGTCGACATCGACAGCTACAACGTGGAGCTCCGCGACGACGAGGGCTTCATTGGCGACCGCGCGAACCGCCGCGCCTTCGGCGAGAGCCTCGAGAAGTGGCGCGAGCCGCTGCGCAAGCTCGGCGCCGATCCGTTCGGCGAGCGCGAGACCGCGGATCTCGGCAAGAAGGAGCTCGAGGCGATCCTCACCAAGGGCGATCCCGAGGCCGCGGGCGTCGTGCAGGGCGCGATCGAGGACTTCGCGCAGGAGCTCTCCGGCGTCATCCGGCGCTTCCTGAAGATCAAGGACTGGCGCGACACCGAGCGCATCGTCGTCGGCGGCGGCTTCAGCTCGGGCCGCATCGGCGAGCTCGCCATCGGACGCGCGAGCGTCATCCTGAAGAGCGAGGACCTGCCGATCGACGTCGTCTCGATCAGCCACCATCCGGACGAGGCCGGGCTCGTCGGCGCCGCGCACCTCGCGCCGTCGTGGATCTTCTCCGGCCACGACGCGATCCTCGGCGTCGACATCGGCGGCACCAACATCCGCGCCGGCGTCGTGCAGCTGAACTTGAAGAAGGCGTCCGACCTCTCGAAGGCCGAGGTGTGGAAGTCCGAGCTCTGGCGTCACGGCGACGAGAAGGTGAAGCGCGACGAGGCCGTCGAGAAGCTCGTCGACATGCTGCGCGGCTTGATCCGTCGCGCGGACCGTGAGGGGCTCTCGCTCGCGCCCTTCATCGGCATCGGCTGTCCGGGCAAGATCGAGGAGGACGGCTCGATCGCGAGCGGCTCGCAGAACCTGCCCGGCAACTGGGAGAGCAGCCGCTTCAGCCTGCCGCGTTGCTTGACGGAGGCGATCGAGTCGATCGGCGAGCACGACACCGTCGTGCTCATGCACAACGACGCCGTGGTGCAGGGCCTGAGCGAGGTGCCGTCGATGCAGGACATCGAGCACTGGGCCGTGCTGACCATCGGCACCGGTCTCGGCAACGCCCGATTCACCAATCGTTCGGGTCGCTGACGGCGAGCCTTGATCCACGAGGCGGGACGCGCCAAGGATCCATGAGGCGCACGCGGGCAGCGGCCGTATCGTTGTCCGCTCCTCGAACGCGATGACCGACGCGCGCGCAGCGAATAGCCGGACCCCGGTGCTCGTCGTCGACGACAACGAGGACGTGCGCGATGCGCTGCGCATGATGCTCGAGAGCGAAGGGCTCACGGTCGAGACCGCAGCCGACGGCGAGCAGGCGCTGGAGCGGATGCGCGAGTCGCCGCCCGCGGTCGTGCTGCTCGACCTCAACATGCCGCACGTCGACGCGTACGGCTTCCGCGAGCGGCAGCTCCGCGAGCCGGACCTCATGTCGGTGCCGGTCGTCCTCTACTCGGGTGCGGCCGACGTCAAGGAGGCGGCGCACGAGCTCGGCATCGAGGCGTGGTTCGCGAAGCCGTTCGATCTCGACCGCATCTTGACGCTGATCGAGCGCTACGCGCGCGTCGGCTGAGCGAGCGCTTTCGTTCGGACCCGCGCCGGCGGCCGGCGTGCCGCGATCGCGGCGGCGGCTCTCGTCCTCGTGTCTTGACGAGCGTCGAGCACAAAGGATAGGCCGACGCGAGGTCGGTCGCTCCGTATGGGCCTCGCGGAACAGGTCGCGTCCGAGGAGGCGTCCAGGGAAGCGGCGCCGTTCCCCTGGCTGCTCTTCGCTGCGCTCGGGCTGGCGCTGATCGCCATCGCGCCCGACGCGTCGACCAACCCGTTCGACGGCCCGATGATCGTCGCCGAGCGCATGCTGCGCGGCGCGTCCGATCTGCCGCCGGAATTCGGCTGGATGGAGACCTTCCGCCACCGCGGCAAGACCTACCTCGCGTATCCGCCGATGGTGACCTTCATCCTCGTGCCGTACGCGGCGCTCGGCGGCGCCGCGCTCGGACAGACGGTCGCCAACTCGTTGCTGATCTTCGGCTCCGCGATCCTGCTCTACCTGCTGATGCGCAACACGCCGGGCCTCGAGCGGCTCGCGGCGGTGGGCGCTCTGGTCTGGGTGGTCGGGACGCCGCTTCTGTACTCGGCGCACTTCGGCACCGTCTGGATGCTGATGCACAGCGAGGGCAACTTCTTCCTGCTGCTCGCGCTGTACCTCGCGGCCGTACGCCGGAGCTTCTTCTGGGCGGGCTGCGCGTTCATGGTCGCGAGCCTGACGCGCTACGCGATCCTGTTCTCGGCGCCGGCGTTCGTGGTGCTCGCGGTCGACGGCCGGCTCGCGCGCGAGCAGCGCGGTGCGGCGCTGCGCGATCTCCTTCGCTTCGCGCTCGGCGCCGCGATCCTCGCCGCCGGCACGCTGCTCTACAACTGGTGGCTCTTCGACGCCCCGCTGAAGAGCCCCTACGTCACGAGCTGGCGTCAGAAGAGTGGTCACTGGGTGCGCGCCGACAAGTCGCTCGGCGCGACCGTGTTCGCGATCGGCTCGTTCCGGCCGAGCAACGTGCCGCAGAACGTCGCTTTCTACTTGACGGCGCGCCCGGTGCGCGTGCCGTGGTTTCCCTACGTGCGCTTCAGCGGCGGTGGCGAGGCGATCTGGCTCCTGAGCCCGTTCTTCCTCGGCTTGCTGCTGCCGCGGCTGCGCCTGCGAGCGACGCGCTGGCTCGTCGCCGGCGCGCTGCCGATGCTGCTCTTCTACCTGCTGTACTCGTACCAGGGCTACGTGCAGTACGGATCGCGCTACCTGAGCGACGTCTTCCCGTTCCTCGTGCCGCTCGCGCTGTCGGCGTTCGCTCGCGCGTCGGTGTGGTGGCGTCGCGCGCTGGTCGTGCTGGTCGCGCTGTCGATCGCTGCGAACGCGTACGGCGTCTGGGTGGTGAGCACCTTCGGGATCGGCCTGCCGCGGTCGTGGACGCAGCGACCCGCGGAGAGATCGGGAACGAATGCGCCCGCGGCGCGGTCGTGGAAGAAGCCTCCGACCACGCGCTCGTGGAAGAAGCCGCCCGCCGCGCGAGCGCCGAAGAAGCCCGCGGCGGCGCCGCGGGCCGCTCCCGCGAAGCCTCGCAGCGCGCCGCCGCCGGCGGCCGCGGCGTCAGCGCGCGCGACGCGTTGAGCGTTCGGCGGGCCGGGTGGTGCGCGTGCGCGCGCTCGCTACCGCGGAGCGCTCCGTACGTGTCGTGGGCGTCGTGCGCGGCGTGCGCCGCGCGGGCGGCTTCGCGGCGCCGATCTTGTTCGTCACCGCGTAGCCCGCGCGCTCGAACGCGCGCCACATGTACCAGCTCGCGACCGTGCGGTACGGACGCCAGCGCTCGCCGAACTC
This sequence comes from Candidatus Binatia bacterium, assembly GCA_036563615.1. Taxonomy (NCBI): domain Bacteria; phylum Candidatus Binatota; class Binatia (SeqCode); species Binatia bacterium. Next base: position 307,621 of record DATCMB010000018.1, read on the forward strand.
GAGCAGCTCCTGCGGCCGCGGCATGTGCGTCTTGCCGTACGTGACGCACCAGCCCTTGCGCACGCCGAGGTCGTGCACCGGCAGCACGTCCGGGCGACCGAGCCGAAAGATGAGGAACATCTCGACCGACCACACGCCGATGCCGCGCACCGAGACCAGGCGCTCGATGAGCTCCTCGTCCGACATGCGGCGCGCCTGCGCGAGCGTCGGGACCACGCCGTCGAGCGTCTTGCGGGCGAGGTCCTTCATCGCGAGGACCTTCGCCTCCGAGAGGCCCGCCTTGCGCAGCGTCGGCACGCGCAGCGCGAGCATCTTCTCCGGCGTCGGCAGGCTGCCGTTCTCGCCCAGCGCCCGCACGCGCTCAAAGATCGTCGCCGCCGCCTTGCCGGAGATCGACTGGTAGGTGATCGAGCGCAGCAGCGCTTCGTACGGCGAGCGCGGCTCGTCGACCTGGATCGCGAACGGCGGCGCCGTCGCGATGAGCTCGGCGAGCTTCGGATCGCGCGCGGCGAGCGTGTGCGTCGCCTCGTCGAGGTCGAAGGGTAGGGTGAAGGGCTGCGTCGTCATGGCGTCGCCTCGCTGCACGGGGCTGGTCGCCTCGCTGTAGCCGATCCGCGCAGCTCACGATATGCGCAGAGCGCGCGCTTCGTCGCGAGTGTCCATCGTGAGCGTCCGTCGCGAACGACGACGATCGCGAACCACGGCGAGAATCGCGGCGTCTTCGCCTTGCGTGCGAGCAAACGGGGATGCTACCTCGCGCGCCCTCATGGGTTTCCTCTCCGCGAGCTCGTCGATCGTGCGCTTCGCCGCGCCGGCGCCGAAGCACCTCGACCGCGAGGCGCTCTGCCGCGCGATCAACCAGCGCGCCTTCCGCGAGCACGACGAGGACGGCTTGCCGAAGACGGAAGCGTTCGGCTGGGTCGCGATCCACGACCCGCTGGTGGTCGAGCTCGAGACGAGCGACGTCTTCTTCCAGCAGTACGTCGTGCTCGGCTTCCGCTACGATCGCCGCAAGGCGCCCGCGAAGCTCGTGCGTCTCGAGCGCCGACGCGCCGAGGAGGCGCGCAAGCGCGAGCAGAACCTCGAGCACCTCGGCCGCGCGGTGCGCAAGGAGATCAAGGAGGAGGTCGAGGCGCGGCTGCTCCTGCAGGCGCTGCCGAGCCCGCAGCTCTTCGAGTGCGCGTGGAACCTCGAGACCGGGACGCTGCTCTTCACCGGCAAGTCGCGCGCGCCGCGTGAGGCCTTCACGGCGCTGTTCCGCGACACGACGGGCGTCGCGCCGGTGCCGCTCATCCCGTACTTCGCGGTCGAGCGCGTCGGCCTCTCGGGGACGACGATCGACGCGGTGCGCGCGGTCGAGCGCAGCTCGCTGGTCGCCGTTCGGGCCGAGGACGGCATCGCCGCGGTCGCAGGAGCGACGTCGTGAGCGAGGACTTTCTCGCCGTCGTCGAGAAGAAGCGCTTCCTCGGCCGCGAGTTCCTCACCTGGCTGCTCTGGCGGCTCGAGGAGGAGGGCGGACGCTTCGCGATCGGCGGCGACGTGGTCGAGATCGCGCTCGGCGACCGGCTCGTGCTGCAGGAGCAGGGCGAGCGCAACGGCAAGCTGACGCTGGTCGACGAGGGCGACGTGCGCAGCGAGCTCGGCGCGGGTCTGCGGCGCGGCAAGCTCGTCGACCGCGCGCGCCTCTCGGTGACGCTGCAGGACCGCACCTGGCAGCTCACGCTCGACGGCGGGCTTCTGACCTACGATTCGCTGCGCTGCCCGCCGCTCGGCCCGCGCGACGCCGCGCTCGCCGACGATCCGCGCGCGCTGTTCGAGAACGACCTCTTCCTGCGCCTCGCCGACGTCGAGCACGTCGTGCGTCTGCTCGACGGGCTGTTCGCGGAGTTCTGCGAGCTGCGCGCGTCGGCGCGCTGGGAGTCCGAGACCGTGCCGCAGCTGCGGAGCTGGGTCGCGGAGCTCGACGCGCGGACGGAGTAGGGGAGCTCTTCGCCTCGCGCGCGCGGCCGCGTCGCGCGTGCGGCGCTCGAAGGCGCTCGGAGCACGCGCGACGCGTGGCCGCCCGCGCGAACGCGCGAGGCGTGTCGGGCGAGGTCAGTCGCAGTCGATCACGACGTCGTCGCCGACCTGCACGAACGGCGGCTGCAGCGGGTCCGGCCTTGGATCGCCGGGCAGCGTCAAGCCACAGTTCGTGCACTCGACGTTGGTCCACGCCGGGCTGCCCGCGAGCATGGCGTTGACCCAGTCGACGATCGTCGGCACGCCGCCGGTCGTGTCCTCGTAGACCTTGTCGAGGCCCCACATCCCGTGCCGGCTGCCGGTGCCGATGTAGTAGCGGTAGTTGCTCGGGCTCTCGCTGGCCTGCTGGATCGCCTGCGCGCGCATCCGCTCGTTGAACGCGCAGCTCCCTTCCCACCACGTCAGCGCCGCGACCGGGTCGTTGCCGTTGAGCATGATGTTGTAGAAGCCCGTCTGGCCGCCGAAGCCGCCGTCGAAGGCCGTCGTGTAGTGCGCCCAGCGGCTCTCCGGGAAGTAGTGCGCGACGACGCGGGTGTAGCCCGGCATGCCCTCGTCGTTCTCCAGCACCTCGCGGAGCTGCGGGATCTCGGGCGGCAGGTTCGCGATGAAGTTCCAGTTCGGGAAGTACTCGTCGAGGAACTCCTGCGTGATGACGCCGTTGCCGGCGTCGGCGAGCACGTAGAAGCGCGCGTTCGGATACGCGAGGTGCAGCAGCGGCGCCTGGAAGAACGCGCCGTACGCGCCCGCGCTCGTGCCGGTGACGAACACCTCCTCGGGGTTCGGGAAGTTCTCGCGCGCGTACTTCTCCGCGACGCGCGCGTTGTGGTAGCCGCGGTGCTCGACGTGCAGCGGGTAGTCCTGCGCCGCGTCGCCGAAGTGAATGTCGCACGAGCAGTACGGCACGTAGAGGATGTGCCAGTCGCGGAACGGATTGCGCGGATCGTTGAGGTTGGCGAAGCCGCTCCCGTGAAAATTGGGATTGTCGCCGCCGTTGGGGTCGACGTTGGTGTCGCACGCGGGGAGGCTGCAGGTCAGCTGGTTCCAGCACGCGCCGCCGCCCTGGTAGTAGACCAGCAGCTTGTTCACCGAGCCGCGCTTGGCCCAGAAGTGGTACGGCGAGCCGTCCATGCACATCGGGAACAGCTCCCGACCCTCGTACTCGATCGGCCCGACCGGCGAGATCATCCGGAACTCGGTGTCCGGCGGCAGGTTCGCGGTGTCGCTGTCGCTGCAGCCGGCGAACGCGAGCAGCGCGCCGGCGAGGAGCGCCGTGATCGTGCCGGTCGCGCGTCGTTCTCTTCTCAACGCATGGAGCATCGCTCTTTCTCCCTCCTGAAGGGGCGACGGTGAAACGAGCGGCGTCTCACCGCCGCTCGAACTCGATGACCTGCTGGAACGTCGGCCGGTTGGTGGTCGGGAAGCGGTCGGGGATGAGCCCCGGCACGAAGCCCGTCTGCGACGCCGGCCCGCGCCACTGCGACGGATCGTCGCCGTGCTCCTCGGCGAGCGCCTCCACGGTCTCGTGCAGCGCCTGCCACAGCGAGTCGACGCACCTCGGCAGCCTGCCGTTCCCGCAGTACGAAAGGTTGAAGCGACCCTTGACGCGCTCGCCGAGCAGCGCCCGCAGGTCCTTGTCGACGTAGGAGTATCCCGACGGGCCGTTCAGGTTGCGCAGCCGGTTCAGATCGCCGAGCAGGTCGCCGAACACCGGCCGCATCACCGCCTCGGCGATCGGCCGCCACACCGCGTCCATGATCACCGGACCGGCGTGGTCGTACATCCCGTCGCCGTCGGCGTCGACGCGCGGCGCGTCGTCCGCGACCCAGGCGTCGAGGATCTCGACCACCTGCTGATCGCGCGCGCTCGGCGCGCGTCCCTTCTTCAGCACGCGGCTCACGACCGGCCACACCAGCGAGCGGATGTCCTCGGTCGCGGCGCGGTTCATGATGCCGACGACGTCGGTGAGCAGCGGCTTGCGCGGCCACTGGTCGAACACCTCGACGCGGTGCACGGAGCCGTACGGCTCGTCGTCGCCGTGCATGAAGCCCGGCGCCGACTGGTTGTTCCAGTTGAGCAGCAAGCCCTCCGGGCCGCCGACGTCGTGCGGATGGGCGCGCTCGGGCAGGAAGCCCTGCCACTCGTACTGACCGGTGCCGAGCGTCGGCAGACGACGGTCGAGCCCGCGCGGACGGCGCGGCAGCAGGCCGGAGGAGAAGTAGGCCGTCGTGCGCCGCGAGACGTACGCCCAGTTGAAGGTGAAGCCGAACTGATTGGCGGTGTGCCAGAACAGGGCCGGCGTCTTCGCGACACCCTCGGTCATGCGCTTGAGCGCGACGAGGTTCAGCGCGTCACGCCCGAACGTCGAGCGACGACGCGACAGCGCGTACGGCTTCCCGTCGACGGTCGCGGTCGCGAACACCGGCCCGTGCACCGTGACGTTGTAGATGAGCGGCGTGTCGCCGAGCGTGCCGGCGTTGAAGGTCTCCATCGGACGGCACTGCCCGTGGAAGAGGTAGTGCTTCGACTCGCGGGTCGGCCGCGATCCGTCTGGCTCGCAGAGCTCCTCTGCGTAGACGTCGCGCACGTCGTGCCCGGCCGACGTCAAGCTCCACGCGTAGTTCTCGGTGCGGCCGATCAGCACGTACATCGCGAGCCCCGGCACCGCGATGCCCTGCGCCTTGATGCCCGCGCCCTCGAGGTGAATCTGCTGGACGATCTCCGGATAGTAGTAGCCGAGCTGCGGCCCCATGGCGGCGAGCGAGTTGCCGGTCGCCGAGCGTGAGGGCGCGGTGACGAGGAAGTTCGACGCCTGCAGCCGGGCGGGCGCCATCGCCGCCTCGTCCCCGGACTGACGCGGATCGACGCTCTCGATCGAGTCGGGATCGAGCACGACGGAGCCGGTCACCGGACCGCCGGTGAGCACGGGGTACTCGAAGCGGCGGCGGATCGTGGTCGGCGCCTCGGGGTCGTTGAACAGCATGACGTCTTCCCACGCGGCGCGACCGCGCACCTTGCCGAGGCTCTGCTGGAGCTTCGCGAGCAGGTTCGCGTTCGCCGCCTCGGCGCCGCCGCCCGAGCCGAAGATCGAGCCGATGAAGGCGGTCACCGCGAGGACGTCGTTGACGGTCGCCGGCTGCTCCTGGATGCCGTTCGCGGCCCAGTAGGCGTTGACGCCGTCCGCGTAGGCCTGCGCCTCGGCGAGGATCTGACGGCCCTCGTCGCCGTAGAGCTCGACCAGCAGATCGGCCTGGGCGCTGACCAGCGCCTCGGCTTCGGGGCTCGGCGTGAAGCTCTGCGCGCTGGTGACGAGCGAGAAGGCGTCGATGTTCGGCACGTCGGCGACCGCCACGCGCGCCGGACCACGGCCGATCTGGATCAGCAGGCCGCGGTCGCGCGCCGTCGTCCAGCCTGCACCGAAGGCGAGATCCTCACGGGTCTCGCCGTAGATGTGCGGGATCCCGTACGCGTCGTAGATCAGCCGCAGCCCGGGACGCCCGGTGTTCTCCTCGCGCGTCGGCTCGATCGGCTGGAAGTCCTCGGGAAGAAAGAGCCGCTCGATGTCGGCGAAGGTGACGTCGTCGCGCAGCGGCGTGAGGCCCGAGTACAGCGGCAGCTGGTCGAGCGAGTTCTCGTTGGTCGGCAGGCCGCCGTAGTTGCCCGGCGGCAGGATGTAGCGAGCGATGTCGTCGGCGGCCGCGGGAAGCGCGCAGACGAGCAGCAGGCTCACGGCGAAAGCGATCGAACGATGCTTCACGAGGGACCCTCCTTGGATCCGTCGTGGCTACACCGCTCGATGCCGCCGGGGCAACCGCGATTCGGCGCGCGTTTGCCGCGTCGCGGCATGCGCTGCGACGGCTCGGGTGACGACGCATACGGCGCCGTGCGGCACGCGCCGCGGACGCCCGCGCTCCTTCTGCCGCGACGAAAAATGCTGTCTTGACCGAGACGCGACCACGCCCGTACGGTGCTCGCGCTCGCAAGCCGAGCAGAAGCGACGAAGCCTCGGCGGACTCCGCTCCTTGGATCTTTCCCGACCCGAGAGGCCGGCTTCCAAAGACCAGGAGACGATCACGTGACGACGAGGCCCAGTCTCGCTCTTGCGGCGCTGCTCCCGCTCGCCGCGGTCATCCTCTTTGCCGCACGTCCCGCGCACGCCGCGCCGGGCGACCTGGATCTCGCCTTCGGCGAGGACGGCGTCGCCACCATCTCGACCGGCGGTGCGAGCGAGGCGCAGCCGCGCGCGATGGCGCGCGCCGCCGACGGCGCGCTGCTCGTCGCCGGCCAGCTGTGGCAAGGCGAGGGCGAGAGCGCCGCGGTGGTCGTCCGGCTGCTGCCCGACGGTACTCGTGACGCGGGCTACGGGGACGATGGCGAGGTCGTCCTCGCGGAGTTCGCGTCCGCGATCGGCGTCGCAGCGCAGAGCGGGGGACGCGCCGTGGTCGCCGTGGTCGAGCACGATCTACGCTTCGACCCCCGGCCGCGGACGCTCCTGCTGCGGCTCGATCCAACCGGCGCGCCCGACCCGAGCTTCGGCGACGACGGCTACGTCGACGTCCGGACGCATCTGCCGAGCGGCTTCGAGCTGCGCGGGCTCGCGTCGGACGGCGACGATCGCCTGGTGCTGCTCGCGCGCACGACCCACGGCGGCTTCGAGAGCGTGCTCCTTCGTCTCGACCCGAGCGGCGATCTCGACCCGAGCTTCGCGAGCGCGGGTCTGCGCTGGCTCGAGGTCGAGGGGCGCACGCTCTCGGTGTCGGCCGCGGGCGCGAGCCTCGTCTCCTCCTGGCTGCCGAACGCCTTGCGACGCTTCGACGCGACGGGCGCGGCGGATGCGACGTTCGGTAGCGGCGGCACGCTGCTCGTCGACGAGGCCGCAGGGATCGGTGCGTGGGCGCGCACGGACGGGCGTCTGCTGGTCGTCGGAGGACACCGGGCCACGCTCTTCGAGCCGAGCGGCGTGCGTGTGACGAGCTTCGGCGAGGGTGGGAGCGTGGAGATCTCTCCGAGCCCCTTCACGCCGGCGTGGGCGGCCGTCGCGGGGGCGGACGACGGCTTCTTGGTCGCGTTGCCGGAAGTCGCGCCGAGCGATCCGTACGCGCGCACGATCACGATCGGCGCCCGCGACGCCTCGGGCGCGCTGCTGCCGTCCTTCGGTGCGTCCGGGATCGTGCGCGTCCCCGTCGGCGTGACGCACGACGACGCCCGCGCCGTGAGCGTCGGACCCGACGGTCGCATCGTGCTCGCGGTGCAGGCGTACAACGGTCGGCGCACCGGCGACGTGGGTGCGGTCGCGTTCACCGCGACGGGCGCACCGGATCCCGACTTCGGCGAGAACGGTGTGGCGCCGCTCGTCGACGCGACCGTGACCCACGACGACCTGATCGAGGGCTACTACACGACCGACATCGCGGACGCTGGTCCGCCTTGCCGACGGCCGGTTCGTCGTGATCGGCGAGCGCACCGACAACCGTCTGGTGCTGGCGCGCTACCGCGCCGACGGATCGCTCGACGGCGGCGTCGCGTACGGCGGCCGGGTGACGCGTCACTACGGCCACGATGCCTTCGTCGCGTCCGCGATCGCCGACCCGCTCGGCCGGCTGCTGATGGCCGGCGGCTCGGCGTCGCTCCCAGAGGAGTGGATCGCACGCCTCGACGGCGCGCTCGCGCCCGATGCGAGCTTCGCCGGCACGGGCTCGCTTCGCCGCAACGAGGCGCTGCGCGCCGTCGCGCTGCAGAGCGACGGTCGGATCCTCGCGGGCGGCGTCGGCGTGGTGCGGCTCGAAGACGACGGCTCGCGCGACTGGTCGTTCGGCGTGAGCGGCGTCGCGCAGGCGGTGCCGGGAGTACCCGCCGCGGAGCGCGTGTGGCGGAAGCTCTTCGTCCTGAGCGACGATTCGTTCCTCGCCGTCGGCGAGTACGACGGCGAGCTGCTGATCGCGCGCTGCGACGCGAACGGTGTGCTTGACGCGAGCTACGGCGACGCAGGGGTCGTGCGACAGGCCGCGATTCCCGTCGACGCAGTCCTGCAGGCCGACGGCAAGCTGCTCGTCCTGGCGGACGTCGCACCGCTCTCTGCCGCGCAGCGCGACGTGCGCGTGCTGCGCTTCACCGCGGGTGGGACGCTCGATGCGAGCTTCGGCGACGGCGGCGTCGCGGCGTTGCCGCTCTCCGATCCGGTGTACCCGGACCGGGAATTCCGCGCCTCGCCGCTTCGCCCCCGCGTCGCCGCGCTCGCGCTCGATCGTGCCGGCGGGATCCTCGTCGCGGGCTCGGTGTTCGACGGTCTGCGGCGTCGAGCCGCCGTCGTGCGCCTGCTCGGCGACGCGCCGGCCACCTGCGGCAACGGCGTCGTCGAGCCGACCGAGGACTGCGACGACGGCAACGTGGTCGCGGGCGACGGCTGCGATTCCGCGTGCGCGATCGAGCCGTGCTTCCTGTGCCGCGGCGCGCCGTCGACGTGCACGGGCGACGCGACCGATGCGGACGGCGACGGCGTCTGCGATTCGATCGACGTCTGCGCGGCGACGCCCGACGTCGCACAGCGCGACAGCGACGGTGATGGCGTCGGCGACGCCTGCGACGGCTGCCCGTTCGCCCCGGATTCCGCGCAGACCAACACCGACCGCGACCGTCGCGGCGACGCCTGTGACGTCTGCCCGCTCGACCGGCCGTTCTTGAATGACGTGACCCTGCGCTTGACGTCGAACGGCACGCGCGGCGGGCGGTTCACGGCCGCGGGACGCTTCCCGTACTACGTGCCGTTCCTCGACCCGGAGCGCGATGGATTCCGCCTGGTGGTGCGCGACGCGAGCGGCGACGTCGTGCTCGACGTCGACGCGGCGCCCGGCGCGTACGATCCCTCGACGCGTAGCGGCTGGCGGCGTGGCAGCGGCCCCGGCGCGTCGTGGCGCTTTCGCTCACCGCCGAATCCACGCGAGGACGCGTTCACGGTCGACGTCAAGCCACTCGGCAACGACCTCGCGCGCGTCGTGGTGCGCGGGCGTCGCGCGCACCTCGCGCTGCCGACGGGCCTGCCGCTGAGCGTCACGCCGGTCGGGCGCGATCCCGAGCGCGACCTCTACCCGCAGCCGGACGAGTGCCAGGCGCTGCAGCTCGACGCGAGCCCGCCCGCCCCGGCGCGCGACGGCTGCGTGCTGCGCAACGGCGGGAGAGTGCTGCTGTGTCGCGGCGTGCCGTGAGCGAGCGCTCCGGCGTTGCGTCGCCGACTTCGGGCGCGCCGTGGACGAGCGTGCGGCTGGGCTTCTCCCCGCGTGGCACGCTACGGCGCGCCGTGCGTGAAGCGTCCGTCCACCATCGTCATGTCGACGCGCGTCTTCGCGAGGTCGTGCGGGTCGAGCTCGAAGAGGTTGCGCTCGAGCACGACGAGGTCGGCGCGCTTGCCGACCTCGATCGAGCCGATCTGGTGATCGAGGCGTAGCTGGCGCGCCGCGCCCAGGGTGTTGGCGCGGATCGCTTGCGCGAGGTCGAGCTTCTGGTCGAGCGGCGGCAGCACCGGCGCGTCGGGCTTGCCGACGAGCTGACGCGTCACCGCGACCTGCAGCGAGTCGAGCGGCTTGAAGGTCGAGAAGTAGCCCGCCGCGGGCCAGTCGGTGCCGAACGAGATCTCGCCGCCCGTGTCGAGGATCGAGCGGGCGCGGAACGTCTTCTTCTGGCGCTCGGGACCGTAGCGCTCGAGCGCGATCTCGACCGTCGCCGGGTCGGCGGAGAACCAGTTGCCGGAGAACTGCGCGATCACGCCGAGCTTGCCGAAGCGCGGGATGTCCTCGTCCTCGACGTACACCAGGTGTGCCAGCGTGTGACGACGGTCGCGCGGTGGGTTGACGCGGACCGCTTCCTCGATCGCGTCGAGCGCGACGCGCGTCGTGCGCTCGCCGATCGCGTGGATGTGCAGGTCGATGCCGGCCGCGTCCGCCTCGCGCACGACCTTCTTCCACTCCTCGACCGAGAACGGCGACTTGCCGACGTCGTCGGGCTTGTCGGCGTAGGGCTCGATGAGCCAGGCGGTGTAGCCCTCGGCGGTGCCGTCGCCGATGATCTTGAGCACGCGCGCCTGCACGACGCCGTGTGAGAAGCGTCGGTCGAGCTCTTTCACGCGCGCCACCGCGTGGTCCACCGGTGCCTCCTTCAGCGCATGGCTCGCGACGACGCGGAACGGCAGGCGTCCTTCGCGCGCGAAGTCCGTGTAGACCTGCAGCATCCCCTCGGGGTCGTCGCCGAGCGGTGGTGCGCCGGCGTCGAACACCGTGGTGATCCCGGCCGCGGCGGCGCGCGCCGCCCAGGCGGCGAACAGCGGGTCGACGGTCTCGCGCGTCAGCGGCACGATCGCGTTGACGATCGGCAGCAGCGCCGGCAGCTCGAGCACGTAGCCCGCGAGCGCGCCCTCTTCGTCGCGCACGTAGTAGCTGAAGCCCGGCACCGGATCGGGCGTGTTGCGATCGATGCCCGCCATCTCGAGCGCCTTGCTGTTCACCCACAGGCTGTGCGCGTCGATCGAAAAAAGTAGCACCGGGCGGTCGGGGACGATGCGGTCGAGGTCGGCGCGGTTCGGCCCTTCGGACGGGAACATGTCGACGCGCCAGCCGAAGCCGCGCACCGGACCGTCGGGGTTCTCGCGCGCGTAGCGCGCGACGGCCTCGAGCGCCTGCTCCTTGTTCTCGAGCTGCAGGTCGACGCCGGCCGCGAAGAACGCGCCCACGAGCGGGTGCATGTGCCCCTCGACGAAGCCCGGCAGCAGCATGCGTCCCGCGAGCTCGACGACCTTGGTGTCGGGGCCGATCCGCTCTGCGACCTCGTCGTTCGAGCCGACGGCGACGATTGCGCCGTCGCGCACGGCGACCGCCTCGGCCCACGGGCGTTTCGGGTCGACGGTGTAGACGCGTCCGCCGCGGAAGACGACCGAAGCCGGAGAGGTGTCGTCGCTCTTCGCGGTTGCGCCGCTGGCGGTCGGCTGTGCTTGCGCCGGCGTGCTTGCCGGCGTCTGCGTCGGAGGCGCGTCCGCCGCGGACGCGGCGCGTGGGCCGAGCAGGGCTTTCGCGGACGTCGAGAGGGCGTGGACGAGGTCGCAGGTGAGGCACATCGCGTTGCTCTCGCTGGCGCGCGCGGAGGTCGTGCGCGCGTTGCTGTCGATGATGTCGAGCGTTGGTCGGTCGGCGCGGGCGTGCGCCGAGCCGAGGCTGAGCAGACCGCCGATCGCGGCGGCGACGACGAGCGGAGCAGTAACTTTGTTCATGACGAGAGCCTGTCGAGACTGCGGGCGCGTCGATCTCGACGCGCCGCTCGCGCGCACGAGCGCGCGCCCCGTGCGTTCTCCGCGGGCGCGACGCGCGCGGCGTCGCCGACCTGGGAGCGCCGACGGACGCAACGCGCTGCGTGAACGCGGTGCTCTGTGCTGGGTTTCGACGGTGGGCGGAGCGGGCTTTAGAGACGCGGCGAGTCAGGCGTGCGCGGCAGCAACCGCGTGAGCGTCGCGCCGATGGAGGCATTCGCGTCCGGCATCATTGCTTGACGATCGCGAGATGGTGCTCCGCTTCTGCGATCGACTGCTCGTCCGCGACGCTCTTTCGGGTCGAGCGCTCGCCGTCCCGCGACGCTCGCCGCGTGCGGCTACGCCGCTCGGCGGCGTGCTTCGCGCTCGGGAAAGTGTCGAGGTGCCGGAGGCGGGACTTGAACCCGCACTCGGTTGCCCGAACCGGATTTTGAGTCCGGCGCGTCTGCCATTCCGCCACTCCGGCACGGGAGGAAGCGAGCCCTCGGGGATTACCGCACGGCCGCTCGCCTTGCACGGCGGACGACGTGCGCTGCGTCGACCGGCCGCCGAAGGCTCGCGCGGCCGCGCCTTCCGTGGCGCGGCCGCGTCGGGGGGACCGCCGCGCTCCCGGGGGTGGCCGCGAAGCGGGCGGCTCGTGCGTCCATGCACGACACGAGGCGATCCTCGGGCCGGCATGCGGCGGAGGTGCGACCGCGTGCGCGCGTCGAAGAGCGCCTGATTCCGCCACCTTGTGCGCCAACGGGTGACCGGATTGCAAGCCGACGAAGCCTCGCTCTCCGGCAACGCCGCGAGGCCACGCGCACGAAGCCGTCCGCTTTCCGCCCGCTGGCCCGTGCACGCGACGGAAGCGGCGCGCCGCGCGCCAGCGACGCCCGGACGCCGGACGATCACCCACCGGCGCCTGCAGTTGAACTACCTCCCCGATGCGGCGATGGTGACCGCGCCGACGCGCCAGGCGGTGGCGGTCCGACGAGGGAGGGAGGCGATGTACCTGATCCTGCAGTGGTTCTTGAGCGCGCTCAGCCTGATGATCGTCGCGCACATCGTGCCGGGCTTCAGCGTGCGGAGCTTCGGCTCGGCGCTGCTCGCGTCGCTGGTGATCGGTCTGGTCAACGCGACCGTCGGGCTGGTGCTGAAGATCCTGACCTTCCCGCTGACGATCCTCACCTTCGGGTTGTTCCTGCTGGTGATCAACGGGCTCATGATCCAGCTCGCCTCGGCGATGCTGGACGGCTTTCACGTCACGGGATTCTGGCCCGCGTTCTTCGGCGCGATCGTGCTCTCGGTGCTGAACGCGATCTGGCGCTCGCTCGTGCTCGGCGACTGACGGCCGACGCCGCTCTGCCGACGCGCGCGCGACGGCCTACGACGCCGACGCGCCGCCGTTCAGATACGCGGCAATCTCGTCCGCGATCTGGCCGCCGAGCTGCTGGATCTCGCGCTCGGTCGCGTTGCGCGAGACGACGAACTTCGCCGCCATCGCGTAGGGGTTCATCATCACCAGACCGCCCGGCGTCTTCCGGCTCTGCGCCGAGTCGGAGAAGCTCAGGAGCTGCGTGCGCGCGCCGTCGCGCATCGCGACGACGTCGACCTGCACCTCGACCTGCGACTCGCCGGTCCCGAAGCCGACCGTCGCGCTGCGCGCGGCGTTGCCCGGGTCGACGTTGACGATGCGCCCGCCGACGATCCAGCCGTTGCTCGGCGTCGGCTGATCGGGCTGGACACGGATCGCGGGGACGCCGAGCTGCTTCGCGTTGAGGGCGTCGGTGATGCTCTGCGCGAGCAGGCCGATCGCCTCGTCCTCGGTCGGCGGGCCGCCGAGCACCGGCCTGCGGCCGAGCAGGCTCGCGAGCGGCCGCGGACGCTGGTTGGCTTCCTGCTGCAGGTCGCCGAGCACGCCCGAGCTCTGCTTGATGGCGCTCGGGTCGACCTCGAAGCTCGACACGTAGATCGCGACCGGGCGCGCGCCCGAAGCCGGCGGCGGCGCTTCGCTGAGGTTGCTGACGCGGGTCGCGGCGCAGCCGGCGAGGGCAGCGGCGAGAAGACAAAAAAAGGTCGCGTTCTTCATTCGTAGGCAGGCATAGCGGATCGCCGCCGTGACCGAAAACGAACGCCGACCGCGCAGGCGCTCGGGCGAGGCGCATGCGCTGCTCGCGCGCATCGGGGGGCGCAGGCGCCGCGAAATTCCGCATTGCCCGCGGCCGAGCACTCGGCCATCATGTGGGCTTCCGAGCGGACCTCCATCCCGCTTCACCGGAGACACGCGATCATGCCCAATCACGCGTACCTGCCGGCTGCGGCCGGCTCGCGGCTGCTGTTGCTCGTTCGTTCCTGTCGCCCGCAAGGCACCCCGCGCCGGCGTCTCGCGCTGGCGCTCGGGCTCGTCAGCGCGCTGGCGCTCGTCGCCCAGGACGCGCACGCCGACACCCGCTGCGGCAGCGCGCTGCAGAAAAACGTCTGCCTCGAGGCGACCGGGAGCTGTCTGCCCTTCGCCGATCCCGGCCCCGCGAACAGCCCGTGGCCGCTCTTCCAGCAGAACCCGCAGCACACCGGACACGCCCCGTTCGCCGGCCCGACCTGCGGCAACGAGATCTGGACGACCAAGATCAAGGGCAAGATCCTGAGCACGCCGGCGATCGGCGAGGACGGGACGCTGTTCTTCGCGTCGGCGAAGTACCCGATCTGCGCCCTCAACCCGGCGAACGGCGACGTCTACTGGTGCCAGACCGACAACCAAGGGAAGCTGCCCGACTACTCGTCGCCGGCGGTCGGCAACGACGGCATGCTCTACGTCGGCACGCGCGACAACGACCTCTGGGCGATCGACATCCCGCCGACCAACGCCAGCATCGCGCCGGTCGCGTGGCGCCAGAAGGTCTGCACCGACGGCGACATCACGACCTCGCCGTCGATCGGCCCCGACGGCGTCGTCTACATGGGCTCCGACTCGCTCGGCGGCGGCACCATCATGGCGATGTGCCCGGGCACCGAGCGGCGCATCAAGTGGTGCATCAACCCGCTCGGCGGCGGCATCAAGAACGTGTCGCCGGCGCTCAGCCCCGACGGCTCGCAGGTCTACATCACGCACGGCGGCGCGTTCGTCGCGTCCCTCTCGACCGCGACCGGCGTGAAGAACTGGGAGGTGCAGCTCGAGGCCAAGCGCAACGGCGTACGCGGCGCGAACTACACCCCGGTCGTCCATCCGACCACGGGCAAGATCTACATCGGCTTCGACGAGGGACTCTTCGTCGTGACGCCGCCGCCGTCGCTGCCGGGTACGCCGACGACGCAGCTGCTGTTCCCCACGGCCGCGCTCTTCAAGGAGCGCATCGAGTCGCCGCCCGCGATCGACACGACCAACGGCACGATCTTCTTCCTCGCGTCGCGCGGTCAGAAGACGTCGCTCTACGCGATCGGCTTCAACGGCCTGCTCAAGTGGAAGAAGGACTACACCCAGCTCGGTCGCGGGCGCGCCCGCAACACGCCCCCGGTGATCGACGCGAACGGCAACGTCTACGTGGTGATGAAGAAGGCGCTGCACGCGTTCGACAAGAACGGCAACCTGCTGTTCACCAAGCAGACGAAGAAGAAGTTCGAGACCGCGCCGATCCTCGCGCCCGGGCGCTTGTACGTCGGTCAGGTCGACGGCACGATCTACGCGCTCGGCGACTGCTGACGGAGCGATTCGGCGACTGCCGAAGGGACGTGCGATGAAGCTCTACACCTCGATCGGACCCAATCCGCGCACTGTGCGGATGTTCATGATCGAGAAGGGCATCGAGCTGCCGAAGGTCGAGCTCGACCTGCTGGGCGGCGAGAACCGCCGTCCGCCGTACACCGACAAGAACCCCGCCGGGCAGAGCCCGGCGCTCGAGCTCGACGACGGCCGCGTGATCGGCGAGACGGTCGCGATCTGCGAGTACCTCGAGGAGCTGCATCCCCTGCCGGCGCTCATCGGCACGACACCCGAGGAGCGCGCCGAGACCCGCATGTGGCAGCGCCGCGTCGAGCTGCTGATCACCGAGCACCTCTACAACGCGTTCCGCTGGTCGGAGGGCATCGAGCTCTTCCGGCCGCGCATGCCGGTGCTGCCCGAGGCCGCAGACGGCTTGAAGGCGCTCGTCCGCCAGCGGCTCGCCTGGCTCGACGGCCTGCTGGCCGGCAAGAGCTGGCTCGCCGGCGAGCGCTTCACGCTCGCGGACATCATCCTGTTCTCCGCGCTCGACTTCGGCCGCACCGTCAAGCAACCGTTCGACGAGTCGCTGGTGAATCTGAAGGCCTGGTTCGAGCGCGTCGCGGCGCGGCCGAGCGCGCAGGCCGGCTGACGTCGCGCGCGTAAGCGGCGGCGCGCTCGCGCCGCCCGCGCGCGCGGTTCAGTGCTTGACCCGGAAGCTCGCCCGCAGCGGCAGGTCGCGTGACGACCCGCCGACCCACGCGACGTACTCGACGTCCTCGATCCGCCACGCGCCCGCGCCCTCGTCCCAGTAGGCGAGCTCCGCGGCGGGAACCTCGAGCACGACCGTCGCCGTCTCGCCCGGCGCGACGTGCACACGCTCGAACGCGCGCAGGTCGCGCGGCGCGCGCTCGACGCGCGAGCCCTGCGCGCCGACGTAGAGCTGCACGACCTCGTCGGCCGCGACCGCTCCCGTGTTCGCGACCTCGACGTGCGCGCGCAGCACGCCGTCGGGTGCAATCGCGTCGGACTCGAGCGTCAAGCTGCGGTACGCGAACGTCGTGTACGAGAGCCCGAAGCCGAACGGGAAGCGCGGCTCCTCGCCCGCGGCGTCGAGCAGCCGGTAGCCGTGCAGGAAGCCGTACTCGACCTCGTCGCGGTCGTTCGCCCAGGGCGGGAGCTGGTCTTCCGAGCGCGGGAAGGTGATCGGCAGACGGCCCGACGGCGCGACCTCGCCGAGCAGGACCTCGGCGATCGCGTGCCCGCCCTCCATGCCGGGATACCAGGCCATGAGCACGGCCGGCACCTGATCGATCCAGCGCTCGACGACGATCGCGCTGCCGCCCTCGAGCACGACGACCGTGCGCGGGTTCGCGCGCGCGACGTCGAGGATCAGCCGCTCGTGCTCGTCCGACAGCTCGAGCCGCGTGCGGTCGCCCGCCGCCACCTGGCCCTCGCCCTCGTCCTCGTAGGTCAGGCCCGCGACGACGATCGCGACGTCGGCCTGCGCGATGCGCGCGAGGTCCTCTGCGGTTGGCGTGTCGGTCGCGACGACGTCGAGCGTGAAGCCGTGCGCGCGCTCCTCGAAGGCCGCGCGCGGCGTGACGGCGTACGGCGGCGAGACGTAGCTGCTGCCGCGATCGCCGAGGTTCTTCTCGTCGGCGAGCGCACCGACGAGCGCGATGCGCCGCGTCTGCGTGCGGTCGATCGGCAGCAGGGCGCCGTCGTTCTTCAGCAGCACGATCGACTTGCGCGCGACCTCTCGCGCGAGCGCGGTGTGCTCGGCGCAGGCGACGATCGTCGGGTCGAGCGGCAGCGGGCCGTCGTAGATGTCGAAGCGGAACATGATCCGCAGGATGCGGCGGACGGCGTCGTCGATGAGCGCCTCGCTCACCGCGCCCGACTCGACCGCCTGACGCAGGCGCTCGCCGTACACCTTGGCGCACGGCATCTCGATGTCGAGCCCGGCGCGCACCGACCCCACGGTGTCGTGCATGCCGAAGATCCAGTCGGATTCGACGAAGCCGTCGTAGCCCCACTCCTCTTTCAGGATGCGGCGCAGCAGCAGCTCGTGCTCGGCGCACCAGACGCCGTTCACGCGGTTGTACGCGGCCATCATCGAGCCGACGCCCGCGCGCACGACGCGGTGGAAGTGCGGCAGGTAGACCTCGCGCAGCGTGCGCTCGGAGAGGTTCGCGCTCACCGTGAAGCGGTTGTTCTCGATGCTGTTGACCGCGTAGTGCTTGACGCTGGCGACGACGTGGCGCTGCGCGCCCTCGACGAACGCGGCACCCATGACGCCGACGTGGTGCGTGTCCTCGCCGTAGGTCTCCTGCGCGCGGCCCCAGCGCGGGTGGCGCAGCAGGTTGACCACCGGCGCCAGGATGACGTTGCCGCCGCGCGCCAGCGTCTCGACGCCGATCGCCTCGCCGACGCGCCGCTCGAGGTCCGGATCGAAGGTCGCGCCGCGCGCCATGCCGACGGGGAACGCCGTCGTCTCGCCCGCGCGCACGCCGCGCGGCCCGTCGACCATGCGGAAGCCCGGGATGCCGAGCCGCTCGTTCGCCGGCGTGTGGTAGAGGCCGTCGATTGCCTCCATCTGCAGGCCGCTCATCTGCTCGATCTTCTCCTCGAGCGTCATGCGGCGCAGCAGATCCTCGACGCGCTCCTCGACCGGGCGCGCGGGGTCGCGGAACGGTCCGCTCTCCACCTGGGGGCGATCGCTCATGGCGCTGGACCCTACAGGAAGATGCCGATCACGTACCACGTGATCGCCGCGACCAGAGCCGACATCGGGATGGTCAGCACCCAGGCCCACACGATGGTCCCGGCGATGCCCCAGCGGACGGCGCGCGTGCCGCGGGTGAAGCCGACGCCCGCGATCGCGCCGGTGATGACGTGCGTCGTCGACACCGGGATGCCCATCCAGGAGTTCAGCGCGAGCGTGAGGCCGCCGGCGGTCTCGGCGGCGAAGCCGCCGACCGGCTTCAGCTTGGTGATGCGCATGCCCATGGTCTTGACGATGCGCCAGCCGCCCATCGCGGTGCCGAGACCCATCGCGGCGTGGCAGATCAGCACCACCCAGAACGGCACGTGGCCGACGCGCACCGCCTCGGCGTCGAGATAGTTGGTCGCGGCGAGCACCATGAAGATGACGCCCATCGTCTTCTGCGCGTCGTTGAGCCCGTGGCCGAGGCTGTAGAAGCCCGCCGAGAAGAGCTGTCCGATGCGGAACCAGCGGTCGATGCGCAGCGGCGGCTGACGGCGGAAGACCCAGGCGATCGCGACCATCAGCGACGCGCCGAGCAGCAGCCCCATCGTCGGCGCGACGACGATGAAGATCGCGATCACCTCGATGCCGTGCCAGTGCACGAGCTCGAAGCTCGACGCCTCGGCGACCGCCGCGCCGACCAGCCCGCCGACCAGCGCGTGCGACGACGAGCTCGGCAGGCCGAAGTACCAGGTGATCAGGTTCCACACGATCGCGCCGATCAGGCCCGCGGTGACGATGCTCAGCGCTGCGGTTGTCGACAGCGCGGCGATGTCGATCACGTCCTTGCCGATCGTCTTCGCGACGTGCGTCTCGAAGCCGAACGCGGCGATGAAGTTGAAGAACGCCGCCCACAGCACGGCGACGCGCGGGGTGAGCACCTGCGTCGACACGACGGTCGCGATCGAGTTCGCGGCGTCGTGGAAGCCATTGATGAAGTCGAAGACGAGCGCGACCACGATGATCGCGACCGCGACGAGCAGCGCGGTATCGATGGGGAGCTCCTCCGGTCAGGCGTGCTCGAGCACGATGCCTTCCACCAGGTTTGCGACGTCCTCGCAGCGGTCCGTCGCCTCCTCGAGGCCCTCGTAGAGCTCCTTCCACTTCATGACCTGAAGCGGATCCCGCTCGGTCTTGAACAGCTTGCCGACCGCGACGCCCAGCAGCGTGTCGGCCTCGTTCTCGAGCCGGTTCACCTCGACGCAGCGGGCGAGGATCTCCTGCGCGTTCTTCATGTTGCTGAGCCCGGTCACCGCCTTGGCGACCTCCTCGACGCTGAACACGAGCACGCGGGCGAGCTGCTTCGCCTCCTCGGTCGGCGAGGTCATCTCGTAGACGGTGAGCCGGTCGGAGACCGCTTCGGCGAGGTCGAGGATGTCGTCCATCTTGGTGATCAGCCGGTGGATCGAGTCACGGTCGAACGGGGTGATGAAGGTGGTGTGGAGCTTCTCGATGCACTGGTGGGTGATCAGGTCGGCCTCGTGCTCGATCACCTTGATGCGGCGGGCCTTCTCCGGGACGTTGGTGCAGTCCTCGAGGAGATCGACGAGGGCCGTGCAGCCTTCCAGGATCTTCGCCGCCATCTTCTCGAAGTAGTCGAAGAAGGCGATCTCCTTCGGCATCAGTCTTTCGAACACGGACTCCCCCTCTCGATCGGGCCCTCGGCGAACTAGTGGCTCAGGCCCCGAGGGTCAAGGTGGACTCGAGCCGTCGCTTTTGTTGTGGGGGCCGCGCGATCCCCGGTGGTCGCCGGAGCTCCAGCGGGTGACGAGCTCGCGCTCGAGCGCCTTCGCCCGCGACGTCCAGTCCGTCGCTTCGGGCGGCGACGTGCGCACGCGGACGTCACGCTCGGCGTCGAGCCGCGCCCGCGCCGCGGCGTCGGTGAGCAGGATGACGAAGCCGAGCTCGCGGCCACGGGCGTCGGTGAGGTAGCCGACCAGGCCGTCGGCGTAGAGCAGCGTCCCCGTCTTGGCGCGCACGCGCGGCGTGACGGCTGCTTGCTCCGCGACCCGCGCCGTGCCGTTGCCGCCCGCGGCGAGCTCGCCCGGCGAGTACTCCTTGAGCAGCTCGGGCAGCCGCGGCGCCGCGGCGTGCCTGGTGTAGCCGTGGCGCAGGATCGCGGCGAGCTGGCGCGGCGTGTGGCGCGTCACCGAGCTCAGGCCGGAGTGGTTCGCCGCGACGAAGCCGGCGAACGAGGTCTGCGGCAGGCGGTCCTGCCACCAGCGCGCGACGCGCTCCGCCGAGGCGCGCAGCGAGAGACCTTCGCCCGTGAGGCGGCGCGAGGTGGCGAGCCCGGTGAGCTCCGCCGTGAGGTTGTTGCTGAAGCGCAGCAGACCCTCGACCACCCTCGTGAGCGGCGCGCTCTCGACGCGCGCGATCTCGCGCGCCCCCGACGGCACCGTGCCACGCTGCGGTGGCGGCAGCTCGACGCCGGCGCGCCTGGCGAGGGTCGCGAAGATCTCCGCCGCGAGCCCGCCCGGCTCGGCCTTCACCGGCACCTCGACCGAGCCCTTCGCCGGCAGCCGCGGCGAGAGCAGCCAGCGCGGCTTCGGGCCGGGCGCGAACGCGAGCTCGATGCGCGGGTCGACGTCGGCCGAGAGCAGCCCCGCCGAGAGGCCGTGCACCGGCACCGCGCCGCCGTCCGCCGGCGAGAGGAAGGTCGCGTCGAGCCGCCCCGTGCGCGGATCGCGCCGCCAGCGCAGCACCAAGCGATTGTAATTGACGGGCAGCGCTTCGACGGCCGGGTTGTAGGTCGACGCCTCCGGCTGCAGCACGTCGATCTCGTTGGTGCGCGGGAAGAGCGACTCGTCGTAGAAGAACGATCCCGCGACGCGCCGCACGCCCGCCGCGCGCAGATCGCCGACGAGATCGCGCAGGTCGTCGCTGGTCAGCGTCGGATCGCCGCCGCCGCGCAGCCACAGATCGCCCTCGAGGACGCCGTCCTCGATGGAGCCGGTCGCGAGCAGCGTGGTCGAGAATCGGAAGTCCGCGCCGAGCACCTCGAGCGCGGCGAGCGCGGTCGCGACCTTGGTGGTCGACGCCGGGATGAAGGGCTCGTCCGCGTTGTGCTCGTCGAGCACGCGACCGTCGGTCGGGTCGAAGAGCACGTAGCCGAGGTGGTGCGGCGCGAAGCCGTAGCGCGCGGCGAGCCGATCGGCGTCGACCTCGGCCGCGACCCTCGCCGCACCGACCACGAGCAGCGCGGCGAGCAGCCCCATCCCCAGCGCGGCCCGCACGGCGCCCGGTTCTACCAAGCGTGGCGTGCATCGACGAGGGCGCCGCTCCCTTGACGGCGCGCTCGCGCGAAGGGATTTCCTCCCGGACGGTGGTTCCGTGACGGCTCCGACGACCGGCGCGCTGCGCGCCGCTACCCGCGACGCTTCGCCGGACGAACGGCGGCCGCCGCTGCTCACCCGCCTCGCCGAGCTGCTGCGCACCGAGCTTGCGCCGTCGCCGGCGCGCTGGCGCGCGACGGCCCGCATCACCGTCGCCTGCGTCGTCTCCGCGCTGCTCGTGATGACGTTCCGCATCCCCTACGGCCACTGGTTCGTGATCTCGATCTTCGTCGTGAGCCAGCCGAACGTCGGCGCGTCGATCGACAAGGCGATCCTGCGCATCCTCGGGACGGTGCTCGGCGCGGCGGGCGTCATCGCGACCTTTGCCGCCTTTCCGCAGCAGCCGTGGGTCCTCGTGCCGCTGATCGCGGCGTGGATCTTCGCGGGGATGTTCCTGTCGCGGACGAGCGCGTACCCCTACGTCGCGCAGCTCGGCGCGATCACCGTCGTGATGTTCCTCGCCAGCGATGCGGCCGAGCCGGCGCTGTCGGTGACGAGCGGGCTCTGGCGCGTCGGTGCGGTCTCGTTCGCCGTCGTGGTGGCGACGGCGGCGCAGCTCCTGGTCTGGCCGGACGATCCGGAGGACCTCCTGCTCGAGGACCTCGCCGGCATCCTCGGCGCCGTCGAGGCGCGGCTCGCACGGACCGTCGCCGGCGAGCGGCTCGAGTCTGCGGGCGACGACGTGCAGCGTCTGCGCGACGGCGCGTTCAACGGCCTCGCGCGTCAGCTCGACCTGCTGTCGAACGCCGAGAGCCGCTACCGCGCGCTGCGCCGCCGTCACACGGAGCAGCTCGTGCTGATCGAGACGGTGAATCGCATCGCGGTGGCGTCGCTCGCGCTCGAGACGCTGCTGCAGCAGCGCGACCCGACGGGTCGCGGCGTCCCGATCGGCGACGCGCTCGCAGCTCGTCTCGAGCGCGTGCGCGCCGGCGTCGCCGAGCTGCGCGACGCGCTGGTCGAGCGCCGCTCGCTCGCCGCGCCCGACGGCTCGGCCGCGGACGGAGCTGCGAAGGACGACGCTGCGGAGATCGACGCCGCTGCGAGAGACGTCGCCGCGCCCGCCGCGGGCAAGCTCGCCGGCGCGGACCCGCGCGACGCCTGGCTCCTGCCGCCGATCGTCGACCTCGAGGACGCGCTCGAGCACGTGCGGCCGGCGACGGCGTTCCTCGCGCCGCACGGCGCCGCCTCGCCCGAGGCGCTCGGCTCGGTCCTCGACGCCGGCCCGCCGCGCTTCTTCGGACCCACGTGCACGTTCTCCAACGTGCGCGACGTGCGCTTTGCCGCCCAGGCCACGATCGCGGCGATGATCTGCTACCTGCTGGTCGTCGGGCTGCAGTGGCCGGGCATCTTCACGGCGATCGTCACCTGCCTGTTCGTCGCCCAGTCGAGCTTCGGCGCGACCGTGCAGAAGGCGATCCTGCGGCTCTCCGGCGCGCTGCTCGGCGGCGTGCTCGGCATCGCGACGCTGCTGATCGTGGTGCCGAACTTCGACTCGCTGCCGCCGTTCCTGATCGCGGTCGCGCTCGGCACCGGCATCGCGGCGTACGTCGCGACCGGGAGCGCGCGCATCTCGTACGTCGGCATCCAGATCGCGTTCGCGTTCGCGCTCTGCACCTTCGACACCTGGGGACCGAGCGTCGACCTCACGCGGCCGCGCGACCGCGTGCTCGGCATCCTGATCGGCAACCTCGTCACGGCCGGCGTGACGTACTGGCTCTGGCCCGTGCTCGCCGGGCGCGACATGGTGAACAGCCTCGAGTCGGCGCTGCGGCACATGGCGCTGCTCTCGCAGGTCGGCGTGTCGGGCGGCGTCGGCGAGCGGGTCGTGCGTCCCGCGCGCGGCTTTCGCTTGCAGATCTCGCAGGACCTCGCCGCGACGCTGCGCATGCACGGCGAGGCGCAGTTCGAGCCCGGGGCATCGACGCCCGAGCACCGCGACGAGCAGCGTCGCCTGCTCGCGCTGCTGCAGGCGGTGCAGGGCGCGTTTCTCGTGCTCCTCGCGCTGGTGCGCAACCGGCTGAACACCGTGCCGTCGCGCGTCGACCTGCCGTCGCGCGACCGCAGCCACGCGCTCGCGGTCGCCGTGGCGCCGAACCTCGAGGCCGCGGCCGACGAGCTGAGCGGACGTCCGCCGCGCCCTGCGCCCGCGATGGCGGAGCTGGTGCGCGCGGCGGAGGAGGCGATTGCCGCGGACGAGGAGCGGATCGGCGACGACGCCGATCGTCGCGCCGCGCTCGCCGTGCTCGCGAGCCAGCTCGAGCTCTACCGCGAGCTCGCGCCGCGGATCGAGGAGGTCAGGAGGCGGGCGCGCGCCGCTCGAGCCGCGTGAACGCCATCGCGTAGGGATTGCGCTCGTCGGCGGGGCGCTCCTCGCGCGCGGTCTCGCGCCACTCGCCGGGATCGAGCTCGGGGAAGTACGTGTCGCCCTCGACCCTTGCTGCGACCCGCGTCAAGTAGATGCGCGCCGCCCGCGGCAGCGCCGCTTCGTACACCGCGGCGCCGCCGATGACGAAGGCTTCGCTCTCGCCGGCCGCGTGCGCGATCTCGAGCGCCTCGTCGAGGTCACGCGCGACGCGGCAGCCGGGCGCGTCGAGCTCCGTCTGTCGCGTCAGCACGACGTTCACGCGTCCGTCGAGCGCGCGTCCGATCGACTCGTACGTCTTGCGCCCCATGATCACGTGGTGGCCGAGCGTGAGCTCGCGGAAGCGGCGCAGGTCGGCCGGCAGCCGCCAGGGCAGGGCGCCGTCGCGCCCGATCACGCCGTTCTCCGCGACCGCGACGACGAGCGAGACGATCACACCGCGACCGGAGCCTTGATCCCGGGATGGGGATCGTAGCCTTCGAGCGCGAAGTCCTCGTAGCGGTAGTCGAAGATCGAGGTCGCGCGCGGCGCGATGCGCAGCCGCGGCAGCGAGCGCGGCGTGCGCTCGAGCTGCAGACGCGCCTGCGGCAGGTGGTTCACGTACAGGTGCACGTCGCCGAAGCTGATCACGAGCTCGCCGACGTCGAGGCCGGTCTGCGTGGCGAGCATGTGCGTCAGCAGCGCGTAGGACGCGATGTTGAACGGCACGCCGAGGAAGACGTCGGCGCTGCGCTGGTAGAGGTGGCAGGAGAGGCGCCCGCGCGCGACGTAGAACTGGAACAGGCAGTGGCACGGCGGCAGCGCCATGCGCTCGATGTCGGCGACGTTCCAGGCGCTGACCACGAGCCGGCGCGAGTCCGGGTTGCGGCGGATCTCGTCGACGAGCTGCGCGATCTGGTCGATCGTGCGGCCGTCGGGCGCCGGCCACTTGCGCCACTGGTAGCCGTAGATCGGTCCGAGCTCGCCGTCGGCGTCGGCCCACTCGTCCCAGATCGTGACGCCGTTCTCGTGCAGGTAGGCGATGTTGGTGTCGCCGCGCAGGAACCACAGCAGCTCGTGCACGATCGACGGCCAGTGCAGACGCTTGGTCGTCAAGCATGGGAAGCCGTCGGTGAGCTCGAAGCGGAGCTGCTCGCCGAACAGGCTCAGCGTGCCGGTTCCCGTCCGGTCGCTCTTGGGGACGCCCTTCTCGAGGATCCGCTTCAGCAAGTCGAGGTACTGCCGCATCGGCGCCTGCTTTACGCCAGAAAGACGCGCGGCGCGATAGGCGCCCCTCGGACGCGTCGCGGCTTTGCACGCGACGGCGCGATGACGGTAGAGCAACGCCGATGAATCCCGCCGACATCACCGCCGCGGTGGCACCGCTGCTCGAGCGCGAGACGGGCGCGCAGGTTTCGCTGAGCGGCATGCGCTCGATGACAGGTGGTGCCGCACGCGAGGCCTGGGCGGTCGACGCGACGCTCTCGCGCGCGGGCCAGCCCGACGAGCACCTGCCGCTGGTCGTGCTCGTGTTCCGGCCGGGCAGCGGGTTTCGCGCCTTCTCGGCGCACGACGAGCTGCGCTTGCTGCAGGCGACGCACGCGGCCGGCGCGCCGGTGCCGCGCGCGCTCGTTTCGGGCGAGGCCGGCGGACGCTCGTTCTACGTGATGGAGCGTCTGCAGGGCGAGACCATCGGCCGGCGTCTGGTGCGCGACGAGCGCTGGGCTCGGGCGCGCGCGGTGCTGCCGGAGCAGCTCGCGCGCGCGCTCGCCGCGATCCACCGCGTGCCGGTCGGCGAGGGGCAGCTCGAGTTCCTGCCCCGTCCCGCGCCCGGCGTGCCCGTCGCGACGAGCGAGCTCGACCGTCTCGAGCAGCTCTACCGGCAGATCACCGTCGAGCCGCACCCGGCGTTCGAGATCGCGCTGCGCTGGCTGCGCACGCACCAGCCGCCGCCGGGCGACGTGACCCTCGTGCACGGCGACTTCCGCATCGGCAACGTGATGGTCGGCGAGGACGGGCTGCGCGCGGTGCTCGACTGGGAGCTCGCGCACGTCGGCGACCCGCTCGAGGACCTCGGCTGGCTGTGCGTGCGCTCGTGGCGCTTCGGCGCCGACCACCTGCCGCTCGGCGGCATCGGCACGCGCGAGCAGCTCTTCGAGGCGTACGCGAAGGCGAGCGGGCGCGCGGTCGATCCGCAGGCGGTGCGCTTCTGGGAGATCTACGGCAACCTGCGCTGGGGCGTCTTCACGCTGGTCCAGGCGCGCGGCTTTCTCGACGGCATCGTGCCGAGCGTCGAGCTCGCGAGCATCGGACGGCGCACCGCCGAGACCGAGTGGGAGCTCCTCAACCTGATCGAGGGGAGGGCCTTCTGATGCAGGACCGGCCGACGATCGACGAGCTGCTCTCCGCGGTGCGACGCTTCCTCGCCGACGAGGTCGTTCCGGCGACCGAGGGCCGGCTGCAGTTCCTCGCGCGCGTCGCGGCCAACGCCGTCGATCTCGTGCGGCGCGAGCTCGCGAGCGAGACGGCGCACGCCGAGCGCGAGTGGCGCGGGCTCGACGGTCTCCTCGGCGCGGAGCCCATGCCGCGCGGGCGCGACGAGCTCGCCGCCGCCGTGCGGCGTCGCAACGAGGCGCTCTGCGAGAAGATCCGCGCCGGGGCGTACGACGCCGACGGCCCCGAGCGCACGGCTCTGCTCGCGCACCTGCGCACCGTCGTGCACGACAAGCTCGAGGTCACCAACCGCGCCTACCTCGAGGCCGACGCGAGGCGCGGGTGAGCTGCGGCAGAGACGGGCGCGCTTCGCGCCGGGCCAGGTTCGGGTCACAATGGGAGGGCCGAATTGGAATGGGCCTTGCTGCCTGCTAGCCTCCCCATCCGTTTCGAGACAAGGAGCAACGCCAAATGTCGAACGTACGAGAAGTCAGCGACGCGACCTTCGAAGCCGAGGTGTTGCAGTCCGACACACCGGTGCTCGTCGACTTCTGGGCTCCGTGGTGCGGACCCTGCCGCGCCATCGCGCCGGTGGTCGAGGAGCTGGCCAACGAGTACGCCGGCAAGCTCAAGGTCGTGAAGATCAACGTCGACGACAACCAGGCGACGCCGAGCCGCTACGGCGTGCGCGGCATCCCCAACCTGATCGTCTTCAAGGGCGGGCAGGTGCACGAGCAGATCGTTGGCGCGGTGCCGAAGAGCCGGCTCGCGCAGGCGGTGCAGAGCGTCGTCGCCTGAGCGCCCGGCTCGGTCCGGAACTCGGCATCGAGCCTTCTCGCACGCCCGACGGCTCCTGGTCGTCGGGCGTGCGTGCTTTCCGCAGGGCGCGCACACAGCGCCGCGCTGCGCTCTACCCGAGCAGCGCGCGCCGCGACCTCTACTCGTGCACGAAGTCGGGATCGTCCGGCAGCTCGCCGTGGTCGTGGCTCGCGAGATCGAGCGGATCCGGCGGCGAGTACGGCTCGGCCTTGTGCCAGTCGTGCTCGAAGATGCGCGACAGACGCTCGACGAGGCGCTGGTCCTCGAGCACGATGCCGAGCTCGCGGCGCTGATCGAACGAGCGCCGGTCGATGTTCATCGAGCCGACGAGCGCGCGTCGCTCGTCGGCGATGATGATCTTGGCGTGCAGCTTGAGGTGCTTCTGCCGGTGCACCTTGACGCCGGCGCGGCGCAGGATGCGCAGCGCGCTGAAGGTGTCGGGCGCGTCCGCCATGCTGATGCCGTGCTTGCCGCCCGAGAGCAGTCGCACGTGCACGCCGCGGTCCTGCGCGGCGGCGACGCGGTCGAGGATGGTCGCGTCGACGAACTTCGGATGCTGCACGTCGAGGCGGTGGCGCGCGGAGTCGATCAGCTCCGCCATCATCGTGCGTGAGTTGTCGGCGCTCCAGGCGAGGTTCGTCTTCGGCGCGGGACGGAACGGCGCGCGCTTCCAGTCGGCCTCGAAGCAGCGGCGGATCTCCTCGACCTGCACGGGGTTCGAGGTCAGCACGCCGTAGTCGCGCGTCTGGCCGAAGTACTTCTTCGACAGGTTGAAGGTCGCGATCAGCGCGCGGCGGCCGTCGAGCACCATCGACTTCTCGTGCGTGATGACGAACTGCGGGTTCGTCCACTCGACCGGCACGCCGTGCTCGCGCAGCTTCTCGTAGGTCTCGTCGTTCACCCGGCTGCCGCCCGTGCGGTGCGGGTTCAGCATGACGCGCACCTGCACGCCGCGCTGGTGCGCGCGGATGATCGCGTCGATCACCGAGTGCTCGTGCAGCGTGAACTGCTTCATCTCGAGCGAGTCCTGGACGCCGTGCAGGAGCTCGAGCACGCGCTCGACCCTGTCGTCCGGCTGGACGATCAGCTCGAGGTCGCCAGCGGGCCGCATGCGTGCGTCAGTCGGCGTCCGCCGCCGCGGCGTCGTCCTTGGCGCCGCCGCGCGCGAGACCCATCGACGAGAAGTGGAACAGCAGGATCAGCACCATGAGGAACAGCGTCGCGAGCGCGGCCTCGACGACCTCGCCGACACCGCACGCGAGCCCGACCACGACCGCCGCCAGCACGTACGACAGATCGACCGCGTCGTTGACGCGCAGGCGGTAGCGGATCACCGAGAACGCGCCCCACACGCCGAGCGCACGCGCGATGCTGCCGCCGATCAGCGCGATCACCAGCGCGACCAGCACGCCCATGAAGACCAGCGACAGCGCGAAGTTCCGCGAGTACGGCTTCTTGCCGCGGTAGGTGATCCGGTAGAGCAGCGCCAGGATGTAGGCACAGAGCGCGGCGAAGCCGATCGAGATCAGAACCTTCTCGGGGTCAACGTGAACGTCGTGGGCGAGGCTCTCGAGAAGGTTCTCCATGTCCGCTCCGGATCAGAAGTTGGGAATGCGCTCGGGTGAGAACCGGCGCATGTTCACGTTGATCACGAGCCCGACGCCGGCCATCAAGGTCATCAGCGACGAGCCGCCGTAGCTGAAGAAGGGCAGGGTGATGCCGACCACGGGCAGCAGCCCGGTGGTCATGCCGAGGTTGATCACCGCCTGCCAGAAGATGTTCGCCAGCACGCCGAAGGCGAGCAGCGCGCCGAAGCGCTCCTTCGCGCGGTTCACCACCACGAGCCCGCGCAGCATGAGCGCCGTGTAGAGCGCGATCAGCCCGATCGCGCCGACGAAGCCCCACTCCTCGGAGAACACCGAGAAGATGAAGTCCGTGTGCTGCTCGGGGAGGAACTTGAGCTGGTTCTGCGTGCCGTGCAGGAAGCCCTTGCCGGAGAAGCCGCCCGAGCCGATCGCGATCTTCGACTGGATCACGTGGTAGCCCGCGCCGAGCGGGTCGAGCTCGGGGTTGAGGAACGTCTGGATGCGCTTCAGCTGGTACGGCTTCAGATGCGACATCAGGTAGGGCAGCGCCGGAACGAGGGCGAGCGCCGCCCCGCCGATGATCGCCCAGGTGCGCGGGCTCGGACCGGCGAGCACGACCATGCTCGCGATGACGAAGCAGAACACGCCGGCCGTCCCGAGGTCGGGCTGCGCGAGGATCAGCAGCACCGGCGGCAGCGACAGCAGCACCGGGACGACGAGGTCGCGCAAACGCAGACCTTCGGGGCGCATCTTGCGGTGGAAGTAGCGCGCCAGGACGATGATCAGCGCGAGCTTCATCATCTCCGACGGCTGCACCGAGAACGCGCCGAGGTCGATCCAGCGCCGCGAGCCGTTGGTCACCGTGCCGAACAGCGGCACGGCGAGCAGCAGCGCGAGCCCGCCGGCGTAGGCGACGTACGCCCAGCGCTCGAGCTTCCGGTAGTCGAAGCATACCATCGCGATCGTCGCGCAGGTGCCGATCGTCGCCCACATTGCTTGACGCCAGGCGAAGGTGCTGGCGCGCGCGGAATGCGGATCCCAGCTCGCGCTGTACACGGACGCGGTGCCGATGGCGATGATCGTCAGCATCAGCAGCATCGTCACCACGTCGAAGTGGTAGATGAGCCGACGATCGACCATCAGCCTCATGCGTGCCCTCCGTCGGAGTCCGCGGTCGCGCTCGCGAGCTGGTAGGAGCGACCGCGGGTGAGCGCGAAGTAGAAGTCCGCGACGTCGTGCGCGATCGGCGCCGCCATCGCGCCGCCGCCGCCGCCCGCGTGCTCGATCAGCACGGCCATCGCGATCTCGGGCGCGTCGACCGGCGCGAAGGCGACGAACCACGCGTGGTCGCGCAGGTGCTTCGCGAGATGGTGCGTCTTGGTCTGCTTGCCCATCTTGAAGACCTGCGAGGTGCCGGTCTTGCCGCCGACCTGGATGGTGTCGAGCTTCGCCTTCTTGCCGGTGCCGTTGCGCGCGTTCACCACGTCGCGCAGCGCCTCGCGGATCTGCAGCAGCGTCGACTTGCGCAGGTTCGTCGTGCCGAGCACCTCCGGCTCGATGGTCTCGACGACCTCGCCCGCGGGGCTCTCGATGCGCTTGACGAAGTGCGGCTTGTAGCGCGTGCCGCCGTTCGCGACGGTCGCGATCACGTTCGCCATCTGCAGCGGCGTCGCGAGCACGTAGCCCTGGCCGATCGCGACCGACAGCGTCTCGCCCGCGAACCAGGGCTCGCCGAAGCGCGCCTTCTTCCACTCGGAGGTCGGGATCAGGCCAGGCTTCTCGTGGTCGAGCGTGATGCCGGTCGTCATGCCGAGGCCGAAGCGGTGCGCGTACTCGGCGATGGTGTCGACGCCGAGCCGCTGCCCGACCTGGTAGAAGTAGACGTCGCAGGACTCGACGAGCGCGCGGTGCAGGTCGACCGAGCCGTGCCCGCCCTTCTTCCAGCAGCGGTACGTGCGGTTCGCGAAGTGGTAGCCGCCGCCGCAGAAGATGCGCGTGAACGGCGTCACCGCGCCTTCCTCGAGCGCCGCCGCGGCGGTGACGATCTTGAACGTCGAACCCGGCGGGTACTGGCCCTGGATCGCGCGGTTGTTGAGCGGACGCGTCTTGTTGTTCGACAGCTCGCGCCACTCCTCGCGCTTGATGCCGCGCGCGAACACGTTCGGGTCGAACGACGGCTTGCTCACCAGCGCCAGGATCTCGCCGCTGTCGGGACGCAGCACGACCACCGCGCCGTCGTGCGGCTCCATCAGCTGCTCGGTGAACGCCTGAAGCCGGCGGTCGATCGTCAAGATCATGTTGTTGCCCTGCGTCTGCGGGACGCGGGACAGCACACGCAGCTTGCGTCCGAGCGCGTCGACCTCGATCTGCTGGCCGCCCGGGATGCCGCGCAGCCGGCTCTCCCAGGACTTCTCGGCGCCGAACTTCCCGATCAGGTCGCCCATCCGGTAGCCCGGGTACTTGCCGAGCTCGTCCGCCGAGACCTCGCCGACGTAGCCGAGCAGGTGCGAGGCGACGGAGCCGTACGGGTAGGTGCGCAGCGGGCCGACGTCGAGGCTCACGCCGGGGAGCTCGAGCTGGTGCGTCTCGAGCATGACGACGTGCTCCCAGTCGACGTCGCGCTTGATGATCAGACCCTCGTAGGGCGGACGCGCGCGCGCCGCCTGGATCAGCGCCTTGACGTTGATGCCGTCGGCCTTCAGGAACTCGGCGACGCGCTGGATGGTCTCGGCGAGGTTCGGCGTGTCCTCGGGGACGACGACGACGTCGAACGACGGCCGGTTGTCGACCAGCGGCTCGCCGTTGCGGTCGTAGATCAGACCGCGCGTCGCCGCGATGCGCTGCAGGCGGATGCGGTTGTTTTCGGAGAGCGAGCGCCACATCTCGCCCTCGCCGATCTGCAGCTTGTAGAGCCGCAGCCCGAGCGCGCTGAACAGACCGACCACGCCCAGCCCCGAGAAGAGCAGGCGGCGGCGCATCTCGTTCGGCGCTTCGCGGCTATTCAGCGGCATGCGACGACCTCACGGGACGTGGCACGTAGCTGTCGAGCGCAGAAAACACCGCCGGTGCGAAGACCAGCGCGAGCAACGCCTCGATGCCGAGCGTCCGCAGCACAACCCCCCAGCTCACCGTCCGCGCCGACGCGACGGCGAAGTAGAGCACCACCGTGACGATCTTCACCGCCGAGCCGAGCGCCACGGCGGCGATGTTCGACATGGGGTTCTCCATCCATAGCCGCTTCGAGACGAGGTATACCACCCCGAATACGAGGGTCATGGTGAGGCAGTAGAGTCCGGGCACCGCGCCGGAGAAGGTGTCGAGCAGGTAGCCCAGCAGGAACGCGCCGACCGCGCCGCCCGGCGAGTGGTAGTGCAGCCCGAGGTAGACGACGAGGACCACGATCAGGTCCGGCGCCGCCGGGAGAAAGCCGAGGCGCTGCACGAGGGTGGTCTGCACCACCACGGCCAGCACGCCGGCCACGGCGAAGATCAACAGCGGCCGCATCGCGCAGCGTCAACCGCCGTGTCGTCCGTTGCCCGACGAGTCCGCTCGCGAGGCTTCGGGTGGCACCTCGTTCTCCGGCGCCTCCACCACCAGCACCTCCTCGAGCTTGTTGAAGTCCACCGCCGGCGCGATCTCCGCGGTCTGGAACAACCCCCCTTCCTCGCGCGCGAGGCGCACGATCGTCCCCACCGGGATCCCCTTGGGGAAGATGCCGTCGAGCCCCGAGGTCGTGACCAGGTCGCCGACCCGCACGTCCTCGCGGTGCTTCACGTACTTGAGCTGACATCCGCCGTTCAGGCTGCCCTCGACGATGCCGCGCGCGCGGCTCCTCTGCACGAGAGCATCGACACCGCTCGATGGATCCTCGAGCAGCAGCACGCGGGCGGCGTTCGGGCTGGTCGACACCACGCGCCCGACCACGCCCATCGGCGCGATCACCGCCATCCCCTTCGTGACGCCGTCGTTCTCGCCCTTGTTGATGGTCGCCGTGCGGAAGAGCCCGCTCGCGTCGACGCCGGTGAGGCGCGCCGCGACCGACTGTCCGGGCAGCCCCTCGCGCAGATCGAGCAGCGCCTGCAGGCGCGCGTTCTGGCTCTCGATCGCGGTCACGCGCTGCGCCTGCGCCTCGAGCTCGCGCACCCGCTGCCGCAGCCAGTCGCGCTCCTGGCGCACCCCGACCAGGTCGACGTACGCGCGCCAGGTCCGCCCCATGGTGCTCGACACCGTGCTCATCAGCGTGCTGATCGGCGTGATCACCTCGAGGAAGACGACGCCGAGCGGGTCGATGCGGCGCTTCCCCCGGGTGTTGGTCACCAGCAGGGCGAGCGAGAGGGCGAGCAGGGTGCCGGTGCTGAACAGGACGGAGTAGCGGCGCAGCAGCGTCAGCATGCCGCGTCGCCGTCGCTCGTCACGCGCGTCGTGCTCCGGAGACCTGCGCTCTCGTCCGTGTGGGCGGTTTCGCCGGTGAGTTCGGCCGCGTGCCTACTGGATGGTGACATCCTTGAGCAGGCTCAGCTCGTCGAGGACCTTGCCCGCGCCCATCACCACCGCGGTGAGCGGATCGTCGGCGAGCATGATCGGCAGCCCGGTCTCCTCGCGCAGCAGGACGTCGAGGTTGCGCAGCAGCGCGCCGCCGCCTGCCAGCACGATCCCCTTGTCGACGATGTCCGAGGCGAGCTCGGGCGGGCAGCGCTCGAGGCCGATGCGCACCGCCTCGACGATCTGGTTGATCGGCTCGAGCAGGGAGTCGCGGATCTCCTCGTCGGAGATCTCGACCGTCTTCGGCACGCCGGCGACCAGGTCGCGGCCCTTGATCTCCATGGTCTGGATCTCGCTCGACGGGTACGCCGAGCCGATCGTGATCTTGATCAGCTCCGCGGTGCGCTCACCCACCAGCAGATTGTACTTCCGCTTGATGTACTGGATGATCGCCTCGTCCATCTTGTCGCCGCCGACGCGGACCGACTTCGAGAAGACGACGCCCGAGAGCGAGATCACGGCGACCTCGGTGGTGCCGCCGCCGATGTCGACGATCATGTTGCCGGTCGGCTCGGTGATCGGCAGACCGGCGCCGATCGCGGCCGCCATCGGCTCCTCGACCAGGTAGACCTCGCGCGCACCCGCCGACTCGGCCGACTCGCGCACCGCCCGCTTCTCCACCTCGGTGCAGCCGAACGGCACGCAGATGATGATGCGCGGGCGGAACAGCGACTTCCGGCCGTGGATCTTCTGGATGAAGTAGCGAAGCATCGCCTCGGTGATCTCGAAGTCGGCGATGACGCCGTCCTTCAGAGGCCGGATGGCGATGATGTTGCCGGGCGTGCGCCCCAGCATGCGCTTCGCCTCGGCGCCGACGGCGAGCACCCGGCGGCCGTTGCGACTCTCCTTCTGCATCGCCACGACCGAGGGCTCGTTGCAGACGATCCCTTCGCCCTTCAGGTAGATGAGGGTGTTGGCGGTGCCGAGGTCAATCGCAAGATCGTTCGAGAACCACCCCAGCAGCGAATCGAAAATCATGGTGTTGCCGACACCCCCCCGCTTCTGATGACCGCCCCTCTCGCGGAGCATCAGCAAAGCGACCCGTCAGTACCAGATGCCCTATCGGGCGGCAACGGTCCGGGCGCGGTTTCGCGCCCAATTTGACGTTTGCTTGTCGCCGTCGCCGCCTCGCGAACGGCGCGCGACATCCGTTCCCGCGTTGCCTTCCGGCGGGCGCCACCGCTATCGTCGCGGGATGCTGCATTTCGTCCGGCGCCACGCGCAGTCGAAGTTCGTCAAGGTCGTCCTCGGCATCATCATCCTGGTGTTCGTGCTGTGGGGTGTCGAGGCGGTGGTGAGCGGCGGCAACCCGCTGACGACGGTCGCGATCGTCGACGGCAAGCCGATCTCGCAGATCGAGATCGCGCGCGCCGAGCGCAGCATGGCCGAGGCCTACCGCGAGGCTTACAAGGGCAACTTCACCCCGGAGGTCCGCAAGGCGCTCAACCTGCGCCAGCGCGCCCTCGACGGCCTGATCGACCGGTTGGTGCTGCTCAACCAGGCCGAGAACCTCGGCATCGAGATCACCGACCAGGAGCTGCGCGACGTGATCGTCGACAGCCGCGGCTTCGCCCCGGGCGGGCGCTTCGACAAGAACTATTACGTCCGCGCCCTGCGCTCGATCGGGCTCACGCCCGCCGA
Organism: Candidatus Binatia bacterium; assembly: GCA_036563615.1. Classification (NCBI taxonomy): domain Bacteria; phylum Candidatus Binatota; class Binatia (SeqCode); species Binatia bacterium. Next base: position 342,069 of record DATCMB010000018.1, read on the forward strand.
GTACGAGGCCATGCGCCGCGAGGACCTCGCCGCCGAGCGCCTGCAGCAGATCGTCCTCGACGGGGTCACGGTCAGCGACCAGGAGGTCCGCGACGCCGTCGTCGCCCGCGAGGAGAAGCGCTCGCTCGCCTTCGTGAAGTTCCCCGCCTCGGACGAGACCGGCTCGGTCGAGGTCACCGACGAGGAGCTGGAGAAGTTCTTCGAGGCCAACAAGCAGCGCTACCAGGAGCCCGAGAAGGTCAAGGTCGAGCTGCTCGCCTACGCCCCGGAGAAGTTCTCCGACGAGGTCGAGGTCAGCGAGGAGCAGATCAACGAGTACTACGAGGCGAACCTCAAGACCCGCTTCACGCAGCCGCACGAGGTGAAGGCGCGCCACATCCTGATCCGCGTCGCGCCCGACGCGAGCGACGAGACCAAGGCGGAGGCCCGCAAGCGCATCGAGGAGGTCCAGGAGAAGCTGCGCAACGGCGCAGACTTCGCGGAGCTCGCCAAGGAGTACTCCGACGACGTCGGCTCGAAGGAGAACGGCGGCGATCTCGGCTTCTTCCCGCGCGGCCGCATGACGCCGGCCTTCGAGGAAGCCGCGTTCTCGCTCGAGCCGGGCGAGATCAGCGAGATCGTCGAGACGCCCTTCGGCCTGCACCTGGTCCGCGTCGACGAGGTGCGCGAGGAGCGCGAGAAGCCGCTCGACGAGGTGCGTGACGAGATCGTGCAGGCGCTCAAGAAGGAGGCCGGCACCGAGAAGGCACGCGAGGTGGCCGAGGAGGACCAGAAGGCGCTCGTCGGCGGCGAGTCGATCGACGCCATCGCCGAGCGCCGCGGCCTGACCGTCGAGCGTCCGGCGCCGATGACCCGCGGCGCCGCCTTCCCGACCGTCGGCCGCTCGATGCCGCTCACCACGGCGCTCTGGGAGCTGCCCCCCGGCGGCTACACCGAGCCGACCGACGTCAACGGCACCGTCGTGATCGCGAAGCTCGTCGAGAAGGTGCCGAGCCGGACGCCGGAGCTTGCCGAGGTCAAGGACCGCGTCGAGGCGGCCTACCGGCTCGAGCGCGGCACCGAGGCCGCGAAGAAGAAGGCCGAGGAGCTGCGCGCCGCCGCGGCGAGCGCGGGCAGCCTCGAGAAGGCGGCCGAGGCCGCGGGCAAGCAGGTCGAGACCACGCCGGAGTTCGCCCGCGTCGGCGGCTACGTGCCGGAGATCGGCCCGAGCATGGAGCTCAAGGACGCGGCGTTCGCGCTCACCGAGGACAAGCGCCTCCCCGACCAGGTGTTCGTCGTCACCAGCGACGCGTTCGTGGTCGAGCTCAAGGAGCGCACGGTGCCGAGCGACGAGGAGATCGCGAAGAAGATGGACGAGACGCGCCAGAGCATCCTCGAGCGCCGTCGCGCCGACGTCTTCCAGCGCTACCTCCAGGAGCTCAAGACGAAGGCGCAGATCGAGGTCAACGCCGACCGCCTGCAAGAGATCCCGCCGGTCTGAGGACGGCCGATGGCGATCGCGTTCCGCGCCGGCGAGGGGACGCGCGGCGGCGTGCTGCTGGTGCACGGCTTCACCGGCACGCCACACGAGATGCAGGGGCTCGCCGACCCGCTCGCGTCGGCCGGCTACCAGGTCCTCGGCGTGCGGCTACCCGGTCACGGCGACGCTCCTCCGGACGAGCCGAACGACTGGCAGGCCTGGGACCGCGCGGTCGAGGAAGCGTTCGCGGAGCTGCACGACCTCGCGCCCGGCGCGCCGAAGGCGGTGATCGGGCTGTCGATGGGCGCGCTGCTCGGGCTCGAGCTCGCGCGCCGTCGTCCCGGCGAGGTCTCGTCGCTGGTCGCGCTGTCGCCCGCGGTGACGCTGCCGACCACGCTGCGTGCGGTCCTCTGGCTCGCCGACCGGACGTTCCCGCCGCGCGTCCGCGACCGCCGCATCCCGAAGCGCGAGAGCGACATCCGCGACCCGGTCGTGCGCGCGACGCACCCGAAGTCGGCGCCGTTCCGCGTCGCGTCCGTGCTGTCCTTCAACCAGCTCCGCGTGACCGTGCGCCGTCAGGTCGGTGCGGTCACGCAGCCGCTCTTGATCGTGCACTCGCGGCTCGACCGCACCTGTCCGGTGTCGGGCGCACACTGGCTCGCGCGTCGCGTCGGCTCGCGCGACGTCGAGCTCGTCGTCCTCGAGCGCTGCGGGCACGTCATTCCCGTCGACCTCGAGCGCGACCGCGCGACCGAGGCGATCCTCTCCTTCCTCGGCCGCACGCTGCACGGCGCCCCGCAGCGCGAGCGGCCGATCGAGGAGATCCAGCAGGCGGTGCGCGAAGCGGGCGGCTGACTCAGTCGCCGTAGACGTCGTCCGCGTCGTCGGGCGCGGAGCGAAACGCGTCGTCGGGCGCCGAGCGTCCGGACGCCGCCGCCGCGCGCCGGCGCCTGCCGACGAACAGCGCCTGCCACAGCTCCTGCACCGAGGCGACTCCCTCGACGCGGAGCCCCGCCGGGACGCGCACGGTGCTCGCGGTCGCGCCCGGAACGATCGCGCGCGTGAAGCCGAGCTTCGCCGCCTCGCGCAGCCGCGTCTCGGCGTGGCGCACGGCGCGCACCTCGCCCGCGAGCCCGACCTCGCCGAACAGCACGAGCCCTTCGGGCAGCGGCGCGTCGTTCGCGCTCGAGCCGATCGCGGCGATGATCGCGAGGTCGGCGGCCGGCTCCTGCACGCGGATGCCGCCCGCGACGCTGACGAACAGGTCGTGCTCGTAGAGCTTGAGGCCGGCGCGCTTGTCGACGATCGCGGTCAGCACCGCGACGCGGTTCGCGTCCAGGCCGAGCGTCGTCCGGCGCGGCATGGCGAGCGCCGAGCGCGCCGACAGCGCCTGCACCTCGACCAGCAGCGGACGCGTGCCCTCGATGGTCGGCAGCACCGCCGAGCCCGGCGCGCCGCGCGGGCGCTCGGCGAGCAGCACCGCCGAGGGGTTCGCGACGTCGACGAGCCCGCGCTCGCCCATCTCGAAGACGCCGACCTCGTTGGTCGGCCCGAAGCGGTTCTTCACCGCGCGCAGCAGCCGGAGCCCGCCGCCCTGGTCGCCCTCGAAATAGAGCACCGTGTCGACGACGTGCTCGAGCACGCGCGGCCCGGCGATGGTCCCCTCCTTGGTGACGTGGCCGACGATGATCGTCGGCCGCCCGCTCGCCTTGGCCTGCGCGACCAGCGCTGCCGCGCACTCGCGCACCTGCCCGACGCTGCCCGCCGCCGAGGTCAGCTCGCGCGAGTGCATCGTCTGGATCGAGTCGATCAGCACGACGCCGGGCTTCACCGCCTCGATGTGCGCGAGCACGTCCTCGACGCAGGTCTCGGGCAGGATCAGCACCGACTCGTTGCACTCGAGGCGGTCGGCGCGCAGCTTCACCTGCTCGGGCGACTCCTCGCCGCTGACGTAGAGCGCGGTGAGCCCGCGACGCGCGAGCTCGCCGAGCACCTGGAGGCCGATCGTCGACTTGCCGATGCCCGGGTCGCCGCCGAGCAGCGTCACCGAGCCCGGCACGATGCCGCCGCCGAGCACGCGGTCGAGCTCGTCGAGACCGGTCGGCAGCCGCGCGTGGCTCTGCGGCGTGACGCTCGAAAGCGGCACCGGACGTGCGGCGCGCTGCCCCGCGACCACGACCGAGGTGCGCGAGCCGCCGAAGCCGCCGCCGCTCGACGCGCGCGACGGCGCCGCCTCCTCGACGACGCTCTCCCAGGTGCCGCACTCGGTGCAGCGCCCGAGCCACTTCGCGAACTGCGCGCCACACTGCTGGCAGACGAAGACGGTGCGCGCGCGAGCCACGCGCCGCCCTTACCAGCAGGCCGCGGCGGGCGAAAGGCGCGCGCATCGTCGGCGCGCGCAAGGCGCGTCGGTGGGCCGTCAACCCTGCTTCAGCAGCGGGTTGACAGCCACCCGACGCTTGCCTACCGAGCCGTCGATGCTGCCCGCCGCGGAGCTCGCGCACGAGCTCGACGAGCTCGCGTCGCGCCACCTGCGTCGCTTCCGGCGGACGATCGGCAGCGTGCAGGGCCCGGAGGTCGAGCTCGACGGCCGGCGCGTGCTCTGCCTGTGCTCGAACAACTACCTCGGCCTCGCCGGCGACGCGCGGCTGATCGAGGCGTCGATCGCGGCCCTGCGCGAGTCCGGCGCGGGGAGCGGCGCGTCGCCGCTGATCAGCGGCCACATGGCGCCGCACGCGGCGCTCGAGCGCGAGATCGCCGACTGGCTCGGCTGCGAGGCGGCGCTGCTCTTCGGCTCGGGCTATCACGCCAACATCGGCGTGCTCGCGGCGCTGCTGCGCGCCGGCGACGAGGTGCTGAGCGACGAGCTCAACCACGCGAGCCTGATCGACGGCTGTCGGCTGTCGCGCGCCGAGATCCGCATCTTCCGCCACCGCGACGTCGACGACCTCGCGCGCCAGCTCGCGCGACCGTCGCGCGCGCGCCGCCGGCTGATCGTCAGCGACTCGGTGTTCAGCATGGACGGCGACCTTGCAGCCGTGCGCGAGATGGCGGAGCTCGCCGAGCGTCACGGCGCGTGGCTGATGCTCGACGAGGCGCACGCGGTCGGCGTCTTCGGCGACGACGGCGCGGGGCTCGCGGCCGCGCTCGGCGCGGGAGCGCGCGTCACCGTCCGCATGGGAACGCTCGGCAAGGCGCTCGGCGGCTACGGCGCGTTCGTCGCCGGCTCGCGCGAGCTGATCGACGTGCTGGTGAACCGCGCGCGCGCGTACGTCTACAGCACGGCGCTGCCGCCGGCGGTGGTCGGCGCCGCGCGCGCGGCGGTCGCGATCGCGCGCTCCGAGCCCGAGCGGCGCGCGGCGCTGTGGCGCAACGCGCGAAGGTTGCACGAGCGTCTCGCGGGCGCCGGGATCGCGATGCAGCCGCTCGAGAGCCCGATCGTGCCGCTGATGGTCGGCGACGCCGCGCACGCGCTGCGGGTCGCCGAGCGCGCCCTGGAGAACGGCGTCCTCGCGCCCGCGATCCGTCCGCCGACGGTCCCGCCCGGCACCGCGCGCCTGCGCTTGACGCCGCTCGCGACGCACACCGAGGAGCAGATCGACCGCGCGGCCGACGTGCTGATCCGCGCGGTCGAGGAGAGCCGCACCGCATGACGAAAGCAGTCCCGGGTAACGGCGCCCCGACCGCCGCGACCGTCGCCGATCTCGACCGGCGCCACCTCTGGCATCCCTTCACCCAGATGCGCGACTGGCTCTCCTCGGAGCCGCTGGTCATCGTCGCCGGCGATGGAAACTATTTGATTGACGAGCAGGGGCGGCGCTACCTCGACGGCGTGTCGTCGCTGTGGTGCAACGTGCACGGCCACCGCCATCCGACGATCGACGCCGCGGTCCGCGCGCAGCTCGACCGCATCGCGCACTCGACGATGCTCGGCTTGACGCACCCCGGCGCGGCCGAGCTCGCCGCGCGCCTCGTGCGCGTCGTCCCGCCCGGTTTGACGCGTGTCTTCTACTCCGACGCCGGCGCGACCGCGGTCGAGATCGCGCTCAAGATCGCCTTCCAGGCGTGGCAGCTCCGCGGCGAGCGGCGGCGCACGAAGTTCGCGTCGCTGGTCGAGGCGTACCACGGCGACACGCTCGGCGCGGTGTCGGTCGGCTACAGCGAGACCTTCCACCGCTTCTACCGGCCGCTGCTGTTCGACGTCGTGCGGCTGCGGCCGCCGCACGTCTTCCGCTGGCGCGACGGCATGAGCGAGGACGAGGCGTGCGAGGCGGCGCTCACCGAGGCGCGCTGGCAGCTGCGCGCGCACGCGGACGAGCTCGCGGCGGTGATCGTCGAGCCGCTCGTGCAGGGCGCGGCCGGCATGTGGACGCACCCGCCGCGCTACCTCGCCGAGCTCGCGACGCTCGCGCGCGAGGCCGGCACGCTGCTGATCTGCGACGAGGTCGCGACCGGCTTCGGCCGCACCGGCACCATGTTCGCGTGCGAGCAGGCCGGCGTGACGCCCGACCTGATGTGCGTCGGCAAGGGCATCACGGGCGGCTACCTGCCGCTCGCGGCGACGTTCGCGACCGAGGAGCTGTTCGACGCCTTCCTCGGGCCGTACGAGGACTTCGTCACCTTCTTCCACGGCCACACCTACACCGGAAACCCGCTCGCCTGCGCCGCGGGGCTCGCGTCGCTCGACGTGTTCGAGGCCGAGCGGACGCTCGAGCACGTGGACGAGATCGCGCGCGCGCTCGGCGACGCGCTCGAGCAGCAGATCGCGCCGCTCGCGCACGTCGGCGAGGTGCGCCGGCGCGGGCTGATGGTGGGCATCGAGCTGGTGCAGGATCGCCACACGCGCGCGTCGTATCCGCCGGCGGCGCGCATCGGACAGCGCGTGTGCGAGGTGGTGCGCCGCCACGGCGTCATCCTGCGTCCGCTCGGCAACGTCATCGTGCTGATGCCGCCGCTCTCGCTGCGCGTCGACGAGCTCGATCTCCTGGTCGGCGCGACGGCGCGCGCGATCCGCGAGGTCACCGAGGCGTGATCTTCCTCGTCACCGGCACCGACACCGGCGTCGGCAAGACGTACGTCGCGTGCGGGCTCGCGCGTGCGGCGGTGGCGGCGGGGCTGCGCGTCGCGGTGCGCAAGCCGGCGGAGACCGGGTGCGCGTCGGATGCGAGCGGACGGCTCGTGCCACAGGACGCGCTCGCGCTGCGCGACGCGGCAGCGGGCGCAAATGGCGGCGCGCATGCCAGCGTCGAGCCGCTCGATGAGGTCTGCGCGCTCGCGCTCGCCGAGCCGCTCGCGCCCGCGGTCGCGGCGCAGCGCGCGGGCCAGACGCTCGACGTCGGCGCGCTCGTGGCGGCGTACCGCCGACGCGCCGCCGAGGTCGACCTGCTGCTGGTCGAGGGCGCGGGCGGGCTGCTGGTGCCGCTCGCCGGGCGGACGACGTACCTCGATCTGGCAAGTGAGCTCGGCGCGTCGCTCGTGGTGGTCGTCGGCGCGCGCCTCGGCGCGATCAACCACGCGCTGCTGACCTTTGCTGCCGCGGCGGCGCGCGGCGTGTCGGTCGCGGGCTACGTCGTGAACCACGTCCTGCCGCAGGAAGACCTCGCGACGCAGACGCTCGCCGCGACGCTGCGCGAGCAGAGCGCGCTGCCGCTGCTCGCCGAGATCCGTCACGGCGAGGATCCGAGCGCGGCGAGCGCGGCCGTGCTGCGGGCGCTGCGCGAGCGCTGACGCGCGCCGGGGTTCACGGTTCCACACTTGGCGCGCTCGCGTCCCGGTCCTGGCGCGCTCGCCGCGCCGCGGGCTTAGCGCGCAGCGCGACGCGCGCGCGCAGCAGCGGCGCGCTTCTTCGCGGGCGCCTTCGCCTTCGTCCGCAGGCGTCGCCGCAGGTAGCTCGCGAGCGCGACCGCGTTGTTGTGCTCGCGCTCGCTCGCGCCGAAGACCAGCGTGACGACGCCCGCGCGCGCCGCCTCGAGCAGCGGCTCGACGACCTCCGGATTGCGCGCGAGCTCCGCGAAGTAGCGCTTCTGGAACTCCGCCCAGCGCGCCGGATCGTGCCCGAACCAGCGGCGCAGCTCGTCGCTCGGCGCGAGGTCGCGCAGCCAGGCGCGGACGTGCAGATCCTCCTTGCGGACGCCGCGTGGCCACAGCCGGTCGACCAGGAAGCGCGCGCCGTCCTCGGCCGCGGCCGGCTCGCGCACGTGCTTGCAGCGGATCCGCTCGTCGCGGGCTCGATCGCCGCCGCCTCCGGCCGTCGCCGCGCGCTTCTTCGCCGTCACGATCCCAGGATGGCGCGACGCCGGCGTACGTCAAGCATCGTGGATATTGCACGACGAGTGCGAATAGCGTAGCGCAGACGGCCTACGGAGGAGCGCCATGTCGAAGCCCGAGCTCTCGCTGGTCGGCGGCTACGGCTCGCCCTACAGCCGCAAGATGCGCGCGGTGCTGCGCTACCGGCGGATCCCGTTCCGCTGGATCCCGCACACGTCGCGCGAGGCGCGCGACGTGCCGCCGGTGCCGGTGGCGCTGATCCCCGTGCTGGTCTTCCCGGGCGAGAACGGCGCGCCGCCGAGCGCGATGATCGACTCGACGTTCCAGATCCGGCGGCTCGAGGAGACGTTCCGCGAGCGCTCGGTGCTGCCGCCCGACCCGGCGCTCGCCTTCATCGACGCGCTCATCGAGGACTACGCCGACGAGTGGCTGACGAAGGCGATGTTCCACTACCGCTGGGCGTACGAGGAGGACGCCCGCAAGGCGTCGCACGTGCTGCCGCTCGAGCTGAACTTCGAGCTCACGCCGGAAGAGCACGCGAGCATCGCACGCTCTTTCGGCGAGCGTCAGATCGGGCGCCTCGCCGTGGTCGGCTCGAACGAGATGACGCGCGCGACGATCGAGTCGAGCTACGTGCGCCTCCTCGAGCTCCTCTCCGCATGCTTGACGGAGCGTCCGTTCCTGTTCGGCACGCGTCCGGCGACGGCCGACTTCGCGCTCTTCGGACAGCTCACGCAGCTCGCGCACTTCGATCCGACGCCGAGCGCGATCGCGGCCGAGCGCGCGCCGCGCGTGGTCGCGTGGGTGAGCCGCGTCGACGATCTCTCCTGGCTCGAGGTCGCGGACGACGGCTGGGCGTCGCTCGAGCCCGTGCCGGCGTCGCTGCGCGCGCTGCTGTGCGAGGTCGGACGCACGTACGCGCCGTTCCTGCTCGCCAACGCCGACGCGCTCGCGCGCGGCGCCGACGAGGTGGTGTGCGAGATCGACGGCGCGCGCTGGACGCAGCGGCCGTTCCCCTACCAGGGGAAGTGCCTGCGCTGGCTGCGCGAGCGCTACGCGTCGCTCGCGGACGCGGACCGCGAGCGGGTCGACGCGGCCCTTGCCGGCACCGGCTGCGAGGTGTTGTTTCGCGGTTGAGACCCGACGATACGACGCTGATCGAGCGGAGGTGCCGCAGATGGAGCGCTTCACCCTCAACGACGGCTGCACGCTGGTGATCCGCGAGGGCGACCTCACCCGCGAGGACGTCGACGCGATCGTCAACGCGGCGAACCAGCGCATGCTCGGCGGCGGCGGCGTCGACGGCGCGATCCACCGCGCGGCCGGAAAGGAGCTGCTCGAGGCGTGCCGCGCGATCCCCGAGGTGGCGCCCGACGTCCGCTGCCCGACCGGCGAGGCGCGCATCACGCCGGGCTTCAAGCTGCCCGCGCGGCACGTGATCCACACCGTCGGGCCGGTGTACTCGAGCCCGGAGCGCTCGGCGCCGCTCCTGCGCTCGGCCTACCGCTCGTCGCTCGCGCTCGCCAACGAGCACGGGCTGCGCACGATCGCCTTCCCGGCGATCTCGTGCGGGGTGTACGGCTACCCGGCCGAGGAGGCGGCGGAGATCGCGCTCACGACCTGCGCCGAGCACGCGGAAAAGCTCGAGGAGATCCGCTTCGTGCTGTTCGGCGACGCGATGTACCGGACGTGGTGCGAGGTCGCGCGCCGCGTCCTGAAAAAGTAGCCGTCTCGCCGCGGCGCAGGAGCGCGCCTTCCGCGAAGGCGACATCCGTTGTACTCGCAGCGGATGGACCTGCGATTCCCCGACGGCTTCCTGTTCGGCGCCGCGACCGCCGCGCACCAGGTCGAGGGCGGTTGCACGAACAACCACTGGTGGGAGTGGGAGCAGCAGCCGGGCAGCGTCCGCGACGGCTCGACCAGTGAGCTCGCCTGCGACCACTACCGGCGCTTCCGCGAGGACTTCGCGCTCGCGCGCGAGCTCGGCATGAACGCGCAGCGCATCTCGATCGAGTGGTCACGCATCGAGCCCGAGGAGGGACGCTTCGACGCGCGCGAGATCGACCACTACCGCGAGGTCTGCGACACGATCCGCGAGCTCGGCATGGAGCCGACGGTGACGCTGCACCACTTCACGAACCCGATCTGGGCGCAGCGTCAGGGCGGTTGGGAGAACCCGAAGATGGTCGACTGGCTCGCGCGCTTCGCGGCGCACGCGACGCGCGAGCTCGGTGATCGGGTGCGGATCTGGTTCACGATCAACGAGCCGATGGTCGCGCCGGCGCTCTGCTACGTCATGGGCATCCACCCGCCGTGCGTGCGCGACCTCGCACGCGCGCTGCCGGTCGCGAAGCACGTCCTGCTCGCGCACGGCGCGATGTACCGCGCGATCAAGGAAGCGACCCGCCACGCGACCGAGGTCGGGCCGGTGCTGCAGATGCCGCTCATCGAGCCGCTCGACCCGACGAGCGAGGAGGACCGCGCCGCCGCGGCGCAGCAGGACTTCCTGTTCAACCAGTACTACCTCGAGGGCCTGCTGCACGGCGTGGTCGCACCGCCGATCGGCGACGGCGCCGAGGCTCCGGGCCTCAGGGGCTCGTACGACGTCGTCGGCCTCAACTACTACGCGCGCATGCTGGTGCGCGCGGGCGGGCTCGAGGAGGCGCAGCACACGGCCGGCGGCGTACAGGGTCGCGACGACGTCGCCGAGACGGCGCTGCACGCCACGCGCCGTCCCGACGAGCCCTCGGAGTTCGAGGACCAGATGGGCTGGGAGGTCTACCCGCGCGGCCTGCACGCGCAGCTCGTGCGCCTCGCCCCGCTCGGGCGTCCGCTCTACGTCACCGAGAACGGCATGGCGACGCGCGACGAGCGCGCGCGCTGCCGGCATCTCCTCGTGCATCTCGCGCAGTGCCACCGCGCGATCCAGGACGGCGTCGACCTGCGCGGATTTTTCTACTGGACGCTGATGGACAACTTCGAGTGGGCCGAGGGCTACACCAAGACCTTCGGCCTCCTCGAGGTCGACCGGGAGCACGGGCTCGCGCGTCGTCCGCGCGAGGCGGCCTACCTCTACCGCGACATCGCGCGCGCCGGCGCGATCCCCGGCGACGTGCTGGCCCGCTTCGACGTGCGGCTCGAGTGAGGGCGGATCCGTGAACGAGTGGATGGAGCCCGTTCTCTCCTACTTGCGCACTGGCAGCCAGCTCGACGTCGTCACGCACTTGACGGTCGCGCTCGTCGCCGGCGGACTGATCGGCCTCGAGCGCAGCTTCCACGGCCGGCCCGCGGGCTTCCGCACGCACACGCTGGTGTGCATGTCGTCGTCGCTGCTGATGCTCGTGACGCGCTACCAGAGCGAGTGGTTCGCGCCGGCCGTGCTCGAGACCGTGCGCGTCGACCCGACCCGCATGGCGCAGGGCGTGATGACCGGCATCGGCTTCCTCGGCGCAGGCGTCATCATGCGCGAGGGGCTCAGCGTGCGCGGCCTCACCACGGCGGCGTCGATCTGGATCACCGCCGCGATCGGCATCCTCGCCGGCGTCGGCTTCTACTGGCCGGTCGTGCTGGCGACCGCGCTCACGCTCGGCACGCTCACCATCTTCCGGCGGATCGAGGCGGCGATGCCGCTCCAGCACTACGCGATCCACGTCGTGCGCTTCCCGCGCGACGCCGTGATGCCGGAGCCCGAGCTGCGCCAGCTGATCCGCAGCCACGGCTTCAGCCTCGCGAACCTGAGCTACCGCCTGACGCGCGAGGGACAGTTCTTCGAGTACCGGATGATCATCCGGACGATGAGTGCGCGGAACACGATGCGCCTCGCCGAGACGCTGAACGCGATGCCGACGGTGAAGGAGTTCCGCATCGATCCGTTCGCCGCGTGACGGCGCGCGCATGCGAGCGTGCAATCGACGCTCGGAGCGCGCGGTCGTGTTGGATCCGTCGCCACGCTAGGGTGGTCGGCATGGCGCAGATCCTCGAAGACAACTCGCGCACCATCGGACGCACCCCGCTGGTGCGGCTGAAGCGCCTCGGCAACGGCCTCGACGTCAGGCTTCTCGGCAAGATCGAAGGACGCAACCCCGCTTTCTCGGTGAAGGATCGCATCGGTGCGTCGATGATCGACGACGCCGAGCGCCGCGGCGTGCTGCGCCCGGGCATGCGCGTCGTCGAGCCGACGAGCGGCAACACCGGCATCGCGCTCGCGTTCGTGTGCGCGTCGCGCGGCTATCCCTTGACGCTCACCATGCCCGACACGATGAGCCTCGAGCGACGCAAGGTGCTCGCGGCGTTCGGCGCCGAGCTGGTGCTGACACCGGGCGCCGAGGGCATGAAGGCGGCGATCGCCCGCGCCGAGGAGATCCGCGCGCGCGAGCCCGAGCGCTGGTTCATGCCGCAGCAGTTCGACAACCCGGCGAACCCGCAGGTGCACGAGGAGACGACCGGGCGCGAGATCTGGGACGACACCGACGGCGACGTCGACGTGCTGATCTCGGGCGTCGGCACGGGCGGCACGATCACCGGCGTGTCGCGCTACTTCGAGAAGGTGCGCGGCAAGGCGCTGCTCTCGGTCGCCGTCGAGCCGGCGAAGAGCCCGGTGATCACGCAGACGCTCGCGGGTTTGCCGCTCGCGCCGTCGCCGCACAAGATCCAGGGCATCGGCGCGGGCTTCGTGCCGAAGACTCTCGATCTCTCGATCGTCGACCGGGTCGAGACCGTCACCGACGAGGAGGCGATCGAGGTCGCGCGCCGGCTCGCGCGCGAGGAGGGCATCCTCGCCGGCATCTCGAGCGGCGCAGCCGCCGCGGTCGCGCTGCGCCTCGCCGCGCTGCCCGAGTTCGCCGGCAAGACGATGGTCGTCGTGCTGCCCGACTCGGGCGAGCGCTACCTTTCCGGTGTGCTGTACGAGGAGGCGAGCCTGTGAACCGCGACGACGTTTGCAACCAGACCGAGGAGATGCATCTCGAGACGCTCGCCGTGCACGGTGGGCTGGAGCCCGACCCGGTGCACGGCGCGGTCATGCAGCCGATCGTGCTCTCGAGCACGTTCGCGCAGCCCGAGCCCGGCAAGCCCAGGCGCTTCGACTACTCGCGCAGCGGCAACCCGACGCGCGCCGCGCTCGAAGCGCAGCTCGCGCTGCTCGAGGGCGGCAAGGCGGCCTTCGCGTTCGCGAGCGGCTGCGCCGCCGCGACGACGCTGCTCCACACGCTGCGACCGGGCGATCACGTCGTGTGCGGGGACGACGTCTACGGCGGCACGTACCGCATCTTCGCGACCGTCCTCGGACCGCTCGGCATCGAGGCGACGTTCACCGACCTGAGCTCGGTCGACGCGGTCGAGCGCGCGCTCGCGCCGCGCACGCGCATGATCTGGATCGAGTCGCCGAGCAACCCGATGCTGAAGCTCGTCGACATCGCGGCGGTGTCGGAGCTCGCGCGCGCGCGCAGGATCCGCGTCGTGGTCGACAACACGTTCGCGTCGCCCGTGCTGCAGCGTCCGCTCGCGCTCGGCGCGACCGTCGCCCTGCACTCGACGACCAAGTACATCAACGGGCACTCCGACGTGGTCGGCGGCGCGCTCGTCACCTCGGACGAGGAGCTGATCGCGAAGCTTCGCCACCTGCAGAACGCGATCGGCGCCGTGCCGAGTCCGATGGACTGCTACCTCGTCCTGCGCGGCATCAAGACGCTGCCGCTGCGCATGGAGCGCCACGTCGAGACCGCCGCGGAGCTCGCGCGTCGTCTCGAGGGCGCGCCGGGCGTGGAGCGCGTGCACTATCCGGGGCTCGCGTCGCACCCGCAGCACGAGCTCGCGGAGCGCCAGATGCGCGGTCCGGGCGGCATGATCACCCTCGAGCTCGAGGGCGGGTTCGAGGAGTCGAGCCGCTTCCTGCGCGCGCTGCGGCTGTTCACGCTCGCCGAGAGCCTGGGCGGCGTCGAGTCGCTCGCCGAGCACCCGGCGCTCATGACGCACGCCTCGATCCCGGTGGACCAGCGCCGCGCGCTCGGCATCGGCGACTCGCTGGTGCGCCTCTCGATCGGGCTCGAGCACGTCGAGGATCTCTGGCGGGACCTGGAGAGCGCGTTGCGCATGGTGCGTCTCTCGTGACCGCGAGCGCATCGGAGCCTCCGGGCGCCACCGCCGGCGTCCTGCCACTGATCGGCAACACGCCGCTCGTACGGCTCACCGCCTTCGACACCGGCCCCTGCGAGCTCTTCGTCAAGCTCGAAAACCAGAACCCCGGCGGCTCGATCAAGGACCGCATCGGTCTCGCGATGATCGAGGCCGCGGAGCGCGACGGCGCGATCGGCCCGGGCTCGACGCTGGTCGAGGCGACCGCGGGCAACACCGGGCTCGGTCTCGCGCTGGTCGCGGCGCGCAAGGGCTACCGGCTGATCCTCGTGATCCCGGACAAGATGAGCCGCGAGAAGGTCTTCCACCTGCGCGCGCTCGGCGCCGACGTCCGCATGACCCGCTCCGACGTCGCCCGCGGCCATCCCGAGTACTACCAGGACCTCGCCGAGCGCATCGCGCGCGAGACCGGCGGCTACTACGTCAATCAATTCGGCAACCCGGCGAATCCCGCGGCGCACGAGCACACCACCGCGCCCGAGATCTGGCGGCAGATGGAAGGTCGGCTCGACGCCGCGGTGTGCGGCGTGGGCTCGGGCGGCACGATCACCGGGCTGTCGCGCTACTTCGCGCGGGTCGCGCCGCACGTCGAGATGGTGCTCGCGGATCCCGAGGGCTCGGTGCTCGCGCGCTACGTCGAGACCGGCGAGGTCGGCGAGGCGGGCTCGTGGCTCGTGGAAGGGATCGGCGAGGACTTCGTGCCGCCGATCGCCGACCTATCGCGCGTGCGCCGCGCCTACACCATCTCCGATGCCGAGAGCTTCGCGACCGCTCGCGCGCTGCTGCGCGACGAGGGGATCCTCGCCGGCTCCTCGACCGGCACGCTGGTCGCGGCGGCGCTGCGTTGGTGCCGCGAGCAGAGCGAGCCGAAGCGCGTCGTCACCTTCGTCTGCGACAGCGGCAACAAGTACCTGTCGAAAATGTTCAACGACTACTGGATGCTCGATCAGGGCTTCCTGGAGCGGCCGCAGCATGGCGACCTGCGCGACCTGATCGCCCGCCGCCACGCCGAGCGCGCGACGGTGACGGTTGCGCCCGACGACCTGCTGCTCGTCGCCTATTCCCGGATGAAGCTCTACGACGTCTCGCAGCTGCCGGTGCTGGACGGCGACAAGGTGGTCGGCATTGTCGATGAATCCGACATCCTGCTGCGCGTCTACGGCCACGAGGAGCGTTTCCGCGAGCCGGTCAGCGCGGCGATGACCAGTCGGATCGAGACCGTGGAGGCCAGCGCCGATCTCTCCGC